>CAYTBK010000089.1:3428-17132 GCA_964436005.1 uncultured Acidobacteriota bacterium
GGATCGTCGGGGAGGACAAGGCGGGGATCGTCAAGCTGACGCCCAGCCACCTGCGGATCCTCCTGGAGCTCGATTTCGTCAACCGCCGCCTACGGAAGCTCATCGTCGGCGGCGAGGACCTGCCGGCCGACCTCTGCCGGCAGCTGGCGGACAAGTTTGAACACCCGGTGAAGATATTCAACGAGTATGGACCGACCGAGGCCACCGTGGGCTGCATGATCCACCTCTTCGACCCGGCACGCGACCGCGGGGCGTCGGTGCCCATCGGCGTCCCCGGCGCCAACGCGTCGGTCTACCTGCTGGACGGCGACCTGAACCCCGTGCCCTTCGGCGCCAAGGGCGAGATGTTCGTCGGCGGGGCCGGCGTCGCCCT
The DNA here is from genome assembly GCA_964436005.1 of uncultured Acidobacteriota bacterium. Classification (GTDB taxonomy): domain Bacteria; phylum Acidobacteriota; class JAAYUB01; order JAAYUB01; family JAAYUB01; genus JAGNHB01. The sequence goes on from CAYTBK010000089.1 coordinate 3,802, forward strand.
GGGCTACCGCAACCGGCCCGAAATGACTTTGGCCCGCTTCCTGCCCAGCCCGTTCCGGCCGGGCGACACCCTCTACCGGACCGGCGACCTGGGCCGCTTCCTGCCCGGGGGGGAGATGGAGTACCTGGGCCGGGCGGACACCCAGGTGAAGATCCGGGGCTTCCGCATCGAGTGCGGGGAGATCGAGCAACGCCTGCTGGCCTGCCCCGGCCTGCACGCCGCGGTGGTGGTCGCGCGGAAGGACGACCGGCCGGAGACCTACCTCTGCGCCTACTTCGAGTCCGAGGGCGAGGCGGACCCGGCCCGGCTGCGCGAGTTCCTGGCCGGCGGGCTGCCGGAGTACATGCTGCCCTCGTTCTTCGTTCGCCTGGACCGCATCCCCGTCAACGAGAACGGCAAGGTGGACCGGAAGGCCCTGCCCCCGCCGGCGGGGCGCCCGGCCACGGGCGCGGCCTTCGTGGGGCCCCGGAACGCGCGGGAGCAGCGGATCCTGGAGATCTGGCAGGACGTGCTGAAGGTGGAGGGCCTCGGCGTCCGGGACAACTTCTTCCTCGCCGGCGGCCACTCCCTCAAGGCCATCGCCCTGGTGGCCCGGCTGCAGAAGCACTTCCGGGCCGACCTGCAGGACATCTACCGCTTTCAGACGGTGGAGGAGCAGGCCGCCAACCTGGCCGAGGAGACCGACGCCCTGCGGCGGCGCCTGGAGAAACTCAAGGAGGCGCCGCCCGCGGAGGACCCGGCCGCCCGGCCGGCCATCCGGGCCGGGATGGACCGCTACGTCCGCTCCACGGGCGATCTGCTGGGCCTGGACCTCTCGGAAACGAAGGGCTACGGGCACGTCCTGCTGACGGGGGCCACCGGCTTCCTGGGGGGCTACCTGCTGCGCGACCTGCTCGCCAGGCCGGAGGTGCGGGCGGTGACGGCGGTGGTCCGCGCCCCGGACGCGGCCGCGGCCGGTGAGCGAGTGCGGGCCCGGCTGGCCCGCTGCTTCGGCGACGGGCCCCTGGAAGGGGAGGAGAAAATTCGGGTGCTCGCCGGCCACCTGGAGCAGGAGCGCTTCGGGCTGGACCTCCCCGTCTACGAGGAACTGGCGGGTTCGGTGGACGCCGTCGTCCACAGCGCGGCCCTGGTCAAGCACTACGGCCCGTACGAGGAGTTCCGGCTGGCCAACGTGGAGTCGGTGCGGCGCCTGGTGGACTTCGCCCGGACCGGCCGCCCCAAGGATATCCACCACGTCTCCACCCTCTCGGTGGGGCTGGGTGAGGTGGCCGGCGAGCGGGTCGTCCTCTTCTCCGAGGACCAGTGCGACATGGGCCAGAAGACCGACAACCCCTACCTGCGGAGCAAGCTGGAGGCCGAGCGGTTGCTGCACGAGGCCCGTGGGCAGGGGGTGACGGCCAGCATCTACCGGGTGGGGAACATCGTCTACCATTCGGAAACCGGCCGTCCCCAGGAAAACCTGGAGGAAAACGTGTTCTTCGCCCTGGTCAAGGCGGCGGCGGTGCTGGGCGTGGTGATGGAGGGGGAGGAGGCCGACTTCTCCTTCGTGGACCAGGTCAGCCGGGCCATCCTGACCCTGTTCGACCGCCCGGCCCTGGCCAACGGCACCTTCCACCTGGAGAACCCCTGGCGGGCCGACCTGGCGCGCGTGCTCGGCGACCCCGCCCTGGGGCTCCACGTCCGGGCCCTGCCCCGGCGGGCGTACGTGGACTGGCTGGAGCGGAACTTCCAGCGCCCCGCCTTCCGGGACCAGGCCGAGCTGTTCCTGCTGCACATGGACTGGCTGAGCGAGCGGGGCGACGCGGCCACGCAGACGGTGCGCCTCTCCGGCCGGACCCGCTTCCTGCTGGAGGCGTTGGGGTTTTCCTGGACCGAGGTGGAGCCTTCGAAGATGCGGCCCATGCTGCGGCAGGCCTACGCCGGGCTCATGGAGGCGCTGCGGGCCACCCCCCTGTTCGCCGCCCTGGATCCGGAAGCCCTCTTCGAGGCCGCCTGCCTGGCCCGGCGGGAGTATTTCGACCGTGACGAGCCCCTGCTCTGGGAGGGCGACCGGAACCGGGACCTCTTCCTCGTGGAGACGGGGTTCTGCGAGGTCTGCAAGCACAGCCGGGAGGGCTGGCTGGGCGACCTCTTCCTGGCCGGGCCGGACACCCTCCTGGGCGAGAACGCCCTGTGGGACGAGGCCTCGGGCGTGGTGGCCGAGCCGGTGTTCGACGGCGTCCAGGCCCTGCGGCTGGAGGCGGGCCGGCTGCGCGCGCTGGCGGCGCGCCACCCCGAGCTGGGCCTGCGCCTGGCCCGGGAGCTCGGCCGCCGGGTGGAGACGCTGCAGAAGTTCGTCGTCTCCATGGAGTGAGACGTCCCGGCGCCGCGCTCTCTTCCCGTCATCTCCCGGGGAGGGACTCGTAAAGGGCCAGCAGGTCGGCGGCCATGCGGTCGGCGCTGAAGCGCTCGAGCACGGCTTCCCGCCCGCGCAGCCCCAGCGCGCGGGCCGCGGCCGGGTCCCGCAGGAGGGGCCGGAGGGCGTCGGCCAGGGCCGACGGGGCGGACGGGTCGTAGACCACCCCGCCGCCCGTGGCGGCCAGGACTTCGGGGAAGGCCCCTACGGCCGGCTGCACCGCCGGCACCCCGGACGCCTGGGCCTCGAGGAGGTAGGTGCCGAAGGCCTCGCCGGCGGGTACCGGCACCGACAGCACGGTCAGCGTGCGCAGGAAGGCCTGGCGGGCCGGCCGGGAGAAGTCCGCCAGCCAATCGGCGCTTCCGCCCAGGCCGGCCCGCTCCAGGCGGCGGTCCAGCCGGTGCAGGAAGGCCCGGTCGGCTCCCACCACCCCGCCGGTGGCGCGCAGGCGCAATTCCCCCAACCCCGGTTCCCGGCGGAGGGCGATGAAGGCGTCCACCAGCGTTTCCAGACCGAGCGAAGGCGTCAGGCGGGAAAGGTAGCCCAGCACCGGCGGGGCGACGGGGGCCGGGGCGGGTTCATACCCGGCCAGGTCGATGCCCACGGGCACCACGCACAGTTGGTCGGCGCGCAGGCCGAGCCGGGGGCGCACGCGCTCCCCGTAGTTGGCGCTGACGGCGACGAAGGCGTCGACGTGCGGCACGCACGAGGCCATGGCGTCCCACACCCGCCGCGCCGCCGCCGGGGGCATGGCGTCGACCCAGGTGTCCTCGTCCTGCAGGGTGCAGACCACCCGGGCGCCGGTGTCTTCGCGCAGGCGGCGGGCCAGGCCGAGCAGCAGGGCGTTGGAGAGGTGGACCACCTGTGGGCGGTGCTCTTCCCGCAGCCAGCGCACCAGGTGCTCGAGTTCGCCGGCCTGCCGGCCCTCCGCCCCTTGCAGCATGGAGAGCGTCATCTCCGCCAGGCCGTCGGCGCGGGTGGAGCCGGCCCGGCGGGCCGCCCAGGCCAGCACGCGGGGGTGGTCCAGCAGGCGCAGGGCGCGCAGCGGCAGGCGGCGCAGCACGGGCAGCTTTTCCCGCAAGTACAGGCCGACCGCCCCGAAGAAGACGGGCGTGCGGGTGTCCGGTTCCGGCTGGTCGAGGAACAGCGGCAGGTAGAGGGGCGCCATCACCACGTCGTGCCCGGTGCGCCGCATGGCCTGGACCAGGGCGTTGTCGCGGAAACAGTTCTGGCAGTAAAAGGTGCCCCCGCTGCCGGGGACGATGTAAACGATGCGCATGAGGCCACCCCCTGAGGCGTTTCCGGCCCGGCGCCCCGCCGGGCTATTCTTGTTCGATGCCCGGCCGCCCGGTTCCGATGGCTTCGTTACGTTTTCGGGGGCCGGATCGTTTCGGAAATGCCTTGGGCCCTGCCGCAACGCCGCTTTTGGTTTCGCGGGAGGAAAACCACCAAGGCACAAATGGCCCGAAAGGGTGCCGTTTGTACCTGCCGGCGCGGGCCTTCCCAGCCGGCGGGGGAACCGCGGAGAAGCGCGGAAAAAGGAAAAGGGCTTGCGAATCGCAAGCCCTTTCGAATATTGGGGTGAGTAATGGGATTTGAACCCACGACCACTGGAGCCACAATCCAGTGCTCTATCCAGCTGAGCTATACTCACCACAGCGGCGTCTCTTTTACCACGCCCGGGACCGACGCGCAAGCGTTTTTTCACGCCCCGGAACCTCCGGCGGGGGCGGGGCCCGGGCCGGACCGCCCACGAGCGCGCGGCGCAGGGGAACGCCGGCCTCCCCGCGTTCCGGGCGGGCGAGGGCGGGTTCCCCTTTTCCGTTGGCGCCTGAAACAAAGACCCGCCTGGCCGGTTCAAGAATCGAAGGACGAAGCGAGGCGGGGCCCGGAAGAGTGGGGACCCCAGGGGCGCCGGCTGGCGGGTCCGACCCCAAAGAACCTGGAGGATGACATGAGAAAATTCAGTGTGGCGAGACGATACGCGTTTTTGGGCCTGCTGGCCCTGGCCGGCCTGCTGGCCGCCGCGGCCGTGGCCCAGGACCGCCCCGCCCGGGAAGGCGGGCGGCGCGGTCCGGGAATGGATCCGCTCGGCCGGATGTTCTCCCGGCTGGAACTGACCGAGGAGCAGAAGGCCAAGGTGCGGGGGGTGCGGGAAGCGCACGCCGACCGCCTGGACGACCTGCGCTTCGACCGTCGCGACGCGGAGCGCACCCTGCGGCTGAGCCAGTCGAAGCCGACCGTGGACGCGGCGGCGGTGAAGAAGGCCTCCGCCGCCCTGGCCGAGATCGAGCTGCAGGCCAGCCTGGAACGGGCCAGGATGTGGTCGGAAATCCGCGCTTTGTTGACGCCCGAGCAGATCGCCAAGATCGAAGCGGGCCGGGAACGGGCGCGGGAAGCCCGGGCCGAACGGGCCGGCCGGCGGGCCGAGGGTGCGGCCGGCAGGGAAGGGGAGGCCGTCGGGGCCTGCCCGCGGGGGGAACGGGGGGAACATCCCGGCGCCGGGCGCCACGGCCGCGGCACGGGCCGGGGCATGGAGCGCGGCGAGCGTCGGGGCGGCCCCCTGGGCGGCCTGCTGATGGGGATCCACCCCACCGAGGAGCAGCGGACCAAGATCCGGGAGGCCATGGAAGGCAGCCGGGAAAAGGCGGATGCCCTCCGCCGGGCGGAAACGGAATCGCGCCGAAGCGTCCGGAAAGCCACCATGGCCGGCGCCTTCGACCCCGAGGCGGTGAAGGCGGCCTGCCAGGCCAGCGCAGCGGCCCAAGAGGCCATGAGCCTGTTCCGGGCCGAGATGTTCGGGCGCGTCTACGGGATGCTGGACGAACAGCAGAAGGCCAGGCTGGACAAGCGAATCCAGCGCCTGCGCTGACCGGTCCGGGCGCCGGGGAGACGGAAGGCCGCCTGCGGGCGGCCTTTTTCGTTGGGGCGAAAGCAGGGGAGGCGGACCACCAAGGCACAAAGGCACATCAGAGATCAGTGAATGTAAAGCGAAGAGAGAAAACCACTAATCTCACTGATCAGGGCGGCGGGCACAATCCGGCAATGTTGCATAAAAAAAGGAATTAGTAAATGATAATGGAATTCTCATGTCGTTGTGTTGGCAGCCTTTGGAAAAGCAGCGCCAGGGGCCGGCCTCCGGGTGCCGGGCCGTTCCGTGCAGCTATCTGAACCTGTTCCGATCTTTGCATTTGTGCACAAGGGCTCTTTGCCCGGGCGTTTTTCTCATTCCTTTGCCCTTCTCCGCGAACCCAGTGCCCCCGTGAGAGAAGCCCGCCTGTCGGAGAACGTCCGGGGAGGAGGACCACCAAGGCACATCGAAGGCACAGGAGTCAGTGAATCATGGACACCCACTGCGATGGGCGGGCCGCTATTTGTGGACTCCCACTGTTTGGTGTCTTTGTGGTTTCGGCGCGCCGGCCGCGTCGCCGGGCGCCCGGGCGGGGCGGGGAAGGGTCAGGCCGGCCGGGGGGGGCGCCAGTCCCGGCCGTTCGAGAGCCGGTTCATGACGTGGAAGGCGATTTCCGTCAGGGGCAGGCACATGTCGGCCAGGCCGGCCTTGGTCACCACGCCGGGCATGCCCCAGACGGTGCTGCTGGCCTCGTTCTGGGTGACGATGTAGCCGCCGGACTGCCGGATGGCGGCGCAGCCCTTCAGCCCGTCCTGCCCCATGCCGGTCATGACCAGGGCCAGGATGCGGGCCCCGTAGACGGGCGGGAGGGAGCGGAAGAGCACGTCGGCGGCCGGCCGGCAGGCGTTTTCCGGCGGCTCCTGGCTGGTGCGCACCACCGTTCCGGACACGTTTCTCTCCACGGTCATGTGGTAGTTGCCCGGGGCCAGGTACACGAACCCGTCCCGGACCGGCATGCCGTCTTCGGCTTCCAGCACGGTGAGCTGGGCGGCCGCGTTCAGGCTGTCGGCCAGCAGGCGGGTGAATTTCAGGGGCATGTGCTGGACGACGAGCACGGGCACCGGGAGGTCGGCGGGAAAGCGGGGGATCACTTCCTGCAGCGCCTTGGGCCCGCCGGTGGATATGCCGATGGCCAGCACGTCCAGCCGCCCGGCTGCCGCCCTGGGCGCGTTTTCGGGCGCTTCCGGCAGGCGGACGGGCGCAAGCGGGAGCGGCGGCGGAAACGGAGGCGGAACCAGGGGGAGCGGGGTGGCCGGTTGGGCCTTCTTTTGCTCGCTGGCCGAGCGGACTTTCCGCAGGAGGGTCTCCCGAATGGCCTGCAGGGCGGCGGCGGAGGAAAGGTTGGCATCGGGGAGGGCCACCCGTTCGCAAAAGGCGTCGGAAACGGCGTGGAAACCGCCGAAGAAGCCCGTTTCGGAAGGGGTCCCGCACAGGATGAGTGGCAGGGTCGGCCAATCCTTCTTCAGGTCCCGCAGGAAGGTCTGGGTGTCCAGCGCGGGCAGCCTGGCGTCCACCAGCACGACGTCGGGCGCCAGCCGGGGAATCTTGAGGAGCCCCATCTGGCAGGTGGCGTAAGCCCCCACCACCTCGACGGACGGGTCGGAGGACAGCATGTCCACCACCGTCCGTCGGGAAAAGGTTTCAACGAGTATCACCAGGACCTTGGTCTTTCCCATCGTGAACCAGCTCCCCCGCCCGGCCGGGAGTTTTTTGGCGTTCGGCCGATTCGGGACGCTACGCGTCGATCTTTTCCACGCGCGCCTGGTGGCGACCGCCGTCGAAGGGCGTTTCCGACCAGATCTTCACCATGCGCAAGGCTTCCTCCTCGGTGAGGAAACGCCCGGGCAGGACGAGGACGTTGGCGTCGTTGTGGCGGCGGGAAAGCTCCGCCACCGTCTCGTTGGCGCAGAGGGCGGCCCGGATGCCCGGGAAGCGGTTGGCGACGATGGACATGCCGATGCCGCTGCCGCAGACCAGGATCCCGCGGTCGCCGGAGCGCGACAGCACGCGGCGGGCCACCGCCTTGGCCACGTCGGGGTAGTCGGCCGGGTTCGTGTCGAAGACGCCGGCGTCCTCCATCTCGAATCCGAGGGAAGCCAGTTCGCGGCGAAGGAACTCCTTCATGGGGAAACCGGCATGGTCGCTGCCGATGACGTAACGCATGATTTTCCTCCTGGTGGCCTGGAAGTGTCCGGGCACGCAATGCCGAGACGAAAAAGGCGCACCGTTTCCGGTGCGCCCCATATGGATGGTGCCGAAGGGGGGACTCGAACCCCCACGGGCGCAATGCCCACTAGACCCTGAACCTAGCGTGTCTGCCAGTTCCACCACTTCGGCGCGTCGAACTCAAAAGAACCTTGCACAGGATAGCCGAAAAAAACCGTTTGTCAATGGCGAGGTGGCCCGGCGGCAAAAAAAACTCGGTCGACCGTCAGATGCCCACCCGGAACAGCTGCACCACGGTGCGGGCGAAGCGGGTGGAAAAGAATTCGGGCAGGCGCCGGAGGTGGAGCTGCTCGATCTCGCGCAGGCTGCCGAGTTCCGAAAGCGCGGCGAGGAAGGCCTCCAGTTGGGCTTCCTTCAGCTGTTCCTCGAAGAAACGGATCATGGGCAGGTAGGCCTGGTCCACGCTCAGGCGGCGGAAACCCAGGGCCAGGAGCGACATCAGGTAGAAGGGGTGCGAGGCCATCTCCCCGCAGCAGATCACTTCCCGCCGGCAGCGTTCGGTCTCCCGGCGTAACTGCTGCAGGGCCCGCCGGACGGCCGGGTGGGCCGGGCTGAAGCTGGGGGAAGCCTCGGAGCGGTCCATGGCCAGGAAGAACTGCACCAGGTCGTTCGTGCCGAGGGTGAAGAAGTCCGCGTGGCGGGCCAGGTCCTCGATGATGAAGATGTTGCTCGGGATCTCCAGCATGCAGCCGACCCGGGGGACGCGCTCCGGGGGCACTTCCATCAGTCGCGCGAGGTCGTGGAACATCTCCTTCGCCTCGGCCATCTCTTCGGCCGAGGTGACGAAGGGGAAGGTGACGCAGAGGTTGCCCTCGCCGGCGGCCATGAGGATGCCCTTGAGCTGGGGCACGAAGAACTCGGGATGCCGGAGGGAGAGCCGGATGCCGCGCAGGCCCATGGCGGGATGAGCCGTGGCGTCCACGCCGAATCCCGCCCGCCGGGCGTCCAGGTCCATGGTCCGGATGTTGACGGGCAGCGGGCGGAAGCGCCGCGCCAGTTCGGCGTAGACGGCGGCGTGGTCCTGCGTGGTGAGGTCCTGCGGGCGCTTCCCCATGCAGAGGAACTCCGAGCGGAAGAGCCCCACGCCCTCGACGCCGCTGTCGGGCGAGTCGCCTTCGGAGAAGGGGTACTCGGCGTTCAGGAACACGTGCAGGCCCTCGAGCCCCTTCCGGCCCACCCGGGTGAGCGGGTACAGGGGGCCGGTCACCTTCGGCTCGCGGGTGACCAGGTCCTCGTAGAGGCGCTTGGTCTCCTCGTCGGGGTCGACGATGAGCAGTCCCTCGTTGCCGTCGATGATGACGAACTGGCCGGTCACGACTTCGCTGGTGATGTTCTGCAGGTCGATGACGGAAGGGATCCGCAGGGAGCGGGCGATGATGGACGTGTGCGAGGTCCAGCCCCCCTTGTCGGCGGCGAGGCCTTTCAGGTGGGGGAAGTGCTTCTCGCTGAGCATGGAGAAGCTGACCTCGGTTCCCACGGCGATCACGTTCAGGAACTCCTCGTGGTCGAAGCTGCCGGCCCGGCCCCAGATGTTGCGGATGAGCCGGGAGGAGAGGTCCCGGATGTCGTGGGCCTTCTCCTGGAAGAAGGGGTCCTCCAGGCCGGCGTAGATGCTGCTGACCCGGTCGGCCACGACCTTGACCGCCCAGTCGGCGTTGACGCACTCCTGGCGGATGTGTTCGCGGATGGCGCCGGCGAAATGCACGTCGTGCAGGATGAGGATGAGGGCCTCCACCATGCGGGAGTGCTCGGCCCCGAGGTGGGCGTCCACCACGTCGTGGATGCGCTTGAGTTGGGCGGTGGTCTCCTGGAGCGCGTCCTCGAAGACGCCCAGCTCCCTTTCCGCCCCTTCCGCCGACAGGCGGATCTTGAAGGAGGGAGGCAGGCCGCTGTCCGCCTTGAGGACGTGGCCCATGGATATGCCGGGGGAAACCCCTTTTCCGCGATAGGTTTTCATGATCCCGACGGCTCCATGAAACAGGCTTCGAACAGCTCCCGGATGGCCTGCATGGCGACTTCCTCGTCTTCCCCCTCGACGGTGGCGTTCAGGACGGTTCCGCACGAGGCGGCCATCATGAGGATGCCCAGGATGCTTTTCCCGTCGATCCACTCCTGGAGGCCCTCCCGGGAAAAATGGATCCGGGAGGCGAAGCGGCCGGTGACGGCGACCAGGCGCGCGGCGGCCCGGGCGTGCAGGCCGCGGGCGTTCTTTACGGTGAGGCTCTGTCGGATCATGGCGTCGCTCCGGGCAATCTGGTGGTGTTTTCTCTTTTCGGGCCGGGTCGCCTAGTCGTTCTCCTCGAGAACGCGGGAGGCGACGCTGATGTTGCTGCGCCCCTTCTCGCAGATCTTGTCCGCCAGCGCCGCCAGGCTTTCCGACTCGCCCTGGGTGGCGGCCTTGATGATCATGGGCAGGTTGACGCCGGTGATGACCTCCACCCGGGCCTCGTTGAGAAACGACATGGCCAGGTTGGAAGGGGTGCCGCCGAACATGTCGGTGAGGATCATGACGCCTTTCGACGTGTCGATGCTCTTCAGGAAGCGGGCGACCTCCTCGCGGGACTCGTTGACGTCGTCCTGCCAGCCGATGCACAGCGGGTGGATGTGGGCGATCTCGCCGACGATCATTTCGGCGGAAGCCACCAGCTCGCTGGCCAACTGCCCGTGCGTGATGACGAGGCAAGGGATCATGGTTCTTCTCCTTCTTCGCCGGCGTACTCCCCGCCGGGGTCTATGAAGTTCAAAAAGCTGCCCATGGGGTGGCGGCCATGCTCCCGGATGAGGTAGACGCGGCAGGCCACTTCCACTAGGGTTGCAATGTTGCGTCCGGCTGCGACCGGGATCGTCATGAAGGGGCGCATGGCGCCGAAGAACTCCTTCTTCTGCACGGAAAGCCCCAGCCGGTCGTAACTGGTTCCCGGCTCCCACCGGATGAGCTCGATGATGAAATTGACGTGCTTCTTCTTGCGGATGGCGGAAACGCCGATGAGCTCCCGCACGTCCACGATCCCGATGCCCCGCATTTCCAGGATGTTCTGGATCTGCGGGGGCGCGGATCCGATGAGGCGGTTGTTGCCGACGGCGCGAATCTCCACCATGTCGTCGGACACGATGCGGTGACCGCGCAGGATGAGCTCCAGGGCGCATTCGCTCTTGCCGATGCCGCTTTCCCCCAGGATGAGGGCGCCGACCCCGAAAACGTCCATGAGCAAGCCGTGGACGGCCAGCAGGGGCGAGAGGCAGGTTTCGAAGTACTCCGTGAAGACGTACATGGCCGTGGAGCTGTCCCAGTTCGTGGCCAGGACGGGAATCCCGCTCCCCAGGGCGAACTCCTCGAGCTCGACGGGGGTGGGCAGGTCGTTGGTCATCAGGATGCAGGAGATCAGGGCCGGGTCGATGGCGGCGAAGATTTCGCGGCGGCGCTCCGGGGTCTGGGTGCTGAGAAAGCGGTTTTCCGCGTTCCCGAAAACGTACACGATGCCGGGCTCGAGGTAGTCCGTGAAGCCGGTCAGGGCCATGCCCAGCTTTTGCAGCTGTTTGTGCGATATGACCTTGTCGGTGAACCGGTGGCCCTCGCCCAGCCGCAGCGTCAGCCGTTCCGGGTTGTGCAGAAGAAAATCCCCTACCGTCGTGGACGGTTGGGGATTTTTTCTGACAACCACTTCTTCTATATGCATGTTAGGGGTGGATCAAACCGTAATGGCCGTCTTTTCTCCGGTAGAGGACGTTGGTCTTCTCGGTCTGCGAGTTGATGAACACGACGAAGCTGCCGGCGCTGATCTGCAGCTCGTGGATGGCTTCCTCGACGGCCATGGGCCGCGTGTCCATGTGCAGGTTGATCACGGTGGGGTTGGCCGCCAGGTCGGAGACGGCGCCGATGTCGTTGATGGTGGCCAGGATCTTCTCGTGCAGGGTCTCCTTGTCCGTGGCGCGGGACTGGTCCGTGCGGCGCTCCTTGCTCTTGCGGGCCTGCTTCTCCAGTTTCTCCACGGCGGAGCTGATGGACTGGTACAGGTCCTTGGAGTCTTCGGTGGCGTTGAAGGTGCCCAGTTTCGTCGTGAGGACGAACTCCGCTATCTGCCGGTGGCGTTCTACCGTAAGGATGACACTGAAATCGCACACGGAGCCGACAAGCTTGGGGAATTTTTCAACCTTCTTGTTGACGAAATCCCTGATGGCTTCGGTCACTTCGAGGTGTCGCCCGGTAATCTGGATGTTCATGGATCCTCCATTGGGTTGTATTGGGGGGACCCCGTCCCCCTGGCCGTCATTTCCCGCCCGACAAAACGGGTTCGCCGGCGGGCTTCCTGGCGGGAACTTGCTTGTCCCGCCTTTCCCGCGAATTGGGTATTTTCATTTCTTCCCTGTACTTGGCGACGGTGCGGCGCTTGATCTCCACGCCCCCGCGGTTGAGCCGCCGGGTGATCTCGTCGTCGGACAGGGGCGCGGCGGCGGATTCCGCCGCGATCATGGTCCGGATCTTCTCCTTCAGGTTGTGCACCGACATGTCTTCGCCGCTGTCGGTCTTGAAGCCCAGGGTGAAGAACTTGCGCAGCTCGAGGATGCCCTGCGGGCAGTTCACCCACTTGTTGGTCACGGCGCGGCTGATGGTGGAGGTGTGGAGGTTGAGCTCCTCCGCCACGTCGCGCAGCTGCATGGGCTTGAGACAGGCGAAGCCGTTGTCCAGGAAATCCTTCTGCCGTTCGACGATGATCTCGCAGACCCGGTAGATGGTGCGCTTGCGGTGGTCCAGGTTGCGGATGAGCTCCACTGCGCTCTTGTACTTCTCGCGCAGGAAGCGGCGGTCCTCGCCGCGCGTCTTCCCCTCCTCCAGCATCTTGCGGTAGAAGGTGTTGACCCTCAGCTTGGGCATGCCGTCGTCGTTGAGGATGATGACGTACTCCTGGCCGATCTTGCGGATGGTCACCTCGGGCTGGATGTACAGGGTGCTGTCGGACTGGTACTGCAGGCCCGGGTGCGGCGTCAGCCGGCGGATGACCCCGAGGGCTTCCTCCACCTCGTGCAACGGGACGTTCTCGGCCGCGGCGATGGCCACCATGTCCCCCGCCTCCAGCAGCCCGGCGTGCCGGTCGAGGACGTCCCAGGCCAGGGAGCCCTCCTCGTCCACCTGGCGCAGCTGGATGAGCAGGCATTCCCGCAGGTCCCGCGCCCCGATGCCCGGCGGGTCGAAGTCCTGGACCGTGGCGATGGCCCGCTCCGCCTCTTCCACGGTGCAAGCCGCCGACTGGGCGATCTCCTCGGGGGTGGCGGTCAGCCAGCCGCCCTCGTCGAGGTTGCCGATGACCGCCTCGGCGGCCCGCTGCACGGGGGGCGGGACTTCGGCCAGGGCCAGCTGCCAGGCGAGGTGCTCGGAGAGGGAGACGGGCTTCACGGCGAAGGTCCCGAACTCGGGGCGCTCGCTGTCTTCGTTGTGTTCCTGGGTCCGGTACCCGGGGTCCAGGTACTCCGTGAAAAAGCTGCCGTAGTCGATGTCGTCGAAACTGTCGGCCGGGGCGCCGTCGTCCTGGGCGCCTTCCCGCTCGCGGGTCAGCTCGGACAGGGAAACCGTGTCGGAGTGTTCGGAAATGTCTTCCAGCACCGGATTCTGGACGAGCTCGGCCGAAACCAGGTCGTTCAGCTCGAGCCGGGACAGGGTGAGCAGCTCGATCTTCTGGAGCAGCGCAGGCGTCAGCGTCAACTTCTGGACTGGGGCGATGCGCAGGTTCTGCCGAAGAAAGGGGGTTCTGTTGGACATGCTGTTCGAGTTGCCTTTCCTGTGATCCTCTGTGCGACCTCTGG
>CAYTBK010000090.1:0-6359 GCA_964436005.1 uncultured Acidobacteriota bacterium
CGCCCAGGATGCCCGCCCGTTCCCAGTCGATGTCCACCTTGTACTGGGCCACGTCGGACATGCCGTTGGGGCGGACCGCGGTCAGGCGCGGGTCCTTGGCGGCCATGCCGAGCAGCTGCCCGCGGATCTCCATCAGCCGGGCGTGGCCGAGGCCGCCGCGGTCCTGCAGCATGAAGTCGAAGCCCTTGGCGTTCCCGAGTTCGAGGACCGCCGGCGGCGGGAAGGCGTAGATCTGGGCGTTGCGGATCCTGGCGAAGGCGCCCATGGCCTTGCCGGCCACCGCCTTGGCCTTGAGGTCGGGGCGCTGGCGCTCGTCCCAGTCCCGCAGCATGACGAAGGCCATGCCCTGGTTCTGGCCACGGCCGGCGAAGTTGACCCCGCAGACCGTCATGACGGATTGCACGGCTTCCTTCTGGTCTTCGAGGAAGTGCCTGCGGACCGTGTCCATCATCTCCGCGGTCTGCTCCATGGTCGACCCCGCCGGCAGCTGGACCATGGTCATGAGGACGCCCTGGTCCTCGTCGGGCAGGTAGGCGGTGGGCATCTTGCGGAAGAGGTAGACCATGCCGCCCACGATGAGGAGGAACACCAGGATGTAGGGGGTCTTGACGGCCAGGAAGTGGCCGACCACGGCGGTGTAGCGGTCCCGGACCCAGAAGAAGCAGAAATCGAACAGCCGGAAGAAGGGCCGCAGGAGGCGGAAGCCGGTTTCGGCGGCCTCGTGCCCCTTGCCCACCGGCTTGAGCAGCGTGGCGCAGAGGACCGGCGAGAGGACCAGGGCCACGACCACCGACAGGAGCATGGAGGCGATGACGGTGACGGAGAACTGGCGGTAGATGATGCCGGTGGAGCCGGGAAAGAACATCATGGGGGCGAACACGGCGGAGAGCACGAGGCCGATGCCCACCAGCGCCCCGGTGATCTCGCCCATGGACTTGCGGGTGGCCTCGCGCGGGGACAGGCCCTCCTCGCCCATGACGCGCTCGACGTTCTCGACCACGACGATGGCGTCGTCCACCAGCAGGCCGATGGCCAGGACCATGGCGAACATGGTCAGCATGTTGATGGAGAAGCCGAAGAGCGCCAGGGTGCCGAAGGTGCCCAAAATGACCACGGGCACGGCGATGGTGGGGATGAGGGTGGCCCGCATGTTGCCCATGAAGAGGTACATGACCAGGAAGACCAGGATGATGGCCTCGACGAGGGTCTTGACCACCTCGTTGATGGCCACCTTGACGAAAGGCGTGGTGTCGTAGGGGTAGACGACCTTCATGCCGGCGGGGAAGTAGCGGGAGAGTTCCACCATCTTCGCCTTGACGGCGGCCGCGGTTTCCAGGGCGTTGGCCCCGGCCTCCTGGCGGATGGCCAGGATCGAGGAGGGCCGCCCGTTGTAGGAGGCCTTGATGTCGGCGAACTCGGTGGCCAACTCGGTGCGGGCGACGTCGCGGACGCGGACCACCGAGCCGTCGGGGTTCGTGCGCAGCGGGATGGCGCCGAATTCCTCCGGCGTCTTCAGCAGCGACTGCACCAGGATCGTGGCGTTCAGGCGCTGTCCCGGGATGGACGGGATCCCCCCGAACTGCCCGGCGGAGACTTCGACGTTGTAGGCGCGGATTCCGGTCACGAGGTCGGCGAAGGTCATGCCGTACTGGTTCAGCTTGTCGGGGTTGATCCAGATCCGCATGGAGTACTGGGAGCCGAAGACCTCGCACTCGCCGACGCCGGGGACGCGGGCCATGGTGGACTGGACCTGCGAGACGGCGTAGTCGGTGAGGTCGGCCTGGTCCAGGTCGCCGCCGTCGGTGGTCAGGCCGATGAGCAGCAGGTAGTTGCGGGTGGACTTGCTGACGGAGACGCCCTGGCTCTTGATTACCTCGGGCAGCATGGGCATGGCCAGTTGGAGCTTGTTCTGCACCTTGGCCCAGGCCAGGTCGGGGTCGGTGCCCGGGGCGAAGGTCAGGGTGATGGACCCGGCGCCGGAGGAGTCGCTGGTGGCGGACATGTACAGCATCTTGTCCAGGCCCGTGAGCTTCTGTTCGATGATCTGCACCACGCTGTCCTCCACCGTCTTGGCGGAGGCGCCGGGGTAGAAGGCGTTGATGGTGATGGACGGCGGCGCGATGGGCGGGTACTGGGAGATGGGCAGGTTGTAGATCGCCATGCCGCCCCCCAGCATCATGGCGATGGCGATGACCCAGGCGAAGACCGGCCGGTCGAGGAAGAATTTCGACAACATGGCGGCCCCCTAGCGGGCCGACCCGGCCGGGGCGCCGGTGGCGTTGCCCCGGAAGGGGACGGCCTTGACCTTTTCGCCCGGCTTGGTCTTCTGCGAGCCTTCCACGATCAACTGGTCTCCGGCGGCCAGCCCGCTGGAAACGAGCCACTTGTCTCCGATGGCGCGATCCAGCGAGAGATCCTTCTTCACCACCTGGCCTTCCCGGTCGACCACCCAGGCCACGGGGTTGCCGCGCGTGTCGCGCATGACGCCCTGCTGAGGGACCAGGACGGCCTGCTCCCTGACTCCTTCCTCCACCACGGCGCGCACGTACATGCCCGGCAGGAGGACCTGCCGGGGGTTGGGGAAGACGATGCGCAGGGTGACGGAGCCGGTGGACAGGCCGACGGTGGCGTCCTGGAACTGGAGGACGCCTTCCTGCGGGTAGGTCGAGCCGTCCTCGAGGACGAGCTTGACCTTGTTCCGGGCCGTGCCGCTGCGGGTGAGCTGCCCGGATTCCAGGCTCTTCCGCAGGCGGAGGACGTCCGCGTTGGCCTGGGTGACGTCCACGTAGATGGGGTCGAGCTGCTGGATCATGGCCAGGGCGGTGGGCTGGTAGGCGGTGACCAGGGCGCCGACGGTGAGGTTGGACTTGCCGATGCGGCCGGAGATGGGTGCCTTGATGGGGGTGTAGGACAGGTTGATCCGGGCGTTCTCCACGGCGGCCCGGTTGATGCCCACGGCGGCCTTCTTCGCTTCCAGGCTGGCCAGGGCCTGCCGCAGGGCGGCGTCGGCGTCGTCGGAATCCTGCTGGCCCACGGCCCGGGCGGCGGCCAGGTCCTTGAGGCGGGCGGCCCGCGCGCGCAGGGCGGGGAGGTTGGCCTCGGCCACCACCAGGTCGGCCTCGGCGGTGGTCAGGGCGGCCTGGGCCTGGTTGAAGGCGGACTGGTAGGGGGCGGGGTCGATCTGGTAGAGCAGGTCGCCGGCCTTGACGAAGGCGCCTTCCTGGAAATGGCGGCTCTGCAGGAGACCGTTCACCTGGGGCCGGATCTCGGCCACCAGGAAGGCGGAGATCCGCCCGGGCAGTTCCGTGGACAGGGTAACCGTCTCGGTCTGGACCGTCACCGTGGCCACTTCGGCGGGCCCGGTGGGCCGGGGCGTCTGCTTTTGCTGGCAGCCGGCCAGGGCCAGGCCGGCGGCGACAAGCCCGGCGATTCCCAACAGGTGGAACGCTTTGCGGTAATGCATGCTGAGTCTCCTTTTATCTCTTGGCCGACCCGCGCGCGGGCCGAGGACCGGCCGATTTTTCCCGACCGCGCATCATAGACCCGGTCGGAAAAATTAGTCAAGAGGCAAAATATCAGAGAATAAATTTTTAGGTTATGGAAATGGAATGCTGCAGCCCGGCTGAAGACGCCCCGGACGTCGATTCCGCGGACGATTCATCATACCGGTGGGGCGGGAGAAGAGCCCGGACCGCCGGCATCTTGCCGGCATCCCCTTCGAAAACGGGGCGGTCGGCTGGCGCGAAACCGCCGGCTTCGCGGCCGGCGCCGGATTCGCTAGCGCGGCTGGATGCGGAGGGTACGGGCGGCGCCCGAGCGCAGGACGCGCACCGGCACGGGCGTCCCCCGCGGGGGCAGGGAGGACATGGCCCTGGCGAAGTCGTCGAGCGAGCGCACCGCTTTGCCGTCCACCTCGACGAAAACGTCCCCCGCCTGGATGCCGGCTTCCGCCGCCGGCGACCCCATGAGCACGAAAGTCACCTCGGCGCCCGGGGCCCCGCTCTTGGAGGAGTTCCGGATGGACACGCCGATGGAGGGCTTGCCCGCCGGCTGGGGCGTGAACCGCATGGCGGAGGCCGACATGATGGAATGCGCCATCCGGGGGGAGGTCGGGACCGCCGGGATGAGCGGCGGTGGCGGGGGGGGCACGACGCCGAGGACGGTCTCGGCGCGCAGCGGCTTCCCGCCCCGCAGGGCCGAGATGCTGACGCGGACGGAGGGGGAGAGTTCCTGCAGCGTGCGGATGAACTCCCGGGCGCTGGTGATGGGCGTCTGGTCGATCTTCACGATGATGTCGCCCGGGGCCAGCCCGGCGCTCTGGGCCGGCGAGCCCTTGGTCACTCCCTTGATCAGGACGCCGGGGGTGCTGCCCTTGGGGAGGATGTCCTCGACGAAGACCCCCAGGTAGCCGGTGCGGATGCTGCCGTGGCGCTCGACGATCTTCTGCACGCTGCCGAGGATCCGCTCGCGGTCCACGATGACCCACTCGTCTTCCAGGCTGGCGGAATCGGGCAGCGGGATGCAGAACCCGTCGAAGTCGCCTTCCGACGTGAAGAAGGGGAGCATGAACGGGGGCACGCCCTTGTCGGGGATCGGGTCCCAGTGCAGCCGCCCGGAACCTTTGGCGGTCCGCGCGCGGGTGATGCGGAACGCCTCTTCCCCCGGGATGCAGACCCACCGGACGTCCGGAACCCGGTTGGCGCTGGCCATCATGACCGCAATGCCGGACTGGGGGTTGCCGGCCTTGGCGGTGACCGGCTCGGCCGCCAGGATGCCCAGCCGCTCGTCGGTTCCCACGGGCTGATAGCGGAGTTCGGCGTCGGGCAGCAGGACCCGGATGTCCACCGACGGGCCGGAGAATTCGCGCCACAGCCAGCCGAGGCCGACCACGACCACGGGCCGGGGGGAGGGGATGAGGATGCCCGGGAGAACCACTTCCCGCAGGATGGTGAAGGACTCGCTGCCGTCGAGAACGGCCGCCTCGTCGGGCGCGCTCGCCGCGGCCTCCTTCTCCGCCGGTGCGGGGTGGCGGAAGTCCAGCGCCGTGCTGACCAGCCGGACCGGGACAACCGGGAAAAGGGTTTCGTCGCTGGCGAAGGCTCCCACGCAGCCGAGCAGCAGGAACAGCGGCAGACAGCGCAGCGCCCGGCTCCGCCGGGGTGATCCGGACGTTCTGGGTGACGACGGGGCGAACATGTCAGTAACTCACTTCGCGGATGTAGCGGGACTCCAGCTCCCGGAAATCGCTGATCCGGTAGGTGGCCGGCATCTCGATGTAATAGGCGTTCCCGGAGTCGACGTCCCGCGAAATCAGCCGGACGCTGGGCGTGGAATTCGTCCGCCGCGCCGCGGCCGGGAGGGGGATTTCCACGGGTTTGGCCGCGGCCAGCAGGGGGGCGGAGGCGGACGTCATCCGGGGCGCCGGAGCGGCCATCG
The DNA here is from genome assembly GCA_964436005.1 of uncultured Acidobacteriota bacterium. Taxonomy (GTDB): domain Bacteria; phylum Acidobacteriota; class JAAYUB01; order JAAYUB01; family JAAYUB01; genus JAGNHB01. The sequence goes on from CAYTBK010000090.1 coordinate 5,437, forward strand.
GTTTGTACACCTGGCGAGTCGTGGGGATCGCCGGGGTGGCCAGCCGGGACGCCCAGGTCGGGGAAGCGGGCTCCGGTGCCTCCCGCGGGAGGAAGAACATGACCGAAACCGCGACGGCCAGGAGGGCGGTGGCGGCGAAGGCCGCGCGGCGCAGGTGGAGGACGTTCCGCCAACCGGCCTTGCGGAGGGCGGGTTCGTCCGGCAGGGTCAGCCGGAAGGCCAGCTCCTGCTCGAACCCCTCCGGCGCGGCCACGGCCGGGATGTCGGCGACCAACTGGTCGAGGGCGGCTTCCTGGCTGTAGAAAGCGATGCACTCGGGGCAGGAGGCCAGGTGGTCGCGGACGACGTCCTGCCCGGCCGGATCGAGGGTCCCGCTCTGGAACTCAGGGCAAAGGAGATGAATGCGACGGCAGTCCTTCATGCTCTCCCCCCTTTCAGGTACGGCAGCAGGCGCTCCTTGAGGAAGCCCCTGGCCCGGAAAAGTTTCGACTTGAGCGTGCCCACCTTCGTGCCCGTCATCTTGCTGATCTCTTCCAGGGGGAGCCTGGCCACCTCCTTGAGAAGGAATATCTGTCTCTGCTCCGGTTCGAGTTCGTTGATGGCGGCCTCCAGCCGGCTGGCCGTCTCCCGGCGGAGGATGGCCTCTTCCGGGGAGTCGCCGCCGGCGGGGTCGGGGAAGAACGAAGTCCCGTCCTCCGAGTCCGGCCGGATGGTCTCCGACTCCAGCAGGAGAACGGGCCTCCGCTTCCGGCGGCGCATCTCGTCGATGGCGGTGTTGGTGGCGATCTTGTACAGCCAGGTGGAGAACTTGAGGTTGCCGTCGTAGCGCTCGATGTTGCGGTGGATCTTCAGGAAGACTTCCTGCGAAAGGTCGACGGCCATCTCGTAGTTCCCCAGCATGCGGAACATGTAGTTGACGATGG
>CAYTBK010000090.1:6459-17052 GCA_964436005.1 uncultured Acidobacteriota bacterium
AGGTCGACGGCCATCTCGTAGTTCCCCAGCATGCGGAACATGTAGTTGACGATGGGGTTCTTGTAGCGGGTGACGATTTCGAAAAAGGCGTCCTCGCACCCGTTGCGGGCTTTGAGGAGGAGGGCGTTGTCTTCCAACGCCCCGACACGCGTTCCGTTTCCTGCTGTGTTCAAAGGTTGCAATCCTGCTCTCATTTCCACGGATCCCTTTCCCTCTTCGATTCCGTTTCCCGGGGTCTATTACGCCTGAAAGAGGAATGGGTTCCGTTACCGGCCGATTTCCAGCCAACCAAACCAGAGGGGGTGCCTTCTCTTGTACCACTCCAGGATTTCCCGCAGGCGCTGCTGCTTCTCCGTGGAAATGACCTCGGGGGGAATCCGGTCGAAGTGGATGCGGATCCTCTCCTCGCCGATGAAATCCAGCGCCTCGATGCACAGCGTCTGCAACTCGTTGCGGATTCGGCCGGAGTCGGAGATCCGCACCGCCCGGGACGCGTAGTCTTCCCCGGCCAGGAACCGGATGAGCAGCGGCTTGAAGACGAGGTGGCTCTGTTCGAACGACTCCATCATGCGCAGGGTGAAGGTGATGCGCTTGTCTCCCCGGGGGGCGGCCAACCGCACCGTCACCTTGTACAGCCCCGGTTCCAGGCACTCCACGCCGGGGGCCCCGGAGTAGGGGTCGGGGCACATGTAGCCGCTGACGGCCAGCACGTCCCAGTTCTTCTCCGGGAAGAAGTCGTCCACCTGCATGATGGGCCGGTTCAGGGGCAGGCCGGCTTCCGCCGCGTCGCTGATCATCTGGCGGTACTTGGCCTCTTCCTGGTCGGTGATCGGCCTTCCCGTGAGCCCCTCGAGGTTTTCGCGGAAGCTGGCGGACTTCACGTCCAGCGTCATGACGTTCCGTTCCTTGTGGTAGGGCAGGTCGAACTTGGAGGTGAAGACGGCCAGCGAGGCGTCGAGCCCGAGCATCGGCGTCAGGGAAGAAGCCTGCATGGCTTCGGCCGAGGCGGCGTAACCGTCGCAGAGGAACAGGTGGGTCTGCCCGTCGTCGGATTTCCAGTCCCCCACCAGGTAGGTCGGGGCGTAGGTGCCCGATTCCGTGAAGGCGGCATAGCCCGTGGGGAGTTGCCACCCCTCGTCCACGACGTGGACGCCCAATTGCTGCCATTCGGACCACAGGTCGCCGATGCGGGGCTCCCGGCTTTTCCCGCGCAGCGTCCAGACGTGGATGTTCTCCGGGCAAATGCCGGGGTACGCGATGCGGATCGCTTCCAGCACCAGGGTCCGGGGCGTGCGGTAGTTGATCAGGATGGCCTTTTCGGCGGCTTCCTGGACCACCCGGCGGGGGAGGATCAGGTTGCCCATGTACCCTTCGTAGGGTCGGGCAATCCGCAGTGGCTGGTTGAACACGTGCAGGACCGTCATGGGCCCCGTCGGCGCCCCCTTCGCGAAGAGGGAGGTGTTTTCCAGGGTGTCGATGGCCGTTCCCCACACCGTGATGCCGGCCACTTTCAATTCCTTGTAGAATTCCTCCCAGGAATATGAACTGTCGTTGAGAAGGCGGACGACGCGCTGGTCCAGCCACCGGGCCACTTCGGGCCGGGCGTAGACGCGGCCGAACCCCAGTTGCGGGTTGGAGCCCATTTCCGGCGTCTCGCCGCCCTTGGGCATGAGTCCCTCGCCCAGGCTGACCATGATGGCGTGGTTCTCGGGCAGTTGGCGGGTGAGGTACCACAGGCTCTCGCTCATGGCGTAGGCCGAGATGGCGTCGGCGTCCTTCTTCACCTGGTTGAGCTCGTTCTTGCCTAGGCCCGCACCTTCGCCGTAGCGCCCGAAGAGCTTCGTTCCCAGGGCCGTCACCGCTCCGGTGACGGCGAACAGTCGCTCCATGCGGCCCTCCAGAAAGGAGATCTCCTTGGTGAACTCTTTGGCGGCCTTGCCTCGCAACCACTGGATTTCCACGTTCTCCAGCCACAGGTGGAAACGGCCGAGGATGGGCCGGGCGTCGAAGGCCCATTGGGCGATTGTGTCGAGCTGGTCTTGCATGGCTTCGGTCATGATCTCTCCTTTGGCAGTTCCTGTCGGGGAAAAAAACGACCCCGGATGGGGTCGTGAACCGCATTACAATACCTACTTCCCTCATCCCCAGCCGCCCTCGCGGCCCGGACCGGCGGGGTCCGGGGGGCGGCTGCCGGCCGCGGGTATGTTACAGGTTCATGTCGTCACTGTCGAGAAACCGCTCCCGGTCCGGGTGCGGGCGTTCTCCCCGCATGTAACCGAAAGCGGCGCGCACCCCGGAAAAAATGGCGGAGAAGTTCCGCAGCGGGGCGATGACGGTGCCGTGAATGGTGTCGGTGATTTCCTCCGTCTTCTTGACCATGTCGGTCAGCATCCCGTCGATCTTGGTGGTCTGCCGGCGGGCGAGGTTGGCCGTCTCGTTGACGTAGTCGGTGACTTCTTCGGTGGTCCGCCTGGAAACCTCGACGATCCGCTTCACGTCGATGCTGATGTCCACGAGCTGTTCGCCGACCGGCTGAATGGTCTTCATGAACCGTTGCGCTTCGGAGAAGATTTCCTGCGCCTTGGGTTCAAAGGTCTGCAGCACCTTCTGGACCTGCTCGGAGGTCTGGGACAGCTTGGCCGCCATTCGGCACAGGACCGCGGCGGCGACGATCAGCACGATCGTCTGGAAAGCGATTAATGCAACAATGGCCCATTCCATGATTCACTCCGGATAACTAGGATCGTTCGGCTGTGGAAACGAGCCGGGCCTCGGCCCTGTCAGGGCGGCGGGGTCGAACCCGGCACTCGAACTTCTGGATTCGGACAGCGAAAAAAAAAGGGAATCCTATTCTTCCTTGGTCAGCTTGGCCTGGCGCTCGTCCTTGTAGGCCTGCTTCCCGGCCTGGATGGCGTGGGAGATCACATCTTTCTCGTGAACGACCCGGTCTTTGCCCCGGTGGTACATGTCCTTGATGCCCTCCCGCATGTCGCGAGCCTTGTGCGCGATGATTTCGCGCGTCTCGGAACCGGAGCGGGGCGCAAAAAGCAGAGCAACCGTTGCGCCGATGGAAGCCCCAATTAGGAAATACATCGCTCGGTCGCCCCAACGTCTGTCTTCCATGTGTACCTCCTGAAGTAAATATATGGGTGAATAGTAACAAAAATCCGGGAGCGGGTAAACATAAAACAACCCGATTTCGCCTGCCCGCCCGAAATAGCCGGTTCGGACGTCAGGCGAAATACAGTAAAATCAATCGTTAGCAGGCCCTTTCAACTCAGAACTTGCTCCGGATCGCCTGGATGGCTTGCCGGGCCTGGCGGGCGAGGTTGACCACCCGGGCCGGGGTCGGGCTCGGGGCCTTGTCCATCTTGGGCGGCTTGGGTCTCTTCTTCCCGTTCGAGGAAGAGGACGAGCCACTCTCGTTGCCGTTCTGTCCGGAATCCGCCTGGACTTGCGGCGCGGGGAAGTCCACGGGGCGGCGCGAGGGGATCTCCACCACCGCCGGGCGGCGGGCGGGAAGCTCCACCACGGGCGGGTCGATGACCGCGGGCCGGGGATCGGGAGCGGGGCCCATGTCCGGCGGCGCCTGGTACACCGGGGTTTCCGGGATGCCGGCGTTCACCGCCGCGGGCGGCTGGTCAACAGCGTGCCCCGCCTCGGGGGAAAAGGCGGAGGAGCCGCCGTTGTCGCGGCGGTCGCTCCGGGTGCGGGCCTTTTCCCGGATGTAGACCGTGCGGACGACGGTGGCCGGGTGGGAACCGGCGACGCCGGCGGCCGGGGCGGCCGTGGCGGAGACGGGGAGCGACTCCGCCGTCCGGACGGCCTCGGCCTTCAGACCGGAACCGTCGGCCGCGGCGGACGGGGCGGAGAAGGGCCGGGCCGTTTCCGAATCCACCAAACCGTTGGACAGGTTCACATACAGTAAGGCTCCCAGCAGCAGCAACGCGACCAGGGCCGCCCTCTTCAGGCCCTTCCGGCTGCCGTCCCTGGCGGGGGCGTCTTCGGCGCGGACGGCGTCCGTGGCCGGCGGCTGCCGGAACGGGACGGCCCGGGCGGCCAGGGTGTTCTGGGCCAGCAGGGTGGCCTGGACCGTCGCCGCGTTCGCTTCCGCGGAAGCGCAGGCTCGCACCGAGAAGGGCAGGGCGGCCGCGCCGGCGGCGGCCGCCACCTGACGGTTGTTCATTCTGTCGGCATGGCAATCCTGCACCGTGGCCACAAACTGATGGGCGTTGAGCGTGGCCGGGGCCATCCCGGCGGGCAGGGTCCTCGTCCGGTTGTCGGCGGCGCTCAGCTCGACGGCGGCCTTCCTGAGGTCGGCCAGCATCTCCGCGGCGCTGGCGTAGCGCAGGGTGAAATCGCGCTGCAGGGCTTTCCGGACGATCTTTTTCAGCACTTCCGGGGTGGCCGGGGAAAGTTCTTCCGGATCGCGGGTCAGCATGGCCTTCAGGATTTCCGTGGGTGTGTTCTGCGGGTAGGGCAGGCGGTTTTCCACGAGCTGGTACAGGATGACGCCCACGGCCCAGATGTCCGTCTGCACGCTGCGGTGCCCGTCGAAGGCCTCGGGGGCCATGTAGACGGGCGTGCCGGCGACGTGGGAGGCGTTTTTCGTCGAGGAGAGGACCCGGGCCAGGCCGAAGTCGGCGATGCGGGGAACCCCTCCCTGGAGCAGGATGTTGGAAGGCTTGAGGTCGCGGTGCAGGATGTTCCGGGAGTGGAGATGGGCCAGCCCGGCCAGGATGCCCATGGCGATGGAGAGGATCTCGTCGCGCTTGCGGGCTGTGCCGCAGTTCTTCTTCATCCAGTCGGCCAGGGAACCCTCCGCGGCGTATTCGGTCACGATGGCGGGCACGCCCTCGTACATCACCGCATCCACCACCGGCAGGACGTTGGGGTGGCCCGTGGCCGTGACCCAGGCGCTCACTTCCTTGCGGAAGGATTCCGGGTCGGCGCCTTCGTCCGTGGCGATCTTCACCGCGTAGCGGAAAGTCGTGCCGGCCTCCGCGGCGGACTTTTCCGCCAGCCAGACCTCCCCGAATCCGCCCGCCCCCAGCCTCTTCACCAGCTTGTAAGGCCCGAACGCTCTTTCCTGGACTAACATGGCTTCCTCCTTTTCCCGGCTGGTTTTTTCCCGCTCTCCTTGTCCAGGCGGTCCGCTCTGTCCGCCTTTCCCGATTGGATGGAGGCCGGGCGGGAACGGTTGAACCGGGGAGGGGGAGTCTCCGGTGTTTCGGGAGGAAATGTGATGCAGGTCACTTGTGCAGGATCTGCCGGACCTTTTCCAGGAGCACGCGCGTGGTGAAAGGCTTCTGGAGGAAGGCGATGTCTTCCTGGAGTACCCCGTGCCGGTCGATGGCCTCGTTGGTGTACCCGGACATGTAGAGGATTTTCATGTCGGGGCGCTTGGCGGCGAGGGTCCGGGCCAGTTCCGCCCCGGTGATGCCGGGCATGATGACGTCGGTGAGCAGGAGGTCGATCTTGCCCTCGTAGTCGTTCTCGATCACCAGGGCGGCGTTGCCGTTGTCGGCCTCCATGATCCGGTAGCCGGAGGAGCGCAGGATGTCCTTGACCAGGGCCCGGACCCCGCCGTCGTCCTCCACGAGCATGATGGTGGCGCCTTCCACCTGGCCGTGCTCCTGGAGCTGGGCGCGGAAGCTGGTTCTTTCCGCCGGGTGGGGCACCCGGGGCAGGAAGAGGCTGAACGTGGTGCCGACGCCGCTCTGGCTTTCCACTTCGATGAACCCGCCGTTCTGCCGGACGATGCCGTGCACGGCGGCCAGCCCCAGGCCCACGGACCCCGGGTCCTTGGTGGAAAAGAAGGGCTCGAAGAGGAATGCGCGCACTTCCGGGTCGATCCCCGAGCCGGTGTCGTTGATCCGGATGGCCACGTAGGAACCCGGCACCGTTTCGCCCCGAATGGCCTGGTCTTCGTTCACTTCCACGTTGACGGTGCTGATCACCAGCTTCCCGCCGTCGGGCATGGCGTCCTTGGCGTTGACCACCAGGTTGAAGAGGACCTGGTCCAGCTGGCCGTGGTCGATGTTGATCCAGCCCAGGTCGGGGGCCAGCTCGGTCATCAGCGAAATGTTCTCGCCCAGCAGGCGGCGGAACATCTTCTCCATGTCGGCCAGGATGGCCGTGAGGTTGAGAATTTCCTTCTGCACGATCTGCCGCTTGCTGAAGGCCAGCAGTTGGCGGGTCAGGTTCACCGCCCGTTCGCCGGCGTCCCGGATCATGTTCAGGTCGGCCTGGATGGGGTCGTCGGAGGGCAGCTTGTAGGAGATGAGCTCCGAGAAGCCCATGATGGCCGTCATCATGTTGTTGAAATCGTGGGCCACCCCGCCGGCCAGCCGGCCGACGGCTTCCATCTTCTGCGAGTGCCGGAGCTGCTCCTCGAGCTTGCGCCGGATGCCGACGTCGCGGGCGAAGCAGGTGTAGTGAAGGCCTTCGGCGGTCTCCCAGGAGGCCGTGTTGATCTCCAGGACCAGGGGAGAGCCGTCCTTGCGGCGGCCGGAAATCTCCCGGGGCAGGGAATGGGTGTCGGGAGCGGATGCTTCCGCCGTGTTCTTGCCGTTCCGGGCATGCTCGTCCAGGTTGAATTCGGGGAAGTAGTCGGAAAGGGGCGTGCCCTCGACCTCTTCGTGCGCATAGCCGAAAATCTTGGTGGCCGCCCGGTTCCAGAACACGACTTTCCGGGCGGCGTTCCAGGTGATGATGGCGTCGCCCGCCGACTCGGCCACCAGGCGGAACTTGGCTTCCGACTCCCGGAGGGAGATTTCGGATTGCCTCCTCTCGATGGCCAAAGCGATCTGCCCGGAAACGAACTCCAGGATCTCGGCTTCCGACTGGCGGTAGCGGAACGTGCCGCGGTAGGTCTGCAGGGCGAGCACGCCGATGGGCTTGTCCTTGACCAGGAGGGGCACGCCGATCCAGTCCAGGGAGGAGGTCCCGTAGGTGTACACGCCCGAGTCCAGGAAGAATTTCTTCCGTTCTTCCACCGGCAGAAAGAGCGTCTTGCCGTTGTTCAGGACCCATTCGGTCAGGCCCAGCTTCCGCTTGCGGGGAGCCGGCGGCGAGTCGTGTTCGTCGACGAAATAGGGGAACGAGATGAGCTCCGTGGCGGGGTCGTAGAGGGCGATGAACAGGTTCTCGGCCGGCATCAGGCTGGCGACGATCTTGTGAATCTCCCGGAAGAGGTCCTCGAGTTGGCTGGAAGCCGTCAGGGCCCGGGAGATCTCCGCCGTGGCCCGTTCCAGGGATTCGGCCCGCTTCCGGTCGGAAATGTCTTCCACGGTGCCCTCGAATTCGCAGTCGCCTTTCCCGTTCCGTGGCCGGCGCAGGTTGAAGCTGAACCAGGCCCAGCGGCCGTCCTGGTTTTTCCAGCGCACTTCCTTGCTCAGCGTGGCCTTGTCGGCCAGCAGTTCTTCGCGTCCGCCTTCGAACCCGGGCAGGTCGAACAGGCAGGGCAGAGGGGCGTCTGCCTTGTTGAGCCCGTCTTCCCCGCAAGGGATCCCCAGCATTTCGCAGCAGGTCCGGTTGGCCAGGACCATGTTCCCTACTGCGTCGGACCGGAAAATCCCGATGGGGGCGTTCTCGAAGAGGTCGCGGTAGCGGGCCTCGCTCTCCACCAGGGCCTGCTCGGTGCGCTTGGCTTCGGTCACGTCCCGGGTGATGCCCATGACCGCGGTGACCTGGCCCGTCTCCTCGCGCAGGGGCGAGATCCAGGTGCTCAGCCAAATCTCGTTTCCGCCGACGTTGTAGTGGTCTTCGGTGAAGAAGGCCTTCTCCTGGCGGAAAACGTTCTCCAGGGCGTTGATCAGGCGGCCGGCCACCTCGTGCGAATAGAAGAGGTCCAGCGGGCGGCCCATGAGGTCCTCGGGGCGCATGTGGAAGAAGGAGGCGGCGTAACTGTTGACGTAGACGATGACGCCGTTGCGGTCGAGGATGTAGATCATGTCCTGCGCCGACTCGGCCAGGGTGTGGTAGAGCCGTTCGCTGGCGATTCGCCCGTCGTGCGTGAAGCGCAGGATGGCCTGCTCCACTTCCCGCTGCAGGCAGCGGTACAGGGCCGGGATCAGGCGCCGCATCCTGTCGTTCCGCACGTAGTCGGTGGCGCCGGCATGGATGGCATCGATGGCGTCCTCCTCCCCTTCGATACCGGAGAGGCAGATCAGGGGCAGGTCGGGGAACCGCAGCAGGCAGGCCTTGACCAGGTCGGCCGGCCGGGGCCCTTTCGACGGGCATTCGACGATCAGCACGTGCGGGTGTGCACCCGGGTAGGGGTCGGGGACGCCGCCGATGTCCGGGTAGGCGGCGACGGATGACGTCACGGAGGAATCCTCGAGCAGTGCGCGCAAGGACTTGACGATCTCCTCGTCTCCTCCGACGTACAGGATCAGGACTTCTTCCTTCACAGCCTACTCCTCAGCGGATTCGCGGACGGGACGCCGGCTCCGGAAATCCCCGCCGCCGAGCGCCCGGTAAACAACCGGGGCGGACCAGGCGACGAAAAGGAAGAACACGGTCCCGGCCAGCAGATCGACACCATAATGATACCGCAGGTAGAGCGTGGAGAAAACAAGGGCTGTGCCCAAAGGCAAAAGAAAGAGGAACAATTTTTTCGTGTGCGCGGCGGCGAAGTGGAGGAAGACGACGGTCATCATGGTGTGGCCCGACGGGAAGCAGTCGCGGTGGATGGCCTCCAGGCTCGTCTGGCAGGCGACGATGTCCGGGAAAAGCCAGACGCCCTGCAGCGGAAAGGCGTATGCGCCGTGCAGGCCGAACTGGGGGCTGACGGCGGGGACGAGGAAATAACCCAGGTAGGAGAGGCAGAACCCGAAGCAGGTGAGGAAAACGAAATAGTCGCTCTCCGGCCGGCGCCGCTGGCGGAAAAGGGCGGCGGCGATGAGCAGGGGGATGAAGTAGAAGCTGGAGTAGACCCACTGGAGGACCTCGGTGGCCAGCGGGTGGTGGATTCGCTGCAGCCAGATGGACGGGTGCCCGCCCAGCAGGGCCAGGTCCAGCCGCCGGAGGAAGGTGTCCCCGTCGAAATCGCTGAAGACGGAGACGATGTTTCCCGTGCAGGTGAACAGCAGCGGTATGGCCGCGGCGGGCACCAGCAGGTCCAGGGCTTCGCCGGAGCGGTATTTCCGCCCGGTTCTTACCCGCCACCGGCCGAGCAGGAAAACGGCGGCGACGACTCCGGCGAGGAGGGCCGCCTGGAGGCCCGGGCGGTAGAGGGCGGCGGCCCGCACCGCGGTCATGAACAGCAGGAACAGCGCAAAAACGGCGAGCGCCACGTCCGCCGGAAGCAGGCCGCAGACGGCGATCCACCGGGGAGGAAGAGACTCCGGTCCCGACGATGCCAGATCCTGCCCACCCGCTGTCCCCATCTGTCCGAATTCATCCTCTTTGGCGTTTAGTCTTTCGGATTCTAACACACAGGCAGCAGGATCGGGAAAGTTCCGGCGAAGAAATGCTCTTCCCCTGCCGGTTGGGCATGCTAGAATCTTGCCCGCAGCCACGGAGGGGACATGATCGAAATCGAGGGATTGGTGAAACGGTTCGGCGGGATGACCGCCGTGGACGGCGTCACCTTCTCCGCTTCCCCCGGTGAGATCGTCGGTTTGCTGGGGCTCAACGGGGCCGGGAAAACCACCACCATGCGCATCGTGGCCGGTTTCATGCGGCCGACGGAAGGGCGTTGCCGCCTGGACGGGGTCGACGTGGAGCGGAACCCGCTGGGAGCCAAGCGCAAGCTGGGTTACCTGCCGGAGAATGTTCCCCTCTATCCGGAAATGACGGTTTTCGAATGCCTGAAATTCGTGGCCGGCGTCCGGGGCTTGCAGGGCGGAAGGCTGAAAAGCGCGCTGGCCGACATCGTCGGCCGCTGCGGCCTCGACAAGGTCCGGGACAAGCTCATCGGGACCATCTCCCGGGGGTACCGCCAGCGGACCGGACTGGCCGCCGCGCTGGTCCACGAACCGCCCTGCGTCGTTCTCGACGAGCCGACCATCGGCCTCGACCCGGTGAGCGTCCAGGACATCCGCAAGCTGGTCCACGAGGTGGGGCGGCGCTCGGCCGTGGTCCTGTCCACGCACCTGTTGCACGAGGTGGAAATGCTGTGCGACCGGGTCGTGGTCCTGGACCGGGGCAAGGTGGTGGCCGTCGGTTCGCCCGACCTGGTCGCCGCCGAGACCGCGGGCCCCGTCCTCTGCGAATGCCTGTTCGAGGGGGAGGAGGAAGTGATTTCTTCGATCCTGTCCTCCGACCCGAAATTCGAGGGCTTTTCCATCGCCCCCTGCGCCGACGGCCTCTGGCAGTGCCGTTTCCGTCTGCAGGACGGCGCGTCGCGCTCGGACCTGATCCGGACCATCCTGGACGCCGAGCTCCGCCTGAGCGGGTTCACCCTGTTGCGGCCCTCGCTGGAGGACTTTTTTCAAAGCCGTTCCGGCCACACCGGCCCCACCGGGCCGCTGCCGCCTGCCGCCTTCCACGCTCCGGCGGCGGTATCGGGATAGGCCGGGGGAGAGGGGAGGAAGCGCATGCACAACGTCGGCCGGATTCTGCGCAAGGAAATGCGGGCCAGCCTCA
>CAYTBK010000091.1:0-17037 GCA_964436005.1 uncultured Acidobacteriota bacterium
GCCGCCGAAGTAGAAGTTCACGCCCAGTCCCTGCGTGATGAACAGGGGAAGGTGGTCGTACATCCAGTTCCCGACGAAGGGCAAACCGCGCACCTGGACGCCGCTGATGAGGAAGTCGGGCAGCAGCGCCACGAGCACCAGGTAGATGCTAGCCGCGAACGTGAGGCGGGTCATGATTTTGTCGATCAGTTCCGCCGTGGGCTTCCCGGGCCGGATGCCAGGGACGAAGCCGCCGTACTTGCGAATGTTGTCGGCCACTTCGTTCGGGTTGTAGATGATCCCCACGTAGAAGAAGGTGAAGAAGATGATCCCGAGGGCGTACAACAGTATGTAGAGCGGATAGCCGTGCGAAATCTGCTGCGCGATGGCCTCCATCCAGCTGGTCTTGACCATGAACTTCAACGTCTGGGGCATGGCCAGGATGGACGAGGCGAAGATGATAGCGATGACTCCGCCGGCATTCACGCGTAGCGGCAGGAACGTGCTCTGCCCGCCCATGACCTTGCGTCCGACGACGCGCTTGGCGTACTGGATGGGGATGCGGCGCTGACCGCGCTCCACCAGGACCACAAAGCCCACCACCAGGACCATGACCACCGTGAGGATCGCCACGATAAGCAGGCCGCCTTCGGTGATCTTCTGGTAGGCCCAGGCCAGGGAGTGCGGCAGACCCGCCACGATGCCGGCGAAGATGATCAAAGAGATGCCGTTGCCGATACCCCGGTCGGTGATCTGCTCGCCCAACCACATCAGGAATGCCGTCCCTGTGGTCAGCGTGATGATGGTCAGGAAAATGAACAGACCCGAGGGGATTGTGACCAGGCTTTCGTTGCCCACCCGGCTCTGCAAAAGGAACGTAGCGGTGGCCATGGACTGGAAAACGCTCAGCACGATGGTCAGGTAACGGGTGTACTGCGTGATCTTCTTGCGGCCCAGTTCGCCTTCCTTGGAAAGCCGTTCCAGGTACGGCCAAACCATGGTCATCAACTGCAGGATGATGGAGGCCGTGATGTAGGGCATGATGCCCTGGGCGAAGATGCTGAAACGCCGAAGGTTCCCGCCTGTGAACAGGTCGAGGAACCCCAACAGGGAATCACCGGCGTTTTTCGTGAAGGCATCCTGGAGCGCATCGCCATTGATGCCCGGGGTGGGAATCCATGATCCGATGCGGTACACGACCAGCATGCCCAGCATGAAGAGAACGCGGTTCCTCAGATCCGGTATGGCAAATATGTTCTTGATGGACGCAAACGCCCTGTTTCCCTGCTCAGCCATTGATAACCTCGGTGGTCCCACCGGCCGCCGCGATTTTCTCCACGGCCGTCTTGCTGAACTTGTGGGCCTTCACGGTGAGCTTCTTGTCCAGGTTCCCGTTGCCGAGAATCTTGATTTCGCTTTTGGCGTTGCGCACGAAGCCGGCCGTGACCAGCAGTTCGGGCGTCACGTCCGTGCCGGCCGGCAGCTTGTTGAGGTCGTTCAGGTTGACCACGGCATATTCCTTGCGGAAGATGTTCGTGAAGCCCCGCTTCGGCAAGCGCCGGTACAAAGGCATCTGCCCGCCTTCGAAGCCGATCTTGTGCGAATAGCCGGACCGGGATTTCTGGCCCTTGTTGCCCCGGCACGACGTCTTTCCATGTCCGCTACCCGGCCCGCGCCCTACCCTCTTGCGGTTCTTGTTGGCGCCGTAGGCCCGTCTAAGATCATGCAGTTCACATCCCATGGTTGCACCGCCGTTATTCAATGATTTTGACCAGGTGCGGGACTTTCGCCACCATCCCCCGGATGGCCGGCGTGTCTTCGCGTTCCACAACATGGTTGAGTTTGCGCAGTCCAAGGCTCTTGACGACGAGTCTGTGTTTCTTCGGCGTCGCAATCATGCTGCGATAATATTTCACTTTGATGGTTTTGCCGGCACTCATGACTAGATCTCCTCAATGGACTTCCCGCGCTTGCGGGCGATCTCCTCTTCCTGGTGGAGCCCCTGCAAACCGGCCAACGTCGCCCTGACAACGTTGTGGGGGTTCTTCGAGCCGAGGGACTTGGTCAGGATGTCGGAAACACCGGCGGCCTCGACCACGGCGCGGACGGCGCCACCGGCGATAACACCGGTACCCGGGCCGGCCGGCTTCAGCATGACCAGTCCGGCGCCATACCGTCCCATGGTCGCGTGCGGAATCGTCGACCCCTTCATGGGAATCTCGACCATGTTCCGCTTCGCCTGCTCGACACCCTTCTTGATGGCCATGGGGACTTCCTTGGCCTTCCCTTTGCCGAAGCCCACGCGCCCCTTCTGATCGCCGACGACCACAAGAGCCGCGAAACTCATATTCTTACCGCCCTTGACGACTTTGGTCACGCGGTTGATGGACACCACGCTCTCTTTGAACTCTTGCTCTTCCGTCTTGGTATTGAAATGAATATCCACGGTGCCACCTTCACTTAGAATTTAAGTCCGCCGTCTCGGGCGCCTTCGGCAAGGCTGCGCACCCGACCGTGGTACAGGTAGCCCCCACGATCAAACACAACCTGTGAGATACCTTTTTCGATCGCACGCTTCGCCACAAGTTCCCCAACTTTTTTGGCGGATTCCCTATTCTTGCTGGAAGAAGCGAGGGCCGCCCGGAGTTCCTTGTCCAGAGTCGAAGCGCTGACGAGCGTCTTTCCGGCGCTGTCGTCTATGATCTGGGCGTAAATGTTCATCAGGCTACGGAATACGCACAAGCGCGGTTTCTCGGCCGTGCCGGCGACAGTTTCGCGAACGCGCTGATGCTTGTTCAGGTGTCGTTCAAGTCTTGTTCTAATCTTGGTCATTCGTATCACCCATACTTCGGATTTCTTAGACTTATGCGGTCTTCTTCCCTTCTTTCAAACGGATCTCTTCGTCGCTGTAGCGGATGCCCTTGCCCTTGTAGGAGTCGGGCTTCCGGTACGAACGGATCTCGGCGCAGACCTGGCCGACTTCCCGCTTGTCGATGCCCTCGACATAAATCGTGACGATGTAGTTGGTGATCTTCTTCGCGGCCTTGGCCACCTTCATGGAGATGCCGGCAGGGATCGGATACTCGATGGGGTGTGAGTACCCCAGAGCCATCACGAGTTTGTCGCCCTGCACTTCGGCCTTGTAGCCGACGCCGACAACATCCAGCTCACGAACGAAACCGGCGCTGGTGCCGATCACCATGTTGTTCACCAGGCTGCGCACCAGTCCGTGCAGAGCCCGCACTTTCTTCGTCTCGTCGGCCCGGGCCACGTGGATGGTCCCATCCGTCACGGCCACGCTGATCCCGGTCGGCAGATCGAGCGTCAGGGCGCCCTTGGGGCCCTTGACTTCAATCGCGCCTTCCTTCTGGGACAGGGAGGTTCCGGCGGGCAGCTTTATCGGTTTTTTACCAATTCTGGACATTGTCGCACCCTCATCAATAAATCTTGCAGAGAATTTCGCCACCCAGGCCGGCCTTGGCAGCATGCTTGGACGTCATGATGCCGTGGGACGTGGAAATCACGGAGATCCCCAGGTTGCCCAGTACGGGCGGAATCTCGTCCTTTCCGCAGTACACTCTTCTTCCGGGAACGCTCACCCGGTCGATGCAGCTGATCACCGGCTTCCCGTCCACGTCGTACTTCAGGGCGATATGAATCTCTTCCCGCCCCTTGACGCGCTTGATCATGAAATCTTCGACGTAGCCTTCCTCTTTCAGTATCTTCACCACATCCGCGACGACGCGCGACTTGGGAAGAACGACCAGCGAATGTTTCGCGCTCAGGGCGTTCCGGACTCTGGTCAGCGCATCCGCAATAGGATCACTCATGCTCATGACATCGCTCCCCAATAATAGAATTACCAGCTGGCCTTGGTCACGCCGGGGATTTCCCCACCCAAAGCCAGGTCACGGAAACAGATGCGGCAGAGCTGAAACTTCCGATAATATCCGTGAGGACGTCCGCATCGCTTGCACCGGTTATACTGCCTCACCTTGAACTTGGGCTTTCTTTGGCTTTTGACGATCATCGATTTCTTGGCCACGATCTTTCCTCGCTTCGCTTAGTTTTTGCTGAAGGGCATCCCCATCAGGCGCAGCAGCTCACGGGCTTCCTCGTCCGTCTTGGCCGTGGTCACGATGGTGATGTTCATGCCTCGGGCATGCTCGACCTTCCCGTAATCGATTTCCGGGAAAATGAGCTGGTCCTTCAGCCCCAGGGTGTAGTTGCCGCGTCCGTCGAAAGAGCGCACGCCGACTCCCTTGAAGTCGCGGACGCGAGGCAGGGAGATATTGACCAGCCGGTCCAGGAACTCGTACATCTGTTCCCGGCGCAGCGTGACGCAACACCCGATGGGCATCCCCTTGCGGAGCTTGAAAGCGGAGATCGGCTTCTTGGCCTTCGTCACAACCGCTTTCTGCCCGGTGATGCTCTGCAGTTCATCGACCGCGGAGTCCATCGCCTTGGAATTGCGGATGGTTTCGCCTACGCCCATATTGATGACGATCTTGGTGATCTTCGGAATGGCCATGACGTTGTCATATGCGAAACGCTTCCGCATAAGGTCAACTACTTCACTCTTGTATTTTTCCTTCAATCTGCTCATGATTCACCCGTCATTCGATATTGGCGCGGCACTTCTTGCAAACGCGCACGTGCTTCCCGTCGCCGAGGCTGCTGGAGCCGGTACGGGTAGGCTGGTTGCAGGAAGGGCACACAACCATCAGTTTGGAAACATGAAGCGGGTTTTCCTTCTGGATAATCCCGCCCTTGATGTTCTTCTGCGGGTTCGGGCGAACGTGCTTGTAAATCTGGTTCAGATTCTCGACGATCGCACGTTCCTTTTCCGGAATGACCCTCAGGACTTTCCCGGTCTTTCCCTTGTCTTTCCCCGAAAGAACAAGCACCTTGTCATTTTTCTTGATATGTAGTCTGGGCATGGAAGTATCCCTCGCCTCTTGATTAGATCACTTCAGGCGCCAGAGAGACGATCTTCATGAACTTCTTGTCACGAAGCTCCCTGGCGATGGGTCCGAAGACGCGCGTCCCGATCGGTTCGCCGGCGGCGTTGATCAGCACGGCGGCATTCTCGTCGAATCGGATGTACGTACCGTCCTTCCGACGGTATTCCTTGCGCGTACGCACAATAACAGCTTTCACAACCTGGCCTTTCTTCACGGTTCCATCCGGGCTGGCCACCTTGACCGTTGCCGAGATCACGTCGCCCAGGGTGGCCCGGGAACGGGGTGCACCATGCTGGGGAGTGATGCACATGATCTCCTTGGCGCCCGAATTATCCGCCACTTTCAGAATGGTCCGCATCTGGATCATGATGACGACTCCTTCCGCTTATTTCGCCTTCTCGAGTATTTCAACGACACGCCAGCACTTCCTGCGGCTCAGGGGGCGGCATTCCATGATTTTCACGCGATCGCCCACGTTGCAGGCATTCACTTCGTCATGGGCCATGAATTTCTTGGTCCGGCGGATGATTTTCTTGAATGCCGGGTGGGTCATGATGCGATCGACGGATACGACTACCGTCTTCTCCATCGCGTTGCTCGTGACGATCCCGACCTTGACGTTCTTGTTTACCGTTTCCTGCTGTGTGTTTTCCATAGAGCACTCTTCCCGGTTCATCGTATTTTCAGTTCTTTTTCGCGGAGAACGGTTTTCACCCGCGCCAGATCCCGCCGAAGCGTAGAAATCGTACTCGGTTTGTCCAACTGACCGGAGGCGCTTTTCATCCGGAGCTTGAACAGATCAGCAGAGATCTTCTTCAGCTCTTCCTGAAGCTCTTCCTTCGTCTTTTCGCGGATTTCATTCGGCTTCAACATGGCTCGCTCCATATCTGGTGACGAATTTGGTCTTCACGGGCAGCTTGTGCGAGGCCAGGCGGAAAGCTTCCGTCGCCACGTCCACCGTGACACCTTCGATTTCATAGAGAACCCGGCCAGGGCGAACAACGGCCACCCAACCTTCCGGGGCGCCTTTGCCTTTACCCATTCGGGTTTCCGCCGGTTTCTTGGTGATGGGCTTGTCGGGAAACACGCGGATCCAGATCTTGCCACCGCGCTTGATGTAGCGTGTCATCGCGATACGAGCGGCCTCGATCTGCCGGTCGGTGACCCATCCGCCTTCCATCGCTTTCAGCCCGTAGTCTCCGAAGTCCACGTTCTGCCCGCGCTGGGCGACGCCCTTCATGCGACCCTTTTGCTGCTTTCTGTATTTCACCCTTTTCGGTTGCAACATGGCTTATCTCTCCCCGATGCCTTTCCCGTCTTTCCGGGTTTTTTCCTTGAGCTTCTCGCCCTTGTAGATCCAAACCTTGACGCCGATCACGCCGTAGGTCGTGTAGGCCTGGGCAAAACCGTAATCCACATCGGCCTTCAGGGTGTGCAGAGGGAGTTGCCCCACCAGGTACCACTCGGAACGGGCGATTTCCACGCCGTTCAATCTTCCGGAGCAGCGGATCTTGACGCCTTTGGCTCCGGCTTTGATCGCGGAATCGACGGCCCGCTTCATGGCCCGCCGGAACGCCACGCGCTTCTCGAGCTGCGTGGTGATGGCTTCCCCGACGAGCTGGGCGTCCAGTTCCGGGTCCTTGACTTCCACGGCCTTGATGTCGACGCTGTGTCCGGTCGAACGGCTCAGCTCCACCTTGAGTTTCTCGATCTCTTTGCCCTTCTTCCCGATGAGGATGCCGGGGCGGGCGGAGAAGATGAAAACCCTCAGCTTGTCCGCGGCGCGTTCGGTCTCGATCCGGCTGATTCCCGCATGGTAGAACTTGGCCTTCAGAGCTTCCTTGATCTTGAGGTCCTCGTTGAGGAGCTTGCCGAAATTTTTCTTTTCATACCATCTGGATTTCCAGGTCTTGTTGTATCCCAAGCGGAAACCATAGGGGTGTGTTTTCTGGCCCAAGGTGACTTCCTCCTACCTGTTATCGGAAACGGTGATCGTGACGTGGCAGCCGTGACGCTTTTCGCGGTACGCCCGGCCCATGGGGGCGGGACGCAGACGGCGCCTGTGCTTGGTCGGCCCCATGTCCACGAAGGCCTGGGAGACCCACAAATCGTCAAGGCTTATATTCTTGTCGGCGTACTCGGCATTCGCGATCGCCGATTTCAGCACTTTCCCCACAGCTTCGGCGGCCCGCTTCTTCGAGAAGCGCAACAGGCCCATCGCTTCCTCAACGGGCAGACCGCGGATCTGGTCGACGACCAGGCGCGCCTTTTGGGCCGAACCCTGAAGAAATCTTCCCATTGCTCGCTTTTCCATTTCGCCCTCCGCCCTACTTTTTCGCGGCCATCTTCTTGGCCGTCTTGGTGGTGTGTCCCTTGAAGTAACGGGTGGGCGAGAATTCTCCCAACTTGTGCCCGACCATGTTCTCCATGACGTACACGGGGATGAATTTCTTCCCGTTGTGCACGGCCAGCGTCATCCCGACCATTTCCGGAATGATGGTGGAGCGGCGGGACCAAGTCTTGATGACCTGCTTCTTATCTTTGTCCTGGGCGTCTTCGACCTTCTTCAGGAGATGATCGTCTACGAAAGGCCCTTTCTTGATTGAGCGCGACATTCAGGTATCCTCCTTCCGTTACTTGCGCCGTCTGATGATCATGTTGTCGGTCCGCTTGCTGTGGCGCGTCTTGTACCCCTTGGTGGGAACGCCCCACGGCGTGACCGGAATACGACCACCCTTCGTTTTCCCTTCGCCACCGCCATGCGGGTGGTCGATGGGATTCATGGCCGTCCCGCGCACGGTGGGACGAACGCCTTGCCAGCGCGTCCGACCGGCCTTGCCGACCGTAATGTTCCCGTGATCCAGATTGCCGACCTGCCCGAGGGTGGCCCGGCATTCCAGGAGCACCTTGCGGAGTTCGCCGCTGGGGAGGCGGATGATACCGTAGCTGCCTTCCTTGGCCAGGAGCTGGGCGGCGCAGCCGGCACTCCGGACGAGCTGTCCGCCCTTGCCGGGCCGCAGTTCGAGGTTGTGCACGAAGGTGCCAACGGGGATGTTCTGCAGCGGGAGGCAGTTGCCGAGCTGGATGTCCGCGTTGACGCCGCTCATGACGGTAGCGCCTTCCTTCAGGCCGTCGGGAGCCAGGATGTAGCTCTTGGCACCATTGGCATAGTGCAACCGCGCGATGTTGGCGGAACGGTTCGGATCATATTCGATAGCAGCGACCGTCGCGGGAACACCGTCCATCTGCCGCTTGAAATCGATGATTCGATACAGTTGCTTGTGTCCGCCGCCCTTGTGCCGCATGCTCAGGCGCCCGTGGCAGTTACGGCCACCGGTGCGTTTCTTGGGTTCCAGGAGCGACTTGATCGGCTCGACCCCGGAGAGCTCCTCGTAGGTGAGCTGCGTGGCGAATCTCCGTGTCGGGGTTACCGGCTTATGCGTTTTAATTCCCATGGCATTCTTCCTGAACCGTGATTTCTCAGATGTTGTCGAAGTATTCGATCATCTTCTCGCCCTTGCTCAACTTGACCAGGGCCTTCTTGTAGCCCGGGCGATGTCCTTCGTGACGGCCCATGCGCCGTTTCTTTTCCGGCATGTTGATGATCCGAACAGAATCCACTTTCACGTTGAAAAGCTTCTGCACCGTTTCCTTGATTTCGGGCTTCACGGCGTCCGCATGGACTTCAAACACCGCGTAATTCCCGCCGTTTTTCAGATCCACGCCCTTTTCGGTGATGCGCGGGCGCTTCAGAACCTGGTACATGTCTTTCATCGGCCAAGTACCTCCTGCAGGTGGAGAATGGCAGCCTTGGAGAAGAGAACCGTGGCGTGGTTGAGCACGTCATAGATGTTGACGCCCGTGCTCGGAACGAAAGTGACCTTCTGCAGGTTGCGGGAGGACAGAATCGCCTTGGCGTTTTCCAAGGAATCCACGATGAGGACCTTTCCGGCAATTTCCAGCGTGCTCAGCGCCTTCACCATGTCCTTCGTCTTGTGAGAGGACATGCCCAGCTCGTCGACCACCAGGATCTGGTTCTTGCGCAGCTTCTCGGACAAGGCGGAGATCAGGGCGCCCTTTCTCTTCTTCTTGGGGAAGGCATAGGAATAGTCCCTGGGCTGGGGGCCGAACACCGTGCCGCCGTGCCGCCAAACCGGGTTGCGCGTCTGGCCGGCGCGAGCCCGGCCGGTGCCCTTCTGCCGCCAGGGCTTGATGTTGGAACCGCTCACGTCCCCCCGGCCCTTGGTGGCATGAGTTCCGCGGCGGCCGCAAGCCATGTAGTGCCGCACGGCTTCCCAGATCAGGGTTTCTCTCAGCGGCGCACCGAACACGTCTTCCCGCAGGTCGACTCGGTCCACCGTCACATTGTTCATGTTCTTGATTTCCACAACTGGCATGATCGTACTCCCAAGACCCTTATTTCTTCTTGACGAGGACGTAGCTGCCATTGAAGCCGGGAACGGCGCCTTTGAGCAGCACGATATTCTTCTCGGAATCAATCCGGATAACTTCCAGATTCTTCACGGTGACGCCGGCGTCGCCCATGTGCCCGGACATCCGCATGCCGCGGAGAACGCGGGACGGGTAAGCCGACGCGCCGATGGAACCCGGGGCCCGGTGCGACATGGAGCCGTGGCTCGCGCCGCCGCCACTGAAGTTGTGGCGCTTCATGGTGCCCTGGAAGCCCTTGCCCTTGCTCTTGCCGACGACGTCGACCTTCTCGTTGACCTGGAAGACGTTGTCGACCGTGATTTCCTGGCCGACCTGGATGTCGTCCATGGCGCCCGAAGCCTTGAACTCCTTCAGCATGCGGGTCGGGGCCACCTGCGCCTTCAGGAAGTGCCCGCGCTGGGGCTTGGTCACCTTGCGAGGCGCCTGCGCTTCCGCCAGACCCATCTGGACGGCTTCGTATCCATCGCGTTCCATGGATTTCTTCTGCACGACAACGCAAGGCCCGAGCTGTATCACCGTCACGGGAACAACGCGCCCGTCTTCCCGGAAAATTTGCGTCATACCGATTTTTTTACCAATGAGCCCTTCAACCATCGCTAACTCCGTTTTTGGGAATTATTTGTGATCAGAACCGAAAGCCTTGATTTCCACGTCGATGGCGGCCGGAAGGTCCATCTTCATGAGCTGGTCGAGGGTTTCCGGAGTCGGTTCGTGGATGTCGATCAACCGCTTGTGGGTACGGATCTCGAACTGTTCGCGAGATTTCTTGTCCACGTGCGGCGACCGCAGAACGGTGTACTGGTTGATGTTGGTGGGCAGCGGGATCGGCCCCGCCACGCGCGCACCCGTGCGAAGCGCAATGTCCACAATCTCGGAGGTGGACTGATCTAGAACACGGTAATCGTACGCCTTCAAACGGATCCTGATGATTTCGTCGATCATACTTCACCAATAGGTCAAAGTTTTCGAGCCGTGTTTTACTTCCCGCTCACGGAAACCATCGTTTTGTTGAAAAAGAATCTCCGAAATTCCGCCTTTCGGCGGTCCGATCAGGAAGGGCTTTGCGGCCGGATTCTGGATCGGGGTCTCGGAGTTATCAGGCTATGAAGCGGAACCCGTTGGGTTCATACACAGCCTATACTCAAAAGAAAGACGCTGAATGCGTCACCGACAGAGATCGGCATTTTACGCGTCCCCCCAGGAAAAGCAAGGAAAAAATTGCGAAATATCAATATTTTTTTCCGGGCCGCTCGGCCGGGTCCCTCGCGACCGTCGCGAGAAGAGGCGGAGAGCCGCCCCAGCGGCCGTTTTCCCGCCGGGAGTGGAGGCGATCAGCATCCGCCCGCCGCGCCCTTCAATTCCAGGAAAAGGTTGTGCGCCAGGTAGGAGCTCCGGATCAGCGGACCGGAAAAGACAGCCGCGAAACCCAAACGCCGCCCCTCTTCCGCGAAGGAGTCGAACTCGGCGGGCTCGACATAGCGCACGACCGGCAGGCTGTTCTTCGTAGGCCGCAGGTACTGGCCGATGGTCAAAACGCGGCAGCCGGCGTCCAGCAGGTCGGACATGACTGCCGACAGCTCCTCCCGGCTCTCCCCCAGCCCGACCATGAGTCCGCTCTTCACAAAACGGGGCCGGCCCGATTCGGCCGCCCGGCGCAGGACGTCCAGCGACCGGCGATAGACGGCCTCCGGACGGACCGTGGCGTACAGGCGGGGAACGGTTTCCACGTTGTGGTTGAAAACGTCGGGCCCGGCCGCGAGGACCTCGTCGACCGCCGCGGGGTCTCCGCCGAAGTCCGGCACCAGCACCTCCACCAGCGGCCGCGACGGGAGGCCGTGCAGCGCCCGGATGGTCTCCGCGAACTGGCGGGCGCCCCCGTCGGGCAGATCGTCGCGGGTGACCGAGGTGACCACCACGAACTCCAGCCCCATTTCACCGGCGGCCCGGGCGACGTTTTCCGGTTCCGCCGCCTCCGGCCGGGCGGGCGGGGAGGAGCGGTCCACGGCGCAGAAACCGCAGCGCCTCGTGCAGCGGTCGCCCAGGATGAGAAAAGTGGCTGTGCGGCGGGAGAAGCACTCGCCCCGGTTGGGGCAGCGCGCTTCCTCGCAGACGGTGTGCACCCCGTGGCGGCGGAGGGTGCTCCGCGTACCGTGGCCCCCCGGGTCGACGATCCGCGCGCCCCGCAGCCACGGGGGGAGCCGGCCGGCCTTTTCAGCAGGTTCGTTCATCGGCGCGCGTCACTTGGGCAGCTTGGGGTCGGTGAAGGCGTCCGGGAAAGACTTCTTGGCCTTCTCGAGCAGCCTCCGGGCCGCCTCGACGGAATCGGCCCGCCCCACAATGATCTTGAACGGAAACTTCGGGTTGCCGGAGCGGATGAAATCGGCGCCGGGGAATCCCTTCTTGCGCAGCTGGGTGGCTTCCTTCTTGGCGTCGGCTTCGAAGGTCACCGCCTTAACCTGGACAATGAAGCCCTTGCGGGAAGGGGGTTCTTCGGCGGGCGGCGGCGCCTTCTCTTCCGCCACGACCGGTTTCGCGGTGTCGGTGACCACCGGGGAAGGTTCCACCCCCTGGGCCGTCTGGGTCATCCCGATGTCCTCGGCGGCCGGGGGCATGGGGTTGGGCGGCATCGTCAGGGTCGAGAGGGCGTTGGTGCCGGGTTCCATGCCGTCAGTCACGGGCGTGCCGCCCTTGGCTTGGAGGTCGGGGGCGGGTTTCTCCGCAAAATTCCGCCCCACCATCAATCCGATGGTAAAAACGATCATCAGCACCACGACGAAGAAGATGAAAAGAAGGACCAGGTCCCTGGTATTCAAGACGATCGTCTTTTCTTTCCCCTTTGCGGGCAGATCGCCCCTGGCGGCGCCGTCATCTCTGCCACGTTCTTTTTCCACCATGCTGTTCTCCTGATTTTGGCAATTTTCGGTTTCATTCCTCTCCCGGAAAAATCCGTCTCATTATAAGATGGATTCGCGCCGAGACAATGGGAAGTTCCCCTCGGCCTTCCCGCTTCCTCTCGTCTCGCCGCTCGGCAGGCTTTGCCAGGCGCGATTTTTCATTTCTCGAGGAGAGACAACGGATGGATGTCAACGAGCAGCAGAAAACGACCGAACTGGAATCGCGCCTTTCGGCTTCCCTGGCCGCCAACCGCGAACTGGAGCGCTCGAACGCGTTCGGCGCGGCGCTGATCGAAAATTTGCCCTTCGCCGTCATGGTCACCGATCCGGATTTCCGCATCGCCACCACCAACCAGCTTTTCTCCGCCATCTTCCCCCCACCCGCCGAAGGCGGCACGGGGATGGACGCCAGCGTCTTCTTCCAGGCGCACCGGGCGAACATCGTCAACAGCAGCGAGTTCTTCGAACTCCTGCTGCAGGCCCGGGTGGAGTACCTCGACACCTTCGAGATCGAGATGGTCCTCAGCGGCGAAAACCAGCCCCGCTACCTGTGCCGGATGTTCCCCGTGCTGGAGCGGGAGGAAGCCTGCCTCGGACGGATGTTCCTGTTCACCGACTACTCCCGGCACCACATGGAAGTCGAGGCCCTGGCCGAGAAGACACGGGAACTCGAGTCCTTCGTCTACACCATCTCCCACGACCTGAAGAACCCCATCTCCGTGATCATGGGCGTCAGCGACCTGATGGCCGAGCAGTTCATCCCGTTCCTCGACGCCGACGGACGAGAGTTCCTCCGCATGGTCAAGGAGGAGGCCGAAAAGATGCTGAAGATGGTCGACGACATCCTCCAGGTTTCCCGCGTGCAGCGGGGCGTCGTGAGCAAGGAGGACGTCGACACCCAGCAGCTGCTCGACGAAATCGTGGCCGAATTCCAGCACATCTACCGGGACGTGGCCGTGATCTTCATCCTGCAGGACTCGCTCCCGACCGTGCAGGCCCAGCCCACCATGATGACCCGGATCTTCAAGAACCTGCTCAGCAACGCCATCAAGTACTCCGATTCCAGCAAGCCCCGGACCATCATCGAAGTGGGGTGCTCCCGCCACCGGGGCCGGTACCAGTTCTTCGTCCGCGACAATGGCATGGGCATGTCGGCCGAAGAATCGGCCCAGGTCTTCGACATGTTCTACCGGGTCGAGGAAGGGACCATCGAAGGCTCCGGCCTCGGGACCTACATCGTCAAGAAGCTGGTGGAGGCGCACGGTGGAAAGGTCTGGCTGGAATCCGCCAAGGGGCAGGGCACGACCTTCACCTTCACCATCCCCCGCCAGGAAACGGAAGAGGAAATCCCCTCCGACTTCGAATGACCGCTCCGCCGAAACTGCGCCTCGCCCGCCGGCCATGGCCCGTCAGGGTCGGGGGAGGGACACGCCCATCTCCTCGAGCAGGTTCCGGCATTCCCCCAACTTCCACGTCACCCACAGGATGAACCGGATGTCCGCGCCGATGGACCGGCTGAAGTCCTTGCTCCAGACGTAGTCGTTGATGGTGGCCTCCCAGGTCCGGTCGAAATTCAGCGCCACCAGCCTCCCCTTCGCGTCCATGACCGGGCTTCCGGAATTCCCGCCGGTGGTGTCGGCGTCGTAGAGGATGTCCACCGGCACCGTCCCCAGGCCCGGCGCGAGGAAGGGCCCCGCATCGTTCGCGAGAATCAGCCGCCGCATCTGGCCGGACAGGCGGAACGGCTCCGCCTGGCGGTCCTTTTCCAGGATCCCGCGAACCGTGGTCACCGGCTCGTAGTGGACGCCGTCGCGCGGCGAATACCCTTTCACGCGCCCGGAGGTGAAACGGAGGGTCGAGTTGGCGTCGGGAATGAACGCAGCGCCCTCGAAACGGCGCTTGACCTCCATCAACCGGACGTTCAGCGGGTCCAGCCGCCCTTTCAACGCTTTTTCAAAGTCCCTCTTCTCGATGTAATCAGGGTACAGCGCGACGGCCAACTGCAGAAACGGGTCCCCGGACGCCCGGAGATCCGCTTCCGGCGTTTCGAGCAGCTTGACGATGGCGCCTTCGTCGCCCCCGGCGAACACGCTCCGGGCAGCCTCCTGCAGCCACTTCTCCAGCGGGGTTTCAACCGTCCCCGCGAGCCGGTCCAGGGCGGCCAGCCGACGGGCCGGATCCAGTTTGGCCGCCCGGGCCGCCAGGGTTTTCAGGAACAGGCTGTCCGTGGGCCGGTGCGCGCTGGCCAGGGACAACCGGATGGTCCGCAGCAGGTTGTCCCGGTTGCGCTCCATGTAGGCGCTCTCCCGCTCCACATCGGGCTTGGCGCGCTCGATGGCGTTCTCCAGGACCAGGTTGGCCAGCCGCAGGGGAATCACGCTCCCGTACAGGTAGTTCAGCAGCAGGTCCCGGGAGGCCCGGGAACGGATGGTCCGGTACTCTGCGTCGATGGCCTCCAGCAGGCGGCCTTCGCTGGCCTTCAGGCCGTTGTCGTTGTCGATGAAAGACTGGAGTTCCCGCTCCGCCTTCCGCTTGGCGTCCACCAGGCCCAGGCGCTGCATTCCCGCCAGCTTTCCGCGGTAGTTCTTCGAGGTGTTGGCCAGCCCCTTGATCCGGTTCGACAGCCGCAGGGCGGTTTCGGGATCGGCCGCGGAAGCCTTCTCCATCTGGTCGATCTGCCACTCGTACCAGGCGGCGATGTCGGGCATCCGGACCTCTTCCTCGTAGGCTAGGTAGGCGGAGCCCTGGTGCCGATAGGTCCTGCCCGGGTAGCCGCACAGGAAAACCGCGTCCCCTTCCTTCACCCCCTCGGGCGCCACCTTCAGAAACACTTCCGGGCGGAAGGGCACATTCTGCGGGGAGTAGGGGGCCGGCTGGCCGTCCGGGGCGACGTACGCCCGGATGAAGGAGAAGTCTCCGCCGTGGCGGGGCCACACCCAGTTGTCCTCCTCGCCGCCGTAGTCGCCCACCGAACGCGGGGGGACGTAGACCAGGCGGACGTCCTTCAGGTAGGTATAGAGGAAAAGCATGTAGGTCTGGCCCGGAAACATCTCCGCCACCTCGGCCCGCTTGCCCGGGCGGCCCGCTTCCGTTTCCAGCACGATCTCTTTCATCCTCTTCTCGATCGCCCGCGTGCGCGCCGCCGGGTCGGTCACCTCTTTCACGGACGAGAGCACGTCGCCCGACACGTCCCGGCACGACTCGGTGATGCGGGCGGTGGCCCCCAGGGCCGGGATCTCTTCCTCTCTCGCCCCGGACCGGAAACCGTCGCTGACATAGTCGTGCGCCTTGTCGCTGGCCGCCTGCACGAAGGGGAAAACGCAGTGGTGGTTCGTGAGGATCAACCCGTCCGCGGACACGAACGATCCGGTGCAGCCGTCCAGTTGGACGATGGCGTTCACCAGGCCGCTCCCGCCCGGGCTGAAGATCTCCCCTGCGCTCAACTGCACCCCGCGCCTGGCCAGATCGGCTTTCTGGAGTTCGCTCACGGGCCACATGCCTTCATCGGCCAGGCACAGGGCCGCCAGCGCCCCCGGCAGCAGCAAGGCCAGGAGGCGACGGAGCAGGGAAGGCGGGCCCGTCCGTCGTCCGGGCCGAAGGGAACCAGACACTCTCGTGCCAGTAATAATGCGGGCAATGGTCATGGGTATCTCCTGTTCTGGCTTGGCTTCAATACGCGCAATCTCGCGAAGTCGTCCGCGGAGGGAAAACTGATTGCATTCGCACCTTCCGGGATGGTAACATCACTCAGCCTGTCTGTTCAATTCCGGAGGAAAACATGAGAGCGCTGATCGTCGACGATGACCTGATGAGCCGGATCGTACTCCAGAAGATGCTCCGGGACTACATGGACTGCGATGTGGCCGTGAACGGCCTTGAGGCGGTCGCCGCATTCGAGACCGCGCTTCTGGACAAGCAGCCCTACGACCTGGTGTGCATGGACATCATGATGCCGGAAATGGACGGGCAGACCGCACTGAAGGAGATCCGTCAGAAAGAGAAGGATCTCAACATCATGCCTTCCCACGAGGCGAAGATCATCATGACGACGGCGCTGGACACCCCCAAGGCGGTCATCGAAGCCTTCTACCACGGCGGCTGCTCCACCTATCTCATCAAGCCCATCGACAAGAAGAAGCTGGTGCTGGCGCTCCGGGAAGCCGGCCTGATCCGCTGAACACATCACCCGCAAGCGCGCAGTACGGCGGCCGCCAGGGCGCCCAGGGGCAGGACGTTGTGCACCGCCCCCCGCTTGATGGCTTCCTGGGGCATCCCGAAGACGACGCTGGTCGCTTCGTCCTGGGCCAGGTTGCAGGCGCCGGCCTCCCGCATCTCCAGCATCCCGCGCGCGCCGTCGTCCCCCATCCCCGTCATGATGACCCCGACGGCGTTGCTGCCGGCGTAGCGGGCCGCGGAGCGGAACAGGACGTCCACCGACGGCCGGTGACGGCACACCAGCGGCCCGTCCACGACCTCCACGTAGTAGCGGGCGCCGCTGCGCTTGAGCATGGTGTGCCTGTTGCCCGGCGCCAGCAGGGCCCGCCCCCGCAGCACGGTGTCGTTGTTCTCGGCTTCCTTCACGGAAATCCGGCTCGAACCGTCCAGGCGCTTGGCGAAAGCCTTGGTGAAATTCTCCGGCATGTGCTGGACGATGATCATCCCGGGAGTGTCCGGGGGCAGCATGCCCAGGAACTCCTTGAGGGCTTCCGTGCCGCCGGTGGAGGCCCCGACCACGACGACCTTCTCCG
>CAYTBK010000092.1:0-2139 GCA_964436005.1 uncultured Acidobacteriota bacterium
TGCATTCCCTTTCTTCGGCGGTCCTTTATGCCGGTTAAAAGGCCAAAGGCGAGTTGCCCGTAGGGCATGGATGTCCATAGCCAGGACCGTTTTTTCCGCTTTCGGTTGCCCGTGGGGCATCCATGGCCATCTGGATCGTACCGGTTGGGCGGTTGATTCCCTACGGGAAACGGGCGGGCCGGCCGGTCGAACGGGCGATGGACATGAATTCCCTACGTGAAAAGGGGTCGGCTGCGCCTGTGAGGGCAGCCGAATCCATCGCCCGCCAACCGGAAACATGGATGGAGAGGATGGGGAGGATGGGGCGCTCGCTCCGTCATCTGGTCCTTCCAGCGCAGCGCCGGTAATCCCGGAAGGCCGGCGCTGCCTCCGGAGTGCGGCGCGGAGGCCGCCGCAGCGCCGCTTTCGCCAGGCGCGCAGGCCGCCGGAGCGCCGAACGCGGAGACGTTCTTCCACGCCTCGGCCGCACCGCTCCGCCAGGCTGCGCGGCGCGGAAAAAGCGGCGCACCGCAAAGCTACGCGCCGCACTCCCAGGCCTTCGGCGGGCGGTCGCCCGGGCGCCGGAACGACGCGGCTTGGCCGTCTGCCGTAGGCGCCTTGTGCCACAAGGCGCACCCCCGTTCCGTGTCGGGTGCCGAGTCGTACCGGTAACCCGGGCGTCTGTCGCCGGGTGCGCCTTGCACCGCCGGGCGCCTACATCGGCCGGGGGGAGCTCAGGCTTCCGGCGGGAGGAGGTTCTTCCAGCGCAGGGCCTGCAGGATTTCCGCCACCACGGCGGTGACGGACCGGGTGCCCGTGGGCTGGTGCAGCGCCGCGGACGCGTAGAAGGGCTGGCGCTGCTCCAGCAGGGCCAGCAACTCCGCCTCCCCGCCGGCGTAGGGCCGGGGCGCGTGGAAGTGGCGGTAGCGCCGCATCATCTCGGTGAAGGGGCACTCCAGCCAGACCGTCAGGCCCGCCCGGTGGGCGATTTCCTGGCCCTCCGCCGAGCAGTAGGTGCCGCTGCCCAGGGCCACGATCCGGTGGGGCCCCGCGGCCAGCCCCCGCAGGGCGTCCAGTTCGGCCCGGCGGAAGAAGGCCTCCCCGTGGGTTTTGAATATGTCCACGATGGAAAGATTCAGTCGTAATTCCACTTCGGCGTCCAGGTCGGAGAAGGGGGCGCCGGCGGCCCGGGCCAGGGCCGCCCCCACGGTGGTTTTCCCCGCCCCCATGAAGCCGGTCAGGAAGACGTGGCCGGAGAGAGGGTTCCCCGTCATTTCGAATAGTAGCCCTTGCGGTTGCGCACCCGCACGCCGGGGCGGTCCACCCGCACGCGGATCTCGCGGTAGGAGCCGTCCTTGTTGAAGTTGTACGGCTGGTAGGAGAGGTAGTACTGCTGCCGGAGCTCGAGGATGAGCTTCTTGTACAGTGCGCCCAGGCTGTCGGTCCGGGAGAGGTCGAGGGTCCGGCCGCCCGATTCGGCCGACAACTTCTGGAGCTGGGATTCGGCGGCGTACATCATTTTCATGATTTCGGTCTCGTCGTACTGCCCCCCGTACTCGCGCTTGTAGTAGTCGTACAGATCCTTGATGTTCCCGGCCTTGCTGAAGACGTAGAGCTGGGCGTCGGTCTGCTGCAGCTGGTCCAGCACTTCCGGGAAGGTGGTGATGCTGCCCACGTCGCATCCGTCGGTGACGGAGATGATCACCTTCTTGCCCTTGGCCTGGGCCAGCATGTCGTGGACGACGAGGTACAGGGCGTCGTACCACACGGTGTTGCCCTTGGGGAAAACGCGGTCCAGGGCCTTGTCCAGCCGGACCTTGTCGTTGCTCCAGTCCAGGATGAGGCGGGCCTCGGCGTTGAAGGTGATCAGGGCCACCCGGTCCTCCGGGTGCAGCTCGGCCACGAATTCGCGGATGGCCTTCTTGATGGAGGACATCTCCAGGACCTCGCTCCCGCTGGCGTCCATGAGGAAGACCACGTTGAGGGGGACCTCCTCGTGGGCCCAGTTGGCGAGCTCCTGCTCGATGCCGTTCTCGAGGAGGTGAAAGTCGCCGCGCCGGAGGTCGGTGACGAGTTCGCCGTCCAGGGTGGAGACGGTGACGGGGACGAAGACCTGGTTGGACTCGCTGCGGATGACGCCGTCCTCCTGCGCCGGCAGGG
>CAYTBK010000092.1:2239-16744 GCA_964436005.1 uncultured Acidobacteriota bacterium
CCGGCCGGGCGGCCCAGGCGCTCGGCCAGCCGGTCGTGCAGCCCCTCGAAGCCGCCGTTGGACATGACCACCACCACGTCCCCCGGGCGGGCCCGCTCGGCCAGGAAGTCGGCGATCTCGCCGGTCCCGGGAACGTAATACGCCGTCCGCCCCGCCGCGTTGATGGCTTCCACCGCTTTGTCCGGGCGGAAGCGGTCGTCCTCCGCCAGCTGCTCCTTGCGGAAGACGTCCGCCATGACCACGATGTCGGCCGGGGCGAAGGCGCCGGGCATGGTTTCCTGGTGGACCTTCTTCCGGCAGGTCCAGCTGCGCGGTTCGAAGAGCGCCCAGATGCGGCTGCCGGGAAAGCGCCGGCGCACCCCGGCCAGCGTCTCGCGGATGGCCGTGGGGTGGTGGGCGAAGTCGTCGAAGATGCGCACGCCGCCGGCTTCGGCCCGCAGGGTCATGCGCCGCTCGACGCCGGGGAAGGACGCCAGGGCGGCGGCGATGTCCCCCCAGGCGGCGCCGGCCGCCTCCAGCAGGGCGGCGGCGCAGAGCAGGTTGCGGACGTTGTGGTCGCCGTGCAGGGCGGCGCGCAGCGTGCCCAGCAGCGCGCCCTTCCGCCGGACCCGGAAGCGGGTGCCCTCCGCGTCGGCTTCGATGTCTTCCGCCCGCCAGTCGCAGCCTTCCGACAGCCCGGCGGAAACCGCCGGCCCGTGGGCGCGCTCGCCGACGGCCCGGGCGTTGGGGCAGTCGCCGCCGTACACCACGAAGCCGTTGCGCGGCACCATGTTCACCAGGCGGCGGAACTGGAGCCGGATCTCGTCGAGGTCGCGGTAGATGTCGGCGTGGTCGAACTCGATGTTGTTCACCGCCAACAGCTGCGGGCGGTAGTGGAAGAACTTCGGGGCCTTGTCGAAGTAGGCGGTGTCGTACTCGTCGCCCTCCAGCACGAAGTGGGGCCCTTGCCCGAGGTGGGCGCCGCTGCCCAGGCCGTGGGGGATGCCCCCGATGAGGAACGAGGGGTCCTGCCCCAGTTGGCGGAGTCCCCAGGCCACCATGGAGGCGGTGGTGGTCTTGCCGTGGGTCCCGGTGACCACCACGGGGACACGGCCCGGCAGGAAGCGGAGCCGGATGGTCTCGGGCAGGGAGGCGTAGGGCAGGCGCTCGTCCAGCACCTGTTCGAGCTCCGGGTTGCCCCGGGAGATGGCGTTGCCCACAACCACCAGGTCGGGCCGGGGGGCCAGGTGGGCGGGGTCGAAGCCTTCCAGCAGGGGGATGCCCTGGGCTTCCAGGTAGGTGCTCATGGGAGGGTAGACGTGGCTGTCGGAGCCCCGGACGCGGCAGCCGTCCGCCGCCAGGAGGTGGGCCAGCGAGGCCATGGCCGTGCCGCAGATGCCGATGCAGTAAACGTCTTCCTTGGTGTTATCCGTCATGGGCCGTTCCTTTGCGGGGTGTGGATGCGGGGCCGGCTTCCTCCGGCACCCGGAAGAGCTGGGCGCGGGCCGGGGACAGGCGGTGCCGCGCCCCGAGGACCAGGGGGACCGAGGGCCCGTCGCAGTGCCCCGACGGCAGGCCGGCCAGCACGGGGACGGGGAGGCCGTCCAGGGCGTGGCGCAGGGCCTCGTGGAGGGTGTAGCCCTGGTCGGGGTGCTGGAAGCAGCCCGGCATGGTCCCGAAGACGATGCCGGCGCAGCGGTCCAGCTTGCCCGCCTGGCGCAGCTGGGTGATCATCCGGTCGAGCTGGTAGGGCTTGACGTGACTGTCCTCCAGGAAGAGGAGGCAGCCGTCGGTCTCCCACTCGTACGGGGTGCCCAGGGTGGCGCACAGCAGCGAGAGGCAGCCGCCGGTGAGGGGGGCCGTCGCCTCGTCGCCGTCCCGGAGCACGGCCAGCGGTTCGGGCGAAGGGGCCTCCCGCACCGCCCCGCCTTCCAGCAGGCCGAAGAGGTAGTCCAGGTCGCACCGGGCGGGCCCCCGGGCGATGTCGCCGGCCGGCATGGGGCCGTGGACCGCCGGCCAGCCCCAGCGCTGGCGGGCGTACAGGAGCAGGGCGGTGACGTCGGAGCACCCGAGGAGCCACTTGGGCCCCGGCGGCGGAGCCGCGGCGAAGGCTTCGTCCAGGGCGGGCAGGAGCCGGGCGCAGCCGTAGCCCCCGCGGGCGGGCCAGACCGCGCGGACGCTGGGATCGGCCAGCGCCGCCACGAGGTCGGCGGCGCGCTCCGCGTCCGTGCCGGACGAGTAGAAGCGGGTCGCCGCGCCGTGGCCGCCGCTGGTGACCTCCCAGCCGCGCTCGCGCAGGCGGCGGAGCCCTTCCGCCAGGCAGTCCGCCTTGACGGGCGAGGCCGGTACGGGCACGTGGACGTGGTCGCCGGCACGCAGGGGGGGCGGCAGGGCGGTCATGGCCGGCTTCCCCCCACGGGCTCCAGGCGGACCACCAGGCCGTCCCAGACGCTGGCCAGGGGCGTCTTTTTCCAACCGGGCGGCGGGTAGATGTGCGAGTAGTTCCGCTTCAGGGTCAGCACGTACACTGGCGGCTTCCGGGCCAGCAGGACCTGTTTGAGGACGTCGGGGTCCTTGATCTCCGGCGGCGAGGCGTAGCCCAGGTAGTAGTCGATGGAGTGGTGCTGGTGCTGGTAGACGATGACAGGCAGGTGCGTTCCGGCCAGGCGCAGGGCGGTCTCGCAGATCTGGCGCCGGTTGAATTCAGGCTCGAATGTTTCAAAGAAAGCTGGAATGCCGAGGCCGGCGGGGACGAGGATCATCAGCGAACAGGCGGCGGTGGCTGCGGCGCGGCGTCCTTTCCGGTACAGCAGCAGGAAGGGCAGGGCCCCGCCCAGGAAGAGGAGGCCGAAGAGCAGCCCCGGCAGCGGCAGGCCGAACCGGACGCCGGTGAAGACCGGCACGGCCAGCCCGACGGCCGCGGGGGTCAGGAAGACCGACCAGAAGGCCAGCCGCTCGGGTTTTTCACTGTCCATGAACTCTTCCGCCCCCCGGGCCGTGAGGAAGGCCAGGGCGGGGAAGATGGGCAGGACGTAGCCGGCCAGCTTGGTGGTGGAGGCCGAGAAGAACAGGAAGGGGAAGACGACCCAGCAGAGGAAGAAGGCGACGCCCGCGGCGTGGGCGTCTTCCTGCGCCCGTCGCAGCGAGTCGCGGAGCCCCCGGACGCGGAAGAGGAAGGGCGTCCAGGGGAACAGGCCCAGTACCAGGACCGGCAGGTAATAGAAAACCGGTTGCGAATGGTGGTGGAGGGAGGTGAAGAACCGGGCCAGGTGGTGGTTGATGAAGTAGATCAGTACGAAGTGGAAGCCTTCCCGCTGGACCATGAGCACGTGCCAGGGCACGGAGACGGC
Source organism: uncultured Acidobacteriota bacterium (assembly GCA_964436005.1). Lineage (GTDB taxonomy): Bacteria > Acidobacteriota > JAAYUB01 > JAAYUB01 > JAAYUB01 > JAGNHB01. The sequence goes on from CAYTBK010000092.1 coordinate 5,569, forward strand.
CAGGAAGAGGGCGAGGCCGGGCAGCAGCCGGGGGTGCAGGACGTGGCGCCAGCCGCCGGCCAGGGTCAGGAAGGGGCCGATGACCAGCAGGGGGATGGCCAGGGAGAGCAGGCCCTTGGCCAGGCCGGCCAGGCCGAAGGCGGCGCAGGCGCCCCACAGCAGCAGGGTCGGGTGCCGGTGGGCGACCTTGCCTTCGAAGGCGAGCCAGGCCCGCCAGAAGAGCAGCAGCCCGGCGCCGGTGGTGGCGGTCAGGTGGATGTCCATGACGTTGGCCATGGAGAAGGCTGTGAACAGCCCCGCGGTGCCTAGGACGAGCGAGGAGAAGAAGGCCGTCCGCCGCCCGTACACGCCGGCCAGGGCCCAGTAGAGCAGTCCCATGATGCCAAGGGCCATGAGGGCCGAGGGGAAGCGGGCGGAGAAGGTGTTGCGCCCGAAGAGCCACTGCGAGCCCATGACGCCCCAGTAGAGCAGGGGCGGCTTCTCCATCCAGGGGTGCCCCTTGAGGACCGGCACCACCCAGTCGCCCCGGTCGGCCATCTCTTCGGGGATCCGGGTGTAGCGGGGCTCTTCCGGGCCGATGAAGCCGTAGGTGCCGATCAGGGAGAAGAAGAAGAGGCCCATCAGCAGCAGGACCGGCCAGAACGAGTAGTTCCAGAAGTCCCGGCCGGGTTGGCGCCAGGCGGGCGGGATGATCCGCATGGGCCGGCCTCAGCCTTTCTTCCCGGCCTGGAGGCCCTTGGGCGTCAGGTGCCAGGCGAGGCGCCCCGTCCCGTTGCCCACGGCCTTCCAGCCGTCCACGTCGAAGTCGATGCGCACCATGGCGGCGGGCGGCATGGGCGTGATGTGGCGGGTCAGGACCAGCACGGTCTCCTCCATGGTGGGGTTGTGCCCGACCACGAGCAGGCTGGGGCAATCGGCCGGCAGACGCCGCATCAGGTCGACCAGGAGGGCCGGCGTGGCGTTGTAGAGGGTGGAAGATTCCTCGCGCTCCGCCGGCAGACCGGCGGCCTGCCCGAAAAGCTCGAGCGTCTGCCGGGCCCGCAAGGCGGTGGAGCAGACGATGCGGCCGGGCTGTTCTCCCTTCTCCCGGAAGGCCTTCCCCATTTCCGGCGCGTCGCGCCGGCCCCGCGGGGCCAGCGGGCGGTCGTGGTCGGGCATCTGGGGGTCGTCCCAGTCGGACTTGGCGTGGCGGAGCAGGTACAGGGTTTTCATGCGCGTTCCTCGCGAAGGGTGATTTCCGGGGCGGGCGGCCTAGCGGTAGCCGGCCCGGTTCAGTTCGTCCAGCGACGTGACCGGCCGGTCGGGCGTGAGGTATTTGGCCAGGAACCGGTAGATTTTCACCCGGATTTCCCGGGCCGTCTTCGTGTCGATGCGGTCGAAGCTGTGGCCGCCCGGCACGTCTTGGAAAACTTCGTGCTCGAAGGTCTTGCCTTCCGCCTTGAGCGCCTTGATGAGGAGTTCGACCTCCTCCACGTAGACGTCGTCGTCGTTGGTGTTGGTGTGTACGAGCAAGGGCGTCTGCAGCTTGCCGACGTTCCAGGCGGGGGAGCGCTTGCGGTACTCGGCGATGTTGTCCCGGGGCGTGCCGTCGAGGTGGCCCTCGGCCGCGAAGATCTGGCGGTACTCGTCGTCGGCGTAGCCCATGCGGGCGATCAGGTCGCTCACCGGCACCCCGGCGAAGATGGCCTTGTACGCCGCCGGGTGGTGGAAGGCGGTCATCAGGGCCATCATGCCGCCGTGGCTCCAGCCGGCGATGCCCACGCGGCCGCCGTCCACGAACTCGTAGTTTTCGATCATGAAGGCGCGCGTGGCGTCGAGGTCCTCGTTCTCCAGCCCGCCGTAGTCGATGCGGTCGAAGAAATCCTGGCCGTAGCCCGTGCTGCCCCGGTACTCGGGGGCCGCCACGACGTAGCCCTGGGCGACCATCTCGCGGACGATGTGGGTGTGGTAGGTGGTGAAGTTGGCGTGCACGCCGCCGTGGGGGAGCAGGAGGAGCGGGTGCTTCTTCGTCCGGTCGAGCTGCCGGGGGACGAAGACGTAGGTCCAGAACTTCACCGGGTTCTTCGCGCCGGTGGCGTTGGGGTTCTTCACCCTGGCGGGGGGCGGCCCGACGATGAAGAGCTTGTCGACGAAGGCGACGTCGCCGACCCGCTGGAACCAGAGCACGTCGTCCACGGCCTTCTCCAGCGCGTCCAGGCGGTGTTCCAGGGCCTCGAAGCTCTTCTCCACGACTTTCCGCGTGGCGTCGGGCGCGGGGACGGTCTCCTCCGTTGCGGCGGCCGGGCGGGCGGCGAGCGGCGCCAGGCAGAGGAGCAGGGCGAGCAGCAGGGCCAGGCGGATGGTTCTCATGGCGGTTCCTCCGAAAAGCTGGGCGGGGGCGCCCGCAACCGCCGCATTATACCACCGTCCGCCCGGCGCTCCGACGTTTTGAGTGCGGTGTGCAGCCAGGCGGAGCACCGCTTTATTCGCTCTGCGCGGGGAGCAGGCGGGCGAGGCCCCGGGCGGCCAGGACGGCCATGGCCGGCGCCGCCGGGGCGAGGTAGCGCACCAGGGGGAAGAACACGGCGGCGGCGGCCCAGCAAGCGGCCAGGAAGAGCCAGGCAAAGAGGTCCAGACCGTCCAGGCAGCCTTTCCGCCAACCCAGGAGCAGTCCCGCGAGGCCCAGGGCCAGGAGGGCCAGGTCGGCCAGCCCCGCCGCCCAGCGCACGGGGGCCGAGGAGGTCAGGTACATCGCCCGGGCCGCGTTGACGGGCAGGGCGAGCAGCCGGGACGGGAGCCGGCCCAGGAATTCCCGCCGGTGCGCCTCGCTGGCCCAGCGCTCCTCGGCCAGTTCCTTGGCCGGGGTGTCCACCGGCCCGAAGCGCCGGCGGGATTCGACCTCGGTGAAGGCCTGGGCCGCGTCGTCCGCCGCCCGCGGGGCGGAGGCGAAGAAGGGGCTGTCCATGGCCCGGACGCCGTGCAGCAGCGAGCGCCCGTTCCAGGTGGTGCCCAGGGCCGGCGTCCCGCTGACGAGGGCGTTGCGCAAGGGCCAGGGCGCCACCAGGGCGGCCGCCAGGAGGACGCCGGAGGCCCAGCGCAGCGGCCGGCGGCGCAGGGGCGGGGAAAACGCCAGCAGGGCCAGCGTCGGCAGCGCCCACAGGGAAGCGCTGGTGCGGGTCAGGCAGGCCAGGGCGAGGGTGGCGCAGACGGCGGCGTAATGGGCGTACCGGCCGGATTCCAGGAAGCGGGCGGCGAAGTAGAGGGTCGCGGCCGTGGCCGTCACGGACAGGCATTCGGAGAAGAAGCGCCCCGAGTAGATCAGGGTCAGGGGGTGCAGACCCACCGCCAGGCCGGCGGCCGCCGCCGGCAGGGGGCCGGAGCGGCGCAAGGCCAGGAAGCATAGTCCGGCCGCCAGGGGGGCCAGCAGCGTCTGCAGGAAGGCCGCGGCGGTTTCGTTCCCTCCCGTGGCGGTCAGCAGGCCGGCCAGGAACAGCGGGTAGGCCGGCATGCGCCGCAGGGTTGGGTGCGGGCCGGGGTCCAGGGCGTACCCTTTCCCTTCCGCCACGTTCCGGGCGATGTCGATGTACCAGTCCTTGTCCTCCAGGTAGCCGAAGCCGGCGGCGCGCAACCGGGGGATCAGGGCGAACTGGAAGAGCAGCTGGGCCGCCCAGACGGCGGCCACGGTGAAGAGGCAAGCCTGGCGGGCGGAGAGGGGCAGGGTCCACCGGCGAACGCCGCCGGGCTGCTCCGGCGTCGCGGCTTCGGTTCCCTTCCGGGAAGGGATTGCATCTGGCATGAGTCCGGTCCTTTCGGCGGTGGAGTTCGTCGCGGGGCCCTTCAGCTCGGCCGTGCCCGCCATTGTACCACCGAACCCGTCCAAACTTGGGCCTGCGCCGCAGGGGCCTGGGTGCGAAGGGAATCCTGCACGCGATGGCGTGCCCGTTCGGGGTTTCCCTTCCCCGACGCGCGACTGGGCGGACCGACGGGCGTCAGGGCCCGCAGAGCTGTGCGGCCAGACCGGCCAGGTCCCCGGCCTCGAGCTGCCCGTTGCCGTTCCAGTCGGCGCCGGTGACGTTGCCCGCCGGCGGCCTGTCGGCTTCCACCCGGCCGGCCAGGACCAGCTGAAGGAGGAGCAGGTCCCGGCTGTCGAGCCGGTTGTCGGCGTTGACGTCGCCCAGGGGGTGATCGCCCGGCCCCAGGCGGGTGATGAGTTCCGTGCTGACCCAGTAGTAGTCGCCGGGAATGATGCCGAAGAAGGCGTAACGGCCATCCGGAGAAACGGAAGCGATCCCGCACGCGGGGTCGATCCCGTGGCGGGTGAGATCGATGGCCGGGCCCCACCGGCCGGTGTCGTTCCGGAAGCAGACGAAAAGGTGGCTCCCCCCCCCGACGTCGAAGAGAAGGTAGCTCCCGTCGGGGGCCACGCCGGGGTGGGTCTGGTTCGGATACACGGTGCGAAGGGCTTCCATGCCGCCGGCCAGGTGGGTGATCCGGTCGAACATCCCGTCTGCCAGGAACGCCTGGGCCAGGTAGGCGTACGGTTCGGCCAGGTCCGTGACGTAGATCTCCCCGTCTCGGCTGGAGCTCACGAACATGCCGGGGCCGACGTAGCGGGCCGACGACCACCCCTCCGCCGTCCGGTCGGCGGCGTAGATCCCGATCCGCTCGGGATTCATCCAGAGCCAGTAGACGGTCCCGTCGTCGAAGGTGATATGCGGCTCGATGGCGCCGTAGCCAGCGGAAAAGGGCATGGGCGCCGGTGTCGTCCAGTCGCCGTTCACCAGACGGGTGCCCATGATGACCCGCGAATTGCCGACGGCCTGGGTGTACAGGTATTCGGTCCCGCCGGGGGACATGGAACCGGCGAAGATCGTGGCCTCGGCGGTCCCCAGGAACGTCTTGGCGATCGCCCGGGGGGTGGTTCCCGGCGGGGCCTGGCCGAAGAAGCCGTCCGGGCAAGTCTTCCAGGTGTCACCGAGGCTTTGGGATGCTGCGTCTTCACCCAATCCGAAGTACAGCTCCTCCCCGAGGGCGAAGGCCGCGGCGCCCGCCCGCCCGGGAGCGGGAAGCGAGGCCTTGCGGGCCCATCTGTCCGCGGTCGCGTCGTATTCCCAGATGTCCGTGAGGTGCTCATCCCCGGTGCCGCCGCCGGTTCCGACGTATCCCTTCCCCCCGAGGGCGGTGGCCGCGGCCCCCCAACGCAGGTCGCCGGGAAACGGCTGCTTCTGGGCCCAGGTGTCGGTTTGCGTGTCGTATTCCCAGAAAGTGGGGTCGATGGCCGTCTCCCCCTCGCCCAGGCCGACGTAGATCTTGGCTCCGACGGCGAAGCCCACCGGCCCGGATCGCCCATTTCCCGGGCAGCTTGTCTTCTGCGTCCACGTGTCCGCCGCAGGGTCGTAGGCCCACAGGTCATTGAACAGGGTGTTGCTGGTCCCGATGCCCATCATGACGTAGCCCTTTCCGTCCGCGGCCAGCCCCAGGGCCCGGACCCGGCTCGCCCCCGGGAAGGCGGCCCGGCCGCGCCAGGAATCGGAGGCCGGATCGTATTCCCAGAAACCGTTCTGGGCGGAAAACCCGTTGTGCCCGAGCCCGAGGTAGCCCTTGCCTCCGAGGCCGAAGGCGCAGGCGTAGGCGACGGGGCCGCCGGCGAAACTGGCCTTGGCCGTCCAGGCGCCGGTATCCGGGTTGAATTCCCGGAAGTCGGAAAGATAAAGCGCTTGGGTTCGCTGCCCCGTCCCGACATAGGCCCGGTTCCCGATGGTGAAGGCGCGGGCGCCGCGGGCCTGCTGCGCCGTGTCGTTGGAAACCAAAGTCCATACCGACCTTTCGGCCTGCGGGACCATGGGGGAGGGGCGGGCGCTCCCGCTGCCCAGCAGGTGGAACATCAGCACGCACAAGAATTTTACAGGCATGCGGCGCACGGGGAAACCTCCATCGCTTCGGTGTTCGGAAATAGCGCAGACCGGTGCAAGCGCACTCCTATACGGGATTTTCCCGGCATTGTTTCCCGAAAGCGGGCGGCAAAGGGGGCCGGGAGTCCAAGCTCCGTGGGCGTTGGGCTGTTTTCGCCCGGGGGGGGGGCGGGCCCAAGGAGGGGCAGGAACGGCGGCGGGAAGGAAAAACGTCTTGACTGTGCGGGTGACCGGAGGAACAATGCCATTCCGCTTCGGCCAGGCCGGGCTGGAAACAACTTTCAGACAGGAGACCGATCATGGGCAAGCAGGTGATGCTGGGGAACGAGGCCATCGCCTGGGGGCTGCTGCAGGGGGGGTGCGAGGTGCTGGCCTCCTACCCGGGCACACCCAGTTCCGAAATACTTCCTTCTTTCGTCAAGTTCCGCAAGGAGGCCGGCGTCCCCGCCGCCGCCGAGTGGTCGGTGAACGAGATGGTCGCCTTCCAGGTGGCCCTGGGCGCCTCCTACGCCGGCAAGCGCAGCGCCACGGCCATGAAGCAGGTGGGGCTCAACGTGGCCGCCGACGCCCTGATGAGCGCGGCCTACACCGGCTGCCACGGCGGCTTCCTGATCATCAGCGCCGACGACCCCGGGCCCTACTCCTCCCAGACGGAGCAGGACTCCCGCTTCTTCGCCATGTTCGCCAAGACGCCCGTCCTCGATCCGGCCACGCCGGAGGAGGCCATGCGCTACGCCGCCCTGGGGCTCGACCTGTCGGCCCGGTTCCGGATGCCGGTGATCCTGCGGCCCTCCCTGCGCGTCTGCCACTCCCGGCAGGACGTGGACATGGGCCCGCTGCCCTTCGCCACGTCGCCCGCCGCCTTCGTGAAGGACGTGGAGCGCTGGGCGGCCACGCCCAAGTACCGCTACAAGCTGCACGTGGAGCTGGACGAGAAGCTCCGCCAGGTGGCCGCCGCCGTCGCCTCCGACGAGCGGCTCGTCCGGGAGGAGCCGGGCGAGGGGCGGTTGGGCATCGTCGCCGCCGGCGTCCTGCGCGGCATCGTGGCGGACTTCGCCCGCAGCCGCGGCCTCTCCCTCCCCATCCTGCACGTGGGCATGCCCTTCCCGCTGCCGAAGGACCGCGTCGCCGAGTTCGTCGCCCGGCACGACCGGGTGCTGGTGCTGGAGGAGACCTCCGGGGTCATTGAGCTGCAGCTGTCCGACAAGTCGCGCGTGGACGGCCGCTGGAACGGCTTCGTCCCCGACGAGGGCGAGCTGGACGGCACCCGGGTGACAGACCTGCTCGGCCGCTTCCTGGGCCTGGACCAGCCGCCCGCGCCGGTGAAGACGCCGGAGGCTTTCGCCAAGGAACCGCGGCGGCCCACCCTGTGCCCCGGCTGCCCGCACCGCAACTCCTTCTACGCCATCCGCAAGGCATTCCCCAAGGCCATCTACTGCAGCGACATCGGCTGCTACACCCTGGGCGTCAACCTCAAGGCCGTGGACACGGTGCTGGTCATGGGCGCCTCCATCGGCCTGGCCATGGGCCTGCGCCGGGCCTACGCCAAGGACGGCCTGGACACGCCGGCCATCGCCACCATCGGCGACTCCACCTTCTTCCACTCCGGCCTGCCCCAGCTGATCAACGCGGTGTACAACGACGTCCGGATCCTCCTGGTCATCCTGGACAACTCCGTCACCGCCATGACCGGCATGCAGCCGGCCCTGACCAGCGGCCGCACCGCCGACGGGACGCCGGGCAGCGCCATCAGCCTGGAAGCGGCCGTGCGCGGCTGCGGCGTCGGCTTCCTGGAGGAGACGGACCCCTACGACCTGGAGGGCACCATCGCTGTGCTCAAGCGCGCCCACGCCCACACCCTGGCGGCGGACGGCGGCCCGGCCGTGGTCATCGCCCGGCACGCCTGCGTGATCAACGACCGCAAGGGCGCCATCCCCAGGCCGCAGAAGATCGTGCTGGACCAGGACGCCTGCCGGCGCTGCCTGGTCTGCGTGAAGAATTTCGAGTGCCCGGCCCTCTCCGCCGACGCCGAGCGTCGCGTGACCATCAACCCCATGACCTGCGCCGGCTGCGGCCGCTGCGTGGACGTCTGCCCGCACGGGGCCATTCGGGCGGCGGAGTGAGCGAGCTTCGGCCGAACGTCTGCAAAGGTAAATATTTCTAGGAGGATAGCAATGAAACTCATCGCCGTGGGCTCCCTGGCCTTCGACAGCGTCAAAACCCCGTACGGGGAAGTGGACCGGGCCGTGGGCGGGTCGGCCACCTATTTCAGCATCTGTGCCAGCTACTTCGCCGACACGGCGGTGGTGGGCGTGGTGGGCGAGGACTTCACGGAGAAGGAGTTCGCCCTGTTCCACGAGAAGGGCATCGACACCCGCCAGGTCAGGCGGATGCCGGGCAAGTCCTTCTTCTGGAAGGGTGTCTACAACAACATCAACGAGGCCGAGACCCTGGCCACCGAGTTGAACGTCTTCGCCGACTTCCGCCCGGAGATCTTCCCCGAGTTCCGCAAGACGCCGGTGCTCTTCCTCGGCAACATCGACCCCGAGCTCCAGCTCCACGTCCTGGAGGAGATGGAGCGGCCCAAGGTAATCGGCCTCGACTCCATGAACCTGTGGATCAACATCAAGCGGGACGCCCTGGAGAAGGTGCTGGCCAAGGTCGACGTCTTCTTCGTGAACGACGGCGAGGCGCGGCTGCTCACCGGCGAGCCGAACATCCTGCGGGCGGCGGCGCGCATCCGGGAAATGGGCCCCCAGGCCCTGGTGATCAAGCGCGGCGAGTTCGGCGCCGTGGGCTTCATCGGCGACGAGGTGGTGGTGCTGCCCTCTTACCCGCTGCTGGACGTGCGCGACACCACCGGCGCCGGCGACAGCTTCGCGGGCGGCTTCATGGGCTACGTGGCGGCCCGGGGCAAGCTGGACGCCCAGGACTTCCGCCTGGCCATGCGCTACGGCACGGTCATGGCCTCCTTCAACGTGGAGGACTTCTCGGTGGGGCGCATCCGCACCCTGACCTTCCCCGAGATCGAGGGGCGCCTGGGGCGCTTCCGCTCCATGCTGGCCGAGGCCTGAGCCGCTTCCGGCGGATTTTCACCACCAGGGCACAGAGACACAGAAAACCGGGGGACCTGCCGACAGGTCCCCCGGCGTGTTTCTTTTACCAGGAGTGCGGCGCGGCGGCGGCCGGAGCGCCGCGTTCGCCAGGCGCGCAGGCTACCGGAGCGCCGAACGCGGCGATGCCGGGACGATGCCCTACGGGCGGAGTGGCGTTTCGCCGGTCGGTGCTTCGGGGGCGACACCGGCCGGGGCCGACGGCGCCGGGCCCGGAGGCGCGGACGGGGCCGGCGGGTAGGGCGCCCAGGGGGCCGGCGGCGGCCCGGGCCAGTAGGCCGGGCGACTCTCCCGGCGGCGGGCGTGGGTCGCCAGGCCTTTCCGGACGAGTCTCCAGGCCAACCAGACGAGCGCGAAGAACAGCAACCAGGCCGGCCAATCCTCCACCATGTCGATGGCCAGGCGCAGGAGGGAGGCCCAGCCCCGTTCCACAGCGGTCCAGAGCCGCTCGAAGAAGCCCGGGGAAGCCGGGTCGGGGCGCGGCCCGCTGGGCGGCTGCTCGAACATCGTGACTTCGATGGTGCTGAGGGAGACCTGGCTGTCCAGGAAGCGCAGGCGCCCCTCGGCCGCCTCGATCTCCTCCTGGACCTGCCGGAGGTACTGCTCCACGTCCAGGATCTCCCGGACGTTCTTGGCCTGCTTGAGGATCTCCTGGTACTGGGCCTCCACGGCCCGCTTCGCCTTCAGCCGGGCCTGCAGGTCGACGTACTCCTCGCTCACGTCCGACACGTTCACCGTGCGGGACTGCACGTGGGCGGCCAGGGCGGCGACGGCGTCGAGCAGGGCGTCGAACCTCTCCGCGGACACCCGCAGCACCAGGCGGTTGGACGGCACGCCGTCGACGGTCTTCTCCTCCTCCCGGGCGATGTAGGCCTGATGGGCGGCGGCGATCCGGGCCAGGGCGGAGCGGGCTTCCTTGTACTTCTCCACCCGCATCTGGATGGCGCCGTTCTTGATGAGCTTCGGCGCCGCGGCGGCCGACTTCCGGACCGAGGAGTTGTCCAGTAGGCCGCCCCCGGCGGTTACGCCGTCGCTGGATGCCTCCTTCATGGCCATGGAATGGGCTTCGGCCTCCTGGGCGACCGGCGGGGCGGGGGCGCGCGGCGCCGGGGCGACAGACGCCGGCGCCTCCTTGCCGGCGGCCTCGGTAGCCGACGGCGCTTCCGAGGCCGTGGAGCAGCCGAGCAGGGAAAGGCACAACAGGGACAGCAGGACAAATCTCTTGCTCATAGCCTACCTCCGGTGACGGGTGCGACGCACCCATTATAGCGGTAAGACGAGCGCGCCGGGAAAAATTGCGGAAAATCGGGGGCAGTCGGAATCGCGGCCCGGCGGGCATTGATTTCGGGGCGGTCCTCCGGCAGAATGCGCCCATGACGGGGAGCGACGCCAACAGGATGTACCGCGGGATCGTGATCGGGGCCGGCGCGGCCGGCCTGGCGGCGGGCTGCTTCCTCCCGCCCGAGGGCTGGCTCGTCCTCGACGCCGGGGGCGCCGCCGGCCGGAAGATCCTGGTTTCGGGGGGAGGGCGCTGCAACATCGCCCCGGCGCGGGTTCACCCCGCCGACTACTCTGGGGCGCACCCCCAGATCGTGCACCAGGTGGCCGCCGCCTGGCCGGTGGAGAAGTGGAAGGCCTGGTGGGCGGACCTGGGCGTCCCCTGGAAGCGGGAAGGGGACCGGTACTACCCCGCCTCCGGCAACGGAAGGAACCTGCTCGTCGCCCTGCTGCGCCGGGTGCGGCCGCCCCTGGCCCTGAACGTGCGGGTGGGCGACATCCGCCGGGAGGCGGGCCGGTTCCGGCTGGCCACCTCCCGGGGCGACCTCCTCGCCGAGCGATTGCTCGTGGCCTCCGGTGGCCCGGCCTGGCCGCAGCTCGGCGGAGACGGCGCCCTGTGGCCCGTGCTGGAGCGCCTGGGACACCGGGTGGCGCCGGCGCGCCCCGCCCTGTGCCCCCTGCTCGTGCGCGACCCCTGGTGGCGGGACCTTTCCGGCGTGTCGCTGGAAGTCGCCGTGCGCAACAGCCGGGCCCGTTACGCCGGGACGGTGCTCCTGACGCACCAGGGCCTTTCGGGCCCGGTGGTCATGGACAACGCCCACCGCTGGGAGGGCGCCCTGGCCCTGGACTGGCTGCCCGGCCTGCCGGCCGGGGACCTGGAGGCGGCGCTGCTGG
>CAYTBK010000093.1:0-16608 GCA_964436005.1 uncultured Acidobacteriota bacterium
CCGTAGGCGTAGAGGTAGGACTCGACGAAGGTGGGCGCCCGGAACGCGTGGGCGTAGAGCCCTTTGCACGTGACGCGGGCATGCGGCTGCCAGACCAGGGCCAGGCGGGGGGTCAGGGAGGTGCCGGCGTCGCTGTAGCGGTCGAAGCGGAACCCTCCCGTGACGGTCAGGGATTTCACGATCGCCCACTGGTCCTGCACGTAACCGGACACCACCGTGCGGCTGGGGGACAGGCGCATGATCTTGCCGATGTCGACGAGGCCCTCGGGCCCCGTGCCGGGCACGTTGCTCTGGTTGATGTTGGCGTCGAGGCACTGGTATTCGTAGGTCAGCCCGAACACCACGTCGTGCCCCGCGGGGAGGTGGGCGGTGCCGATGGTCTCCAGGCCCGCGTTCCGCTGGATGGCCCCCTGCCGGTCGTACTGGCCCTTCGTGTAGGTGATGATGTCGCCGGAAGGGGCGTACGTGCGGTAGCCGTCCGGGAAGCTGTTCCAGAGGTTGTCGCAGGAATAGTAGACGGCGTAGGCGCGGGCCTCCAGGCTCAGCCGGGCGTGCGGGCGGAAAGTGTAGCCGGCGATCCCCTGGGCCTGGAAGGGGTGGGCCTCCGTCCCCTCGGCCACCGTCCACATGGGGTTGAGATATCCTCCCTTGCGGGCGTCCGCCAGGTAGCCCCGGAAGTAGAAGTCCCCGGAGGCGAAATTCACGCTCGCCGTGGTCCGCTTGTTGTTCGTATGGGTGACCCCCCGGTCCGTCCCCGCCAGGGAGACGCCCCGGTTCAGGTCGCAGAAGAAGGGGCCGTAGGGCAGGGCCTGGATGGCGTCCGCCTCCACCGGGGAGCGGAACCCGTCGGTGTACAGGAAGTCCGCGAAGCCGCTCACCTCCATCCGCGGGGAGGAGTAGCCGAAGAGGACGTTCGCCTCGCCGGTGCCGAAGCTGCCGCCCTTGACCGTGACCTGCGCGCCCTTCGCCTCCGCCGCCCGCTTGGTCACGATGTTGACCACGCCGACGAAGGCGTTGGCGCCGTACAGCGCGGAACCCGGGCCCCGGATGATCTCGATGCGGGACACGTTCTCCAGGGGCATGTCGGCGAAGACGATGGTGCCGCTCCCCTCCAGCTTCTCGTTGACGGGGATGTCGTCGATGAGGAACTTCACCTTCTCGGAGTTGTCGGTGATGATGCCCCGCACGCCCACCTCGTTGTAGCCGAAGCAGCGCATGCCCAGCTGGAAGCCGGGGATGGTCCGCAGCACGTCCCGCAGGTCGCGGGCGCCCATGTTGCGGATTTCCTCGGCCGTCACCACGGACACCACGCCCGGCGCCGTGCTGACCCGGTCCTGCCCCAGCGAGGCGATGGACACCTCCTGGTTGATCATGTCCTCGATGCGCAGTTCCTTGAAATCCTTGAAGTCGCCGGCCTGCTGGCTGGCCCCGGCCAGGACCCCGGCCGGCGGGCTGGCGAGCAGCAGCAGGGCGAGGCTTCCCCTGGCGGCCCACCTCGCCCAAAACCTGCACATACCCCTTTCCTTCATGATCCCTCCTGGGCCTTCGGCCTCACCGGGTGGGCGGGCGTTTCGCCGCTCCGCCAAGAAGCGAGTGGAGAACTCGGGACAGTTCGAAACAGTTGAACGGTTTCGGCAGGAATTCGACGTTCCGGGCGTCATGGGGCAGCCGCCCCTGGAGCGAGTCTTCGACGTAGCCGGAGCTGAAGATGACCGGCAGGTCGGGGAGGGTTTCCTTGATGCCCAGGAAGGTGTGGTAACCGTCGATGCGGGGCATCATGATGTCGAGGATGGCCAGGTCCACCTCGCCCGCATGGCTGCGGACGTAGTCGATGGCTTCGTGGCCGTCGAGAAACCCGGTGGGGGTGTAGCCGAGCTTTTCCAGCAACTCCGAGGTGGATTTGACGATGAACTCCTCGTCGTCCACCACCAGGATCTTTCCGGCTCCGCGGTACAACTGGGGCGCGGCCAGGCTTTCCGCCGGCGCGTCCCCTGTCCAGAGGGGGAAGAGCAGGGCGAAGGTCGTCCCCACACCTTTCTCGCTGTACACCTTGACTTCGCCGTCGTGGCTCTTGACGATGCCGTAGACGATGGAAAGGCCCAGGCCGGTGCCCTTGCCCTTGGCCTTGGTGGTGTAGAAGGGGTTGAAGATGTTCTCCATCACGGTTTTGTTCATGCCGCAGCCGTTGTCGGTGATGCGCAGTTCCGCGTAGGGGCCGGGCTGCATGTCCTGATAGGGGGTCAGGATCCGTGCGTCGATGAAGAACTGCCGCAGGGAGATGGCGATGAGGCCCGGTTCCTCCCGGCCGCCGGCCTCGATGGCGTCCTTGGCGTTGATGAGGATGTTCATGAGGACCTGGGCGATCTGGGTGCGGTCGCCCTGCATGGCGTACGTGCCTTCCTCCGCCTTCTTCTGGAAGCCGATGGAGCGGGGGAAGATCTCCCGGCCCATGCGCAGCACCTCTTCCACCACCTCCTCCAGGTCCAGGTACTCCTTCTTGCCCGAATCGTCCCGGGAAAAGCGGAGGATCTGCTTGACGAGGTCCACGGCGCGCACGACGGCGTCGTCGATGAGCTGGATCCTCTCCAGGACGGTCTCTTCCTCGATGTCCAGGCGCAGCAGCGAGATGTTGCCCATGATGATGGTGAGGATGTTGTTGAAATCGTGGGCGATGCCTCCGGCGAGGGTGCCGATGGCCTCCATCTTCTGGGACTGGATGAGCTGTTTTTCCAGTGAAACGCGCTCGGTGACGTCGATGAGGAGAATCCCCTGGTATTCCTGGAGGCCGATAGGAATCGGGTAGACGATGACGTCGAGGGTTTTTCTTTCCCCTTGGTTCGGAAGGCTCTGGCGGTCGAGGCGGATCACCTGCCTGGTTTCGGCGACGGTGTCGAAGGTGCTTTGGAACTGGCGGAAGAAGGGGGAGAGCTCCAGCAGGTTCGCTCCGCCGGCGGGCGGCTCCGCCAAACCGAGCAGGCGCGCGGCGGACGTGTTCATGTTCACGACGCGCAGCGAACTGTCTACGGTCACCACGCCGTTCGGGCTGTTCTGGATCACGCTGTTCATCAGGTTCTGGAGGGCGAGGATCTCGTTGCGCCCCTCCTCGAGCTGCCGCACGTGGCAATCCACGTTTTCCGCCATGGCGTTGAAGCACACGGCCAAAGAGCCCAGTTCGTCGCTGCGGTGGACGGGCGCCCGGGCGGAAAGCTCGCCGCTGGAGAGGCGCCGGGTGGCCAGGATGAGGGCGTCGATGGGCCGGAGCACGGTGCGGGTGACCACGGCATAGAGGACGAGGGCGCTGAACCCGGTGAGCAGGAGAAAGAAGACGCCCAGCTCGATGAGCCGGGTGTGGAAGAGGTTTTGCAAGGCGGTGCGCGAGAAGTAGACCTTCAGGGTGCCGAGGTGGCCCTGCACCTCCGAGTGGAGCTCGCGTCGGACGGTCAGGAGCGTTCCGCCGGCGTTTTTCGCCTCCGTCGCTTCGGCCGCGGGAAAGGCCAGCCCCTTCCTCTCGTGCTGCAGGAAGATCTTTCCGTCGGGGGCGACGATGCGGGCGCCGCAATAGTCGGCATCCTTTTCCAACCCGGCGAAGATCTTCAGGAGGTAGTCCGGCTGGTCGAATTCCATGCCGGAGACGATGTTGGCCAGGATGACGTCGCAGACGGATTCCTTGCTGACCTCGAAGGTGTGCTGGGCGGAACGGCGGATGTCGACGATCAGCCAGCCGCCGAACGCCCAGACGATCACCGCGATGGTGGAAACGAGCAGCCAGGCCATGCTCCGGCGGAGGGAGTGCCGCTTACTCATGGCCGGTCACCAGGATGGCGAACTGGAGCAGACCGGGGCTGAAGGTGCAGTTTTCCCGGCGGGCGTTTTCCACGTTGACGGCCAGGAAGCTCTTGCCGTTCCGGACGCCGACGATCAGCGATATTCCGGAGTTCAGGTACCTGGTGATCCCCGTTGCCGTCACGGCTTTCAGCGCCGCCGTTCTGGCCAGGATCTGCCCGATTTCGGCCTGGCAGCCGTCCCCGACGATGAGCAGGTGCAAGGGCTTTGCCCCCAACCGCGGCACCTCGCAGAACGCCTCCAATTCCACGGGGACCCCGAAGAAGGTCTTGTTCCGGTACTTTTCGGCGAACACCCGCATCATTTCGTCGCGATAGACGATCCCCTCCCTGCTGTTGGCGTAATACAGGCCGATCCGGATCCGGTCCTTCAGGCCCGGCAGGAAGTCGTTCCGGTACTTCAGGGCGGTCAGGATCATCCGGAGCTGGGAGTCGACGGGAAGATCGGCGTACGCCTGGCAGAAGATGTGGGCGCAGCCGAAAAACAACAGTACCAGGGGCAAGGCACAGCGCTTCATGGTCTTACCTGTCAGGAAAAATCGTTTTGACACTGAAGTTGAATTGTAATTCCTTTATTTGCCCTACGCAAGAAAAAACCGGCGGGAAGCGTTCCTGACCTGGCAGGAGCGGTGCTCCCGCTCGCCGCCCGCGAAGGAGCGCCCGCGCTACCCGATGAAGAACCGGGCCTGGGCCAGGGCGTTGACCTTCTTGTGGATGCCCTCCTCCCGGCGGGCCCGCCGCTTCAGCGGTCGTCATCGTCGTCGGCCACCAGGACCTCGTAGTCGGACAGGGTGATCTCTTCACCGCCGTACGGGATGCAGGCGTTCCGGTTCGACCGGTTGAGCTTCCCGGGGGTGAGGCTGCCCTGCCAGCGGCCGCGGGCGATGTAGAGGGGCGTCCCGTCGGCTTCCCGGCCGGCGCGGACCGCCCCGGGCGGGCAACCGCCGCCGGAGGCCGGCACCCAGCGGCCGGTGCCCGTGAAGACCTCGTAGTCCTCCACAAGGATTTCTTTTCCGCCGTAGGAGATGTAGCCCGTCCCGTGGGCGGGGTTGACCTTGCCGGGGCAGAACCCGCCGGCGTAGCGGGCCCGGATGACGTAGAGGGGCGTCCCGTCGGCTTCCCGCCCGGCCCGGAAGGCCCCGCGGGGCACCTCGCCGTCCGCGGCCCGGGCCCAGTCACGGTTCCAGTCGGGAGCGCTTCCGCCGTCCGCCACCAGCACCTCGTAGTCCGGCAGGGAAACCTCCCGGCCGCCGTAGGGGATCAGGGCGTTCCGGAACTGCCGGTTGAGCTTGCCCGGCGTCAGGCTGCCCTGGTACGGCCCGCGGGCGACGAAGAGGGGGGTGCCGTCGTCCTCGCGGCCTCCGCGG
The DNA here is from genome assembly GCA_964436005.1 of uncultured Acidobacteriota bacterium. Classification (GTDB taxonomy): domain Bacteria; phylum Acidobacteriota; class JAAYUB01; order JAAYUB01; family JAAYUB01; genus JAGNHB01. The sequence continues at coordinate 5,210 of CAYTBK010000093.1, forward strand.
AGGGCGCCCGGGGGGCAGTCCCCCCCCGATGCCGGCACCCAGCGTCCCGAGCCTGCGTAGACCTCGTAGTCGCGCACGGGGATCTCGTGGCCGCCGTACGAAATGTAAGCGTTGTTGTGACTGGGATTGACCTTCCCGAGGCAGGTGCCATTCCGGTACGGGGCCCGGATGATGTAGAGGGGCGTCCCGTCTGCTTCCTGGCCGGCCCGGAAGGCGTTCCGGGGCACGTCGCCGCCCGAGGCCGGGACCCAGTCCCCCGCCGCCGGGACCGCCACCGCCAGTGCCAGCAGGAGCATCGCAAGGCCAAACGCGCGTACGGGCATGGGAACCTCCCTTGTTTTCTACCAAATGAGCCGGGCATATTTTGACGCAGATGTGGCGGGCCGACAATCCTTTTCCGGGGGGACGCCGCTATTTCCCGCCGGCGGCGGGGGGCGGAACGGGGGGGAACATGTCCCGCATGGCGGCGAGGACCCGCTCGCCTTGGTTGGTCAACAGGTCGTTGTGGCCGGCCCCCTCCACCGGGAGGAAGCGCCTGGGCTCGCGCGCCGCGGCGAAAAGGGCTTCCCCGTGGTGGAAGCCGATGACGGAATCCCGCGTTCCGTGAACGACGAGCACCGGACAGCGCACCCGGCCCACGCGGGAGAGGTTCGGGAAGCGGTCGAAGGGGAGGACCGCCCAGCGAGTGACGACGCGGAAGGCCGAGGTGAAGGCCCCCTCCAGCACGAGGCCGCCCACGGGGCGCCGGGTGGCCAGGTACAGGGAAGGCCCGCTGCCCAGCGAATGCCCGTAGACCACGACGTCGGCGGGGTCCAGCCGCCGGTGGTTCACCAGCCAGGCGTAGGCGGCCTCGATGTCCCGCTCGCAGGCGGCTTCGGAAGGCGACCCGCCGCTGCGTCCGTAGCCCTCGTAGTCGTAGGCCAGCACCGAGTAGCCCGCCTGCCGGAACACGGCCAGGGCCGAGTAGACGCTCCCCAGGTCTTCGGCGTTGCCGTGGCTGTAAAGGACCGTCCGCCGGCTGGCCGGCGCCTCGAGGAAGATGGCGTACACGGGTGTCCCGTCGCTCGTGCGCAGCGCCACCGCACCGGGGAGCGTCCGGTAGGAAGGCGCCGGGGGATGGAAGAGCAGGGAGTCGGCGAAGAAGAAGGCGTAGAGGCACAAGGCGGCATAGAGGAACAGGGGCGTCAGCAGGAAACGCCAGCGGGTGCGGGGGCCGATCAGGAGCCGTTTCAGCGGAAGGCGCACCGGTTTCCTCCCCGTCCGGCCGGAATCGGCCCTCACGCGAAGGCGCGAAGGGCGCGAAGGGAAAAACGCCCGGACGGCACGGGACCAGTGTACAACCGGAACGGGCGCTGCGCTCCGGAATATTCTGGGCCGGGAAGGCGGGGGGCGCCGGGGGACCCCACCGCTTCCCCCCCAACGCCAAGGTCCTTTCTCCTGGAGTGCGGCGCGGAGGTTGCCGCAGCGCCGCTTTCGCCAGGCGCGCAGGCTTCCGGAGCGCACCAGCCCGGGCGGTGCCCGCGCCGCTCCGCCGGGCTGCGCGGCGCACGCCAAACGTCGAAGCCCCGCCGCACGCGAGAGTCCCCGACCGCGGAGATTGTGCTACACTGCGGAAAATCGACCAACCGTTCTTTGCGAGGTGATGCGATGCTGAATTTCCGAGTGGACGAAAAACGGTGCACCCGCTGCGACTGGTGCGTGAAGGACTGCCCGACCCGCATCATTGTCCGGCCGGAAAAGGGCGTTCCTTCCATCGCCCCGGCGGACGAGGAGAAGTGCCTGGCCTGCCAGCACTGCCTGGCCGTCTGCCCCGCGGGGGCCATCGGCATCCTGGGGCGCGACCCCGACCGCAGCCTGCCGCTGGGCCCCGGCTCCTTCCCGACGCTGGAGCAGATGGACCGCTTCGTGCGCGGCCGCCGCAGCGTGCGGCACTACCGCGACGAGAACGTGCCCCGGGAGCTGCTCGACCGGCTGCTGCGGTCGCTGGCCAACGCGCCCACGGGCGGCAACGCCCGGGAACTGGCCTTCACCCTCATCGACGACCGGGCGGTCATGAAAGGGTTCCAGGACCGCTGCCTGGAGGCCCTGCGGGGGCCCTTGCCGCACCTCCCGGCGCGCTACTCCTTCCTGCGCGAACTGGCGGTCGCGGCGCCCGAAGCCGCCCTCGCCATGATCTTCCGGGGCGCCCCCCACGCCCTCGTCGTGTCGGCGCCCCCCGACGCCCTCTGCGCCGGCGAGGACGTGCCCCTCTGCTTGGCCTACTTCGAGTTTTTGGCCCAGAGCGCCGGCCTGGGCACCGTGTGGTGGGGCCTGCTGAAGATGGTCCTGGAGAACGCGCCCGGGCTGAAGGCCCTGCTGGGGCTGCCCCCGGACCACGTCTACTACGCCATGCTCTTCGGCTCGCCGGCGGTACGCTACCACCGGACGGTCCAGCGCGACGACGCCGCCGTCGTCCGGCGCGTGGAATTGTAGTGGCGATGCGGCCTCCCGCGGAACGTCGCCGCATGCGGGGCTCGATTTCGGAATAGCGCACTGCATTTCCGCCAAACTCCAGGGGCCGTCCGGGGCCGGCCCGGTGCCTAGGTTGGGTCGCCATGAGAAACTGGCTTTTTCTGTTGCTGACCGCGGCCGCCTTCCTGCCGGCCGTCTTCCCGCAGTCCGGCGAGGCGCCGGACCTGGAGACGGACCGGCCGGGCCAGGGCGATTCCACGTCACTGGCGCTCCCCGGCTGGCTGCAGGTGGAGACCGGCTTCCAGTTCTGCCGCGAGGACGGCGGAGGCATCCGGGTCGACACCTGGACGGGCCCGCTCACCCTGGTCCGCTTCGGCCTGACGGACCGGCTGGAGGTGCGCCTGTCCACCGAAACGGGCCAGTGGTCCTGCGCCCGGGGCGAAGCGGAGGCGGCCGACGGTTTCGGGCGCAGCCGGCTGGAACTGAGCGGAAAATGGCGGGTGCTGGAGCAGCGGGGGGCGCGGCCGACCGTCTGTCTGCTGGGCCGCTGCGGGCTGCCCACGGGCAGTGTCGGCCTGGAGGAGGACGGTTGGTCGCTGGGCTTGTCTGTCCCCGTCGGCCTGGATCTCCCCGGCGATTTTTCCCTGGCCGGGTCGGCGGCCCTGGCCTGGGACCGCCTGGGGGAGGCGGGTTGGTTCCGCACGCTGTACTGGGCCGCCTCGCTGGGCAAGGACCTGGGGCGGGGCGTCAGCGCCTACGGGGAGTGGTACGGGTGGGACGAGCCGGGGCTGCCGGCGGCGAACGGCTTCGACGCCGGGGTGGCCCTGGCCCTGGGCTGCGACTGGCAGCTGGACGTGGCCGCCGGGGCGGACCGCGGCGGCGGGGTGACCTCCGCCTTCGTCTCGGCCGGCCTCTGCTTCCGGTTCCCGCTGCGTTCTTCCCGCCGGCGATGAACCACGATGAGCCACGAATGCACGAAGCGCCGATATCTGGACGCAGATCCAAATCCGATAGTCAAAGCACTTCTGCGGAGCCGGTCGATTCTCTGCAGACGATGCCTTCCGCCGGGAGAGACCCGGGAAATCCCCGTTGCGATGCTCATTGTTTCCCAAATAGCAGTATTATTAAATACATAAAATACAGATGAATGACTGGCGATGATGCTAGGGGATGCCCTGGCGCCTTGGCGTCCTGGCGTCTTTGCGTTGAGGATTTCTATCTTCCCGCAGGATTCGCGATCAACACGAGGTGATTCAACCGGAAAGCAGGCGGTCCGCCACGGCGGGGTCGAAGCGGCCGGGCCGGGGGTCCAGGCAGGAGGCCGAGGCGCAGGCCAGGGCGCGGGGCAGGGCTTCCCGGACATCCCGCCCAGCGGCCAGGGCGGCGGCCAGCGCGGCGGTCAGGACGTCCCCCGCCCCGATGGGGTTGACCGCCCGCACGGCGGGCGGGCGGAAGAGGGCGGTTCCGCCCGCACCGGCCAGCACCGCGGCGGACGGGCCGTCGGTGACCACGGCCCAGCGCGCGCCCCGTTCCACCAGGGCCCGGGCGGAGGCGGGCAGGCTTTCGGCGCAGCCGCTGTCCCGGCCCAGCGTTTCAGCCAGTTCCTTGGCGTTGGGCTTGACGAGGGTCGGCCGCTGCGGCAGGACCGCGCGCAGGGCTTCGCCGCCGGTGTCCACGAGGACGGGCCGGCCAGCGGCCGCGGCCAGCCCGGCCCAGCGCGCGTACCAGGCCGCCGGTGCCCCCGGGGGCAGGTTGCCGGTGATCACCAGGGCGCTGCAGCGGGGGATTCCCGCCGAGACCAGGGCGTCGAGCCGCGCCCATTCCTCCCCGGACGGCGGCCGGGCTTCCTCCACCAGTTCGGTGGCCGTTCCGGCCGCTTCGTCGAGCACCGTCTGGCAGATCCGGGTGGGGGCGGCCGTCAGCACCCCTTCCCAGGGGAAGCCTTCCGCCGCCAGGTGGTCCGCCAATCGTTCGCCCGTCGCCCCGCCCTGGAACCCCGCGGCCGACGCCGGCACGCCGAGGGCCCGCAGGGCCCGGACCACGTTGACGCCCTTGCCCGAGGCGCACTCCTCCGCCGCGCGGACGCGGTGCACGCCGCCCGGCACCAGGCGGTCCACGCGCAGGGTGCGCTGCAGGGCCGGGAACACGCCGACGACCAGGATGCCCATGGTGAACCTCCGGCCGAGGATACCACCGTTGGCCCGGCGGCGGCAACGCCGCAGCCGTCGGAATTGTGTCCGGGAGCACTCCCGCCGATCATTTCGGCCAGACCGGGGCACGCGCTCCTTGTGGAAATGGGCGAACCGTGCTATAGACGAGGTGGAAAAGCGAAAACAGGGCGTCGCCCGGCCGGATCATCCGTCCGGCGGCGGTGGCAGGCCGACAGGTGGCTGACGGGACGTTTCCGGGACATTGCAGTTTGGCCGGTACCCTCGCTTTCCGCTCTCGCGTTCGCCGCCACGTCATGGCAAGGAGGGAACACAATGGCCGCCCCAAAAATGTCGGAACTCGAACTTTGTCAATATATTCCGCAGGACGGAGCCGAAATGCCGGCCCAGCCGTCTTTCCCCCGGCGGCCCAAAGTCGGGAGGCTCGCCCTGTGGGCGGCTAACAGTCTGGCGGCGGCGGCGGTTTTCTTCGCCATCCAGGCCTGCGACACCTCCAACAACATCGAGAAAGTGATGGAGATTCTCGGCAAGAAGTCTCTGTTCTCCGGTCAAACGGCCTTCCGCCAGCCGGTCACGGGTTCCGATCCCGACGGCATGGAGAGCGTCGTGTTCACCGACAGCACCTTCACCCCGGGCGGGGAAGGGTCAACGGAAATCCACACCATCGAACTGGTTAGCGTCGACTACACCGTCTCCTGGCAGCCGCCTTTTCTCAACCTGACGAACATCCGGTTCGACCCCGCGCCGTCCAACCCGGAAGGCCCGCCGCCCTACCTATGGAAGAACCCGGTCGACAAGAAAGTCGTCATCAATTACAACTTCCCCGAGCATAACGCCTCGACCGGACTGAACATCACGCAGATTTCCTACGAGCAGGAAGGGAAAATCATCCGGGGCGACCCTGTCGTCGTGACGACAAAAGTCAAATCCACGAGGATCGACGACGGCGCGCCGGAGGCGGAGACAAGGGCAACCTCGCCCTTGCCGCAGGCCGGAAACCGGAATGCGGAGGGAGAGTACTACCTGTTCAGCCAGTTCTTCCCGGGGGAGGCCACCATGTCGCCCTCCGGCTGCCAGGCCATTTCCGACGCGCTGGTCTCCGGGCAGATCTTCCTGGCCGTCCAGGCGCCCACCGTCGCGGTGGAAGGCCTCGCCGGCGGCGTTCGCCCCGCCGTCCTGGCCGACCGGCCGCCGCAGTACTCCTGGCTGGAGATGTCCGCCTCCTGGGAGGTCCAGGCCGGCTTCAAGGCCAAGCTGGCCCTGGCCCCCCGGTATGCCAACGCCCTGGAAACGCAGTTCCCGTCTCCCGAAGGCAAGATGTGGGTCCCGCTGGCGGCGCAGGCGCCCCTCGTCAAGGACCGGTGCGACATCTTCCCGGAGTTCGGCAGCTGGTCTTTCCTGCTCTACCTGCTGTTCGAAAAATCGGCGGAAAACCAGGTCTTCCCGAGCTACATCTGCTACGAAGGCGTCAACCCCTTCGTCCTGACGGCGCTGCACCGGGCGGCGAGGCTCTCCGGCGCCGCCCTCGTCCCGCTCGGCGGCATGGAGGAGCCCTGCATCACCTGCCTCGGGCCGGGCCAGGTCTCGCTGAAGGATGCGACGGCCCTGGTGGTGGAGGGGAACTGGTTCAAGCTGGACGCCCATCCCGACGGCCAGCGTCTCGCCTTTTCCCACAACATCCGCAACGTGACCGAAACCACCGACCTGCGGGCAGAGTACCCCCATCCGCCGGCGAGCCCCCTGAACTGGGCCTTCTACGCCAACAACGGCGGGACCTACGACCTGGCGCAACCGCTGACCGACGTCGACGCCAACGCCACGGTGTGGGTGGTCTCCGACCCGGTCACTACGGCCGTGGAACCGGGTGACTACACCTTCCAGGTCACCGCCGCGCCCCGGTCCGGCGCGGCTTCCGCCTGGTCCAGCAACTGCGTCTGGATCTTCCCGCTCCGCGGCGACGTGAACGGGGACAAGGCGGTCAACGCCCTGGACCTGGCCCTGCTGGCCCATCACCTGGCCGCCAACGGCCGGTTGACGCAGCCGGAGAGCCTGGGCGCCGACTACAACCAGGACAGCCGAATCGACCCCCGGGACGCGATCCTGATCCAAAAGGCGATCGTCACGCGGTGAATGGTATACAATGCGTTTTCTTCGTGTCGCCGGGGGCCGGGCGACACGGCCAGTCCAGCCAACGCGGGCCCGGAGAGTAACCGTGACCGTTTCGCCATCGCCGATGAAGGCGTCCGGGGCGACGCCTTCCGGGTTCGGGTACCAGGGGCCCGAGGGCATCCGGGATTCCGATATCGTCTGCACCGTGGTGGGCGACACGCAGAAACCCACGCGGCTGGAATTCTGGCGGGAGAACAACGCCGCCTCCACCCGCCGCCTGGTGGGCGAAATCGCCCGGCGGCAGCCCGGATTCGTCCTGCACCTCGGCGACCTGACGGCCCGCGGGATGTCGCGGCACCACTGGCGGCACTTCGACAGCATCTTTCAGCCGGTCCGCGAGGAGGGGATTCCCGTCCTTCCGGTCCCGGGCAACCACGACCACTGGGGGCTGGGGCGCCGGGCCCTGCGGCCCTTCCACCAGCGCTTTCCGTTTTTCGGGGCGAACGCCTGGACCTCCTTCCGGGCCGGCGGAGTCGGGTTCTTCCTGCTGGAGGGAAACACATTCTGGATGTCCCGGAAGGACGAAAAGGAGGAGCGGCAGTGGTTCGCCCGGACGCTGGTGGAAATGGAAGCCGACCCGGGGGTCCGCTTCCTGGTGGCGGCCAGCCACCAGCCGCCCTACTCCAACAACCGCTCCGTGGGGAGCAGCCGGTGGGTGCGGGAGAGTTTCGCCGAACCCTTCCAGCGCTCCCCCAAGGCCGCCTTCTTTTTCAGCGGCCACTCCCACGCCTACGAGCACTTCCGGCAGGGGCGGGCCCACTTCGTGGTCTCGGGCGGGGGCGGGGGACCGCGGCACTCCCTGGCGCTGGACGGGCGGGGGAAGTCCTACCCCGACCTGTTCGACGGCCCCGCCGTCCGTTTCCTGCACTTCTGCGAGCTGCGGGCCGGCCGCCAGGGCCTGCGCCTGGACGTCGTGCGCTGCGATCCGGACGGTTCGTTCCACCTGGCCGACAGCATCTCCGTTCCCTCCGGCCCGGTGCCCCCCCATCCTTCTGGAGGTCCCGATGAATGAGCAAGCGCGGTTCCTGGCGGTGGATTGCGGCAACACCCAGATCAAGCTGGGCGTCTACCAGGGGAGTGAACTGGTGGCCAACTTCCGGTTGGCCACGGACCCCCGGAAGACGTCCGACGAGTATGCGGTCCTGCTGCGCTCCGTCCTGATCGGCGACCGCCTGGCGCCCCGCCATTTCGACGGGGCGGCCATCTCCTGCGTCGTCCCGCCCCTCCAGCCGCTGCTCAAGCGCGCGGTGGAGAAGGTGCTGGAAACGGAATGCCTGGTGGTCAGCCACGAAACCGACACGGGCATCGCGATCCGGGCGGACATGCCCTCCGAGGTCGGCGCGGACATCATCTGCCTGGCGGCGGGCGCCGCTTCGAGCGGCCCGCTGCCCGCCGTGGTGGCCGCCTTCGGCACGGCCACGGTGTTCCTGGCCGTGGACGAAACCCCCGGCCTGGCCGGCGTGGCCATCGCGCCCGGCATCATCTCGTCCACCCGGTCCCTCTTCGCCGAGGCGGCCCGGCTGCCGCAGATCGACCTGGCCACGCCCCGCAGCGTCATGGGGCAGAACACCGTCGACGCCCTGCGGGCCGGCGTGGTCTACGGTTTCGCCGGGGCGGCCGAGCGCATCGTCGGGGAGATGGGGCGCAAACTGGGCAAAAAGCCGTCGGTGATCGCCACCGGGGGCCTGCTGAACATCCTGTCCCAGGCCACGCCGATCTTCGACCGCTACGACCCCTTCCTGTCCCTCCTCGGCTTGCGCGTGATCTGGGAGCGCGGTTGCGCCGAACCGACCGCCCCGCCCCGAGAGGAGGTTCCCCGATGAGCGGCTCGTTCTGGACCGCCTTCGCCCTGACGCTCCTGGCCGGCCTGGCCACCGGCATCGGCAGCGCCCTGGCCTTCTTCACCCGGCGGACGTCCCGGCGCTTCCTCTCCTTCGCCCTGGGTTTTTCCGGCGGGGTGATGGTGTATGTGGCCCTGGTGGAAATTTTTCAGAAGGCAAGAATCGCCCTGGCCGCCGACCTGGGGGCCAAAGGGGGCCACTGGGCCGCCGTGGGCGCCTTCTTCGGCGGCATCGCCCTGATCGCCGTCATCGACCGTCTGGTGCCCGCCGTGGAGAACCCCCACGAGGTGCACACCGTGGAGGAAATGGACGGCAGCGCCGGCAGCCGCGAGCGCCACCTCATGCGCATGGGCGTGCTGACGGCCCTGGCGGTGGGCATCCACAACTTTCCCGAGGGGTTGGCCACCTTCACCGCGGCCCTGAGCAACCCGGGGCTGGGCCTGGCCATCGCCGTGGCCATCGCCATCCACAACATCCCGGAAGGGATCGCCGTTTCGGTCCCCCTCTTCTACGCCACCGGCAGCCGGGGCAAGGCCTTCGCCTGGTCCTTCCTGTCCGGCCTGGCGGAACCGGTGGGCGCCCTGGCTGGCTGGTTCCTGCTGCGCCCGTTCTTCGGGCCCACGCTCCTCGGGGTTCTCTTCGCCGGGGTGGCCGGCATCATGGTCTTCATTTCGCTGGACGAGTTGCTGCCCACCGCCCGGGAGTACGGGGAGCACCACCTCTCCATCCTCGGGGTGGTGACGGGCATGGCCGTCATGGCCCTCAGCCTGCTGCTGCTCTGAGGTGGCGCAGACTTCAGTCTGCGCGACGAAATCGCGGGCGTCGCGGCCGAGGGGGGAGAAAACACGAAGGCAAACTACACAAAGAAGAAGTAAGAAGGGGAGGCCGGTGGTGCGGACAGGTCCGGGGGAGCGCCGGCTTCCAGCCGGCCCAGGGTCAAAAACCATGCCCCTTGTTGTGCGTCAACTCTCAGCAGCAGCCGGTTCAGGGCCGCGAGTCGCCCCCTGGTGCGGATGCCGGCAAGATGCCGGCGGTCCGGGAACGCCGTAAGGCGGGACCGGAAAAAAATCGGGCCGTCCGCTGCCGGACGGCCCGTTCATTTCAGGAAAGACGCCGGCGCTCAGGACAGGCGGACGCGCGCCTGGTTCCCCTGCAGCAGCCGCTCCAGCGTGCCGGCCGCGTCGTCGGTCTTGGACAGCAGGATCATGGCGGCGATGGTGTAGGGCTTCCAGCTGGCTTCCTTGTAGGTCTCCACGCGGTAGCGCTCGAAGACCGCGCGCGACACCTCGCCGGCGGAGCAGCTGACGTCGGTGATGTCGGCCGGCAGGCAGTGCATGTACAGGGCCTGGCCGCCCCGGGTGAGCTTCATCTTCTCGTCGGTGCACTCCCAGCTGCGGAAGCGGGCGTTGTTCTCCAGGCAGCGCTTCTCCAGGCTCTTCAGGGCGTCCCGGTCGTTGGCCTGGAGCAGGGGCGTGCGCTCCTGCATGACGTGGTAGGGGGCCCAGGACTTGGGGTAGACGATGTAGGCGTCGCGGAAGGCCTCGGCCATGGAGGAGGAAACGGTGAACGACCCGCCCGAGGCCTTGGCATTGGCCGCGGCGACGGTCTCGATCTCCGGGATGACGTTGTATCCTTCCGGGTAGGCCAGCGCGACGTCCATGCCGAAGCGGCTGAACAGGGCGATGATCCCCTGGGGCACCGACAGCGGCTTGCCGTAGCTGGGGGAGTAGGCCCAGGTCATGGCGATCTTCTTGCCGCGGAGGTTCTCCACCCCGCCGAAGTGCTGGATGAGGTGGGCCAGGTCGGCCATGGACTGGGTGGGGTGGTCCATGTCGCACTGCAGGTTGACCAGGGTGGGCCGCTGGTGCAGCACGCCCTCCCGGTGGCCGTCCTCGGCGGCCTGGGCCACTTCCTGCATGTAGGTGTGGCCGAGCCCCAGGTACATGTCGTCGCGGATGCCGATGATCTCGGAATGGAAGGAGATCATGTTGGTGGTTTCGCGCACGGTCTCCCCGTGGGCGATCTGGGACTTGCCCTCGTCCAGGTCGGCCACGGTCAGGCCGAGCATGTTGGCGGCGCTGGCGAAGGAGAACCGCGTCCGGGTGGAGTTGTCGCGGAACTGGGAGATGGCCAGCCCGGAGTCGAACACGCGCAGCGACACGTTGTTCTCGTACAGATCGCGCATGATCCCGGCGCACAGCAGCGTGGCCGCGATCTCGCGGTCGGACTTCTCCCAGGTCAGCAGGAAGTCGGTGTTCTTCATCTTCACGCCTAACTCGCGCAGGGCGGCGATTTTCTGCAGGGTTTCCTTCATGGACGTGCCTCCTTGGGGCGACAGGATCGGGCCAACATTATAGGCAAGCCGGCCGGCCGTGTCTACCGTCAGATGCGGAAACAAGGCGATGGCTCGACCACAGAGGCGCAAATACCACTGAAAAAGAAAATGCAAAAGACGCTGTATTGTCAGGCCGCGGTTGCCATCGCGGCCGGCCCCGGCCGGCTTCGCGCGCTTCGCGGTTTCGCGTGCGGCGAGGAGGGGGCTACTTCTTGAGCGAGCGCTTGTGCAGTTGGTCCACGTACAGGCCCTGCAGGCGGTCGATGAGGGCCGCCTCCGGCATCCAGCCCAGGCGGCGGCGGCGCACCCGGCGGGCCACCCGGGCGTGGTACAGGCGGAAAAAAGCCATGACGGGCCCGCGCAGCCAGCGCCCGCCGAAACGCTCGAAGGCCTTGCCGTCGAAGAAGCGGCTCATGAAGCTGAGGCGGTCGAGGC
>CAYTBK010000094.1:0-16289 GCA_964436005.1 uncultured Acidobacteriota bacterium
GCCGCGGCTGCAGCCGCCTTGCGCCCGCCCTGCCTTCCACCTACGAAAAAGCCTGAGCGCCCGTCCCTGGCCCGGTCGGGGCGTATCAGGGACGAACAGTATACGGCGGGTCTATGTCGATTTCGTTCGGATCCTGATCCAGGAGACCCACAACCTATTCACTTGGCATACTTGTGGAAATGGGCATTCAGGTTGTTGTTGACATTCCGAAGTGCCGTGTGGGATTATCATGCAAAACGGAAGTAAAGGTTCGGAATGTATCAGCGAAGAATACCCATTTTCAAGAATACAAAGGAATCCTTCTTCCTGTGGGGCCCCCGGCAGAGCGGGAAAACAACATTTCTCAAAACCACTTTTCCTGCTTCGCCGCGCTATGATCTTCTGGACAACCGGGTCTTCACACGGTTGCTCCGTCACCCGGAATTGCTGGGCGAGGAATTGCACGCCATGGCCAGGCGCCCCGAACTGGTAATCATCGATGAAGTGCAGAAACTGCCTGGGCTATTAGACGAAGTGCAACGCCTGATCACCGACGACGGGTTCGTCTTCGGCCTCTGTGGCTCAAGTGCGCGCAAACTGCGGCGCGGCCACGCCAATCTCTTGGGAGGAAGAGCCGTCCGCTTCGAGATGTTCGGCCTCGTTTCAGCGGAAGCGGGCCCGGACTTCGATTGCCGGCGATTCGTCAACCACGGCATCCTGCCCGCCCACTATGCCATGGCCGATCCCGGGCGACGCCTGCGTGCCTATGTCGAAGACTACCTCCGGGAGGAGGTGGCCCAAGAGGGCCTGGTGCGCAATCTGGCCTCGTTTCATGACTTTCTCCGGGCGGCAGCCCTAAGCGACACCGAAATCGTCAATTGCGAAAACATTTCCCGAGAGTGCGGCGTCTCGGCCAAGACCGTGCATGAACATTACCAAATCCTGGTCGACACTTTGCTCGGGTACTACGTGCCGGCATTCACGGAGAAAGAGAAACGCAGGGTGATCCGGGCACCCAAGTTTTATTTCAAGGACGTCGGCTCCGTAAACCAAATGAACCGGCGAGGGAAGATGGAACCGGGCCACCCTTCCTTCGGGAAGGCCTTCGAAAACTGGATCAGCCACGAGTTGCAAGCTCACTCCGCTTATTCCGAGCTTCGTTACCCGATCCGATACTGGCGCCTGGCCAGCGGCATTGAAGTGGATTTCATCCTGGGAGACATGGATGCGGCCGTGGAAGTGAAAGCCTCGACACGTCTCAGGCCGGAACATGGAAAGGGGCTGACACACCTGATCATGGATCATCCCGAGGTCAAACAGAGGATCATCGTCAATTTGGAGGAGCGCCCCCGCCTGCGCGACGACGGAATCCTGGTCCTGCCGGCGGGCGAATTCCTGCGCAGGCTCTGGAACGGCGAAATCATCGCCAACAAGGAATAAAATCAAAACTTCCGTTCGCCCAGGCGGGCCAGGATCATCTGGGTGACCCGGTCCACCAGGGCCTCGTCCCCCGCCGTTTCCTGGAGACGCCCGGCCGGCGCGGGCGCCGGCCCGTCCCGGCGGACGCGGGCCTGGCACTGGCCCCCGGCCGCGACGCAGGGAGGCGCTTCGCCGGCCAGGCCGTAGGTGGCCCGGATGGCCATGAGCTTCTCCACCTGCTCGGGTGTCAGCACGGTCACGTTCCCGAGCTGCCGGGAGAGGATGTGGATGTGGGCGAAGTGCTCGATGGACTCCATGCGGTAGTAGGCGTCGAACACGTCCTTGCCGGTGGTCAGGGCCCCGTGGTTTTGCAGGAGGAAGGCCGAGTGCCGGTCGATGTAGGGCAGGAGCGAATCCGGCACCTCGGAGGTGCTGGGCGTGCCGTACCCGGCCAGGGGAATGGATCCCAGCGTGACCACGATCTCGGGCAGCACGCACTCGGAGAGGGGCAGGCCGGCCACGGCATGGGCCGTGCAGCAGGGCGGGTGGGCGTGGAACACGGCCCGCACGTCCGGCCGCCGGTCGTAGACCAGCAAATGCATCTTGAGCTCGGAGGACGGTTTCAGCGCGCCTTCCAGCACATTGCCGCGCCGGTCCACGGCGATGATCATCTCGTTGGTCAGGAAGCCCTTGCTCTGCCCCGAAGCGGTGGTCAGAATCACGTCGTCGGAAAGGCGGGCGCTGATGTTGCCGTCGTTGGCGGCCACCCAGCCCCGCAGCCAGCAGCGGCGCCCCGTCTCGATGATGGCTTTCCTGGTCTCGTACTCGTTCATCGGCCAGACCTCCCGGGAATTCGGGCTGCGCTCAGCGCAGCTTGATGGACAGCCCCGCCAGAATCGCCAGCAGGATGGAAACGATCCAGAAGCGGATGACCACCTTGGGCTCGGCCACGCCCTTGTGGGTCTGGGAGTGGTGCAGCGGCGCCCGCAGGAAGATCCGGCGGCCGAGGCGCATGCCGATCTTCTCCTGAATCAGCGAGCTGGCGATCATGGCGACGAAAAGGCCCCCGGCGATGGGAAAAAGAAGTTCCTGCCGGGTCTGGAAGGCCAGCGACGCCAGGGCGCCGCCGATGGCCAGGGAGCCCGTGTCCCCCATGAACACTTCCGCCGGGTAGGTGTTGTACCACAGGAACCCAAACAGCGCCCCCACCAGGGCCCCGCAGAAGACCGCGATCTCGCCGGCCCCGGGGAAGGTCGGGAACCAGAGGTAGTGGGACAGCACGGCGTTGCCCAGGATGTAGCCGAAGATGCCGTAGAGGGAGAGGCTCATGATGGAGGGCCCGGTGAGCAGGCCGTCCAGCCCGTCGGTGATGTTGACGGCGTTGACGATGGAGAAGAAGGCGAAGATGATGTACCCCACGAAGAGCGCCGGGGGGATGGTCACCGGCAGCGCCTGGTGCTTGACGAAGGGCAGGAAGAGGGCGGTGCGGAACTCCGTCGGGATGGGGTTGAAGGGCTGGGCCGCGTAGACGAAGAACAGGGCGAAGGGGACGATGTAGGCCAACTGCAGGACGGTCTTGCCGAGCTGGCTGAGCCCGCTGAGGGACGACTTGAAGCGGGTCTTCTGCAGGTCGTCCATGTAGCCCACCATGCCGAACCAGGCGAAGGCCGTCAGCACGATCCAGAGGTGGGGGTTGGTCAGGCGCCCCCAGAGGAAGACGGCCAGCAGGGTGCCGTAGATGAAGATCACCCCGCCGCCGGTGGGCGTCCCGCGCTTGGACGTCGAATCGATGGAGGAGAAATCGCCCCCCGTGTCCCGGAAGGATTTCCGGTACAGCATGACGATCAGGCGGTGCCCGAAGATCAGCTCGAAGATCAGCGCCGTCACGGCCGCCAGCATCACCCGGAAGGTGATGTACTCGAAGATGCGCAGAAAACCGGGGTTGATGTCGGCCTTGGCCAGGAGGTTGATGACCAGTTCATACATGGGTGTTCACCAGGCAGGCCGCGGCCTGCGCCTTGAAATTGCGGGGCGCCGTCATTTCTTGCCCCCGGTCCGCTCCAGCATGTCGGTAAGCTCCCGGTACGTGCTGCGGATCTTGAACTTGGGGTCGAAACCCGAGGTGGTCACCAGAAAGTCGTTGAGGAACACCCGGACGTCCCCCCCCCGGCTCTTCGGGATGCGCCCCATGTCCACGGCCTGGCCGATCCCCTCGAGGATGGCTTCCCGGAACTTGACGTTGCGGGCGAAGCGGTACTTCCGGGTCAGCCGGAAGTAGCTGTCCAGCGACACGAAGAGGGGCAGCGTGCGGATGCACCAGTACCGCACGTCGAACCGCTCCAGCGGGTTGTGCATCCGGCGGCACATGAGGTGGGCGATCTCGGGCTCCCGGACCATGGTTTCGTGGAATGCGGCGGCCAGCTTCACCGCCTCGCTGCGGACTTCGAAATAGTTGTCCTGCAAAGCGCGGATGACCAGGTCCCGCAGTTCCGGAAACTCGTGCTTCATGTGGATGATGGCCGTGAGCACGTTGCGCCGGAGGAAGCCGTTGCCCTTGCGGAACAGCTCCAGGAGGACGGGGATCTTGTCGGTGCGTCGCAGTCCGCCGCAGAGCTTCACGCCCCTGTTGACGGTGTCCCATTGGCTCGAGCGGAAGCACTCCTCCATCCGGATGGAGTAGAAACGGTGGTAGAAACTGTCGGCGGGCTGCCGGAGCAGGAAGCGGACCAGGTTGTCCACCTGCTTCTGCAGCCGGACGTACTCGGGCTCCTCGAGTTCCTGGATCGTCGTGAAAGGCTGCTCGTCCATGAGGTTGCGCAGAGTGGCCACGGTTTTCTCCCGGCAGCCTTCCGGGAAATGGTCGCGGGCGAGCGCCGCCATGTCCGCTCGCCGGGCGGGGTCGTCCAGCAGACCGAAGAAGACGGAGGCGAACTCTTCCGCCTCCACGTAGTCGACGCCGGCGCCGGTCTTCCGTTCGAAGACGGTCTCGCAGCCTCCCGCCGAGGCCAGGTTGATGGCGTTGAGCTCCTGGTGGTCGCCGGGCAGGTCGCGCTTGGGGATGACCAGGGACGCCTTGCCCAGCGCCATCACTTCCGACAGGGCGCCGGCCCCGCCGCGGCAGACCACCAGGTCCGAGGCGCGCAGGTGCAGGGCCATGTCGTGGATGTAGGGCCGCAGGTGGTATTCCACGCCCGCCTCGGCCGCGGTGAAGACAAGGCCCTCCCCTTCCTCGGCGCAGGCGGTGCCCGGCGGCAGGTTGGCCCGGAAGCGCTCCGCCGTCTCGGCCCAGGCCTCGTAGGAGCCCCTGGCCATCCCGGTGGAGTGGAACACGGTCAGGTTCTTCCGCCGGGTCGCCAGTTCCGGGAACACCTCCGCCAGAAGGCGGTTGATGGACCGGGCGCCCATGGACCCGCCGAAGACCGTGACAACGGTCCGGCCCTCCGGAATGCCCAGGGCCTGCCGGGCCTCGCTCATTTCCGGCCCGTCCAGGAATTCCCGCCGGACCGGGTAGCCCGTCAGCACGCAGTTCGAATTCCAGACGAAAAATGCCGTTTCGCGGAAACTGACCAGCACCACGCGGGCGAACACCGAGGCCAGCTTGTTCATGAGCCCGGGGACGACGTTCTGTTCGTCGATGACCAGCACGGGGTTCAGGAACGGGCGGAGAAGGAACGAGGCGAAAACCGCCGGGGCGCTTACGTAGCCGCCCGCCGCGAGGATGATGTGCGGCCGGAAGCGGAGGAGCAGCCACGAGGCCCGCAGGGTGCCGAAGAAGTTCACCACCAGGGAGACGAACAGTTTCCACGCCCCCAACCCGAAGAGCGGGGCGCAGGGGGTGAAGGCCAGGGGGATGCCGTAGCGCGGGACGATCTGCTCCTCGGCCCGCCCGCGGGACCCCAGGTAGAGCACCTTCTCGATCTTCCAGTGCTCCTTGATGATGTCGAACACCGAGAGGGTCGGGTAGACATGCCCGCCCGTCCCGCCGCCGGTCAGGAGGACCCGCAGCGGCCGATCGCCCTTGCGTCTGGCCATCAGGATTTCTCCCTCAGGAAGATGGGGTTGGCGTAGAAGTCGAAGAAAGCGCGCAACTGATTTTCGACGAAGCGCTTTTCTGAAAAGTGCAGTTTTTTCCCGCGGTTGACGAACAACACGAAGCGGGGCGGCGCGGTGCCGACCTGGGTCAGGTACTTGACGCCCACGTCGGCGGTGGAAAGCGCCTCGATGCGCCTCTTGTCCAGCATCGCCTGGAAGAAGCGGTTGAGGTCGCCGGTGGTCACCCGCCGGTTCCGGCAGTCCCAGGCGTGCGCCACGGCCGGGAAGATGGTGTGCAGGTTCCGGCCGGTTTTGGCGGAGAAGGTGAGCAGCGGCGCGTAGTCGAGGAACTTCATCCGCTGGCGGACCTGGTCCCGCAGCTTCTGGATGGCCTCCTCCCCCCTGGGGATCAGGTCGCTCTTGTTGACGCAGAGGATCACCGCGTTGCCCGAATCCTGGGCGTAGCCGCCGATGGCGGCGTCGAGGTGCGTCACCCCCTCCACGGGGTCGAGCAGCAGCAGGGCCACGTCGGAGCTTTCCATGTGCTTGCGGGCATGGATCACCGAGATCTTTTCGGCCTGGAGGTGGGTCTTGCCCTTGCGCCGGATGCCGGCGGTGTCCACGATGCAGATCTGGCGGCCCTCCACCTCGAGCATAGAGTCCACCGAATCGCGGGTGGTGCCCGGGATGTCGCTGACGATCATGCGCTCCTCGCCGAGCAGGGCATTGACCAGAGAGGACTTGCCCACGTTCGGCCGACCGACCACGGACACCCGGATCACGCCCGAGGTCTCCCGTTCCGTCACCACGGGGAAGCCCGCCGTGACGGATTCGAGCAGCTCGTCCAGGCCCCGGTGGTGCTCGGCGGAAACCGGGAAGACCTCGTCGACACCCAGGGAGAAGAAGGTCAGGGCGTCGTCGGCCTTGCGGAAGATGTCCACCTTGTTGGCGGCGATGCGCACCGTCTTGCCCGACCTCCGGATCAGGGCGAATATTTCCTCGTCCAGCGGCGTGGGGCCCGTCTGGGCGTCCACCACGAAAACGACCACGTCGGCCTCGGCGATGGCGGTCTCGGCCTGGCGCACGATCTCCCGCGGAATCACGTCCTGCTCGCCGGGCATCATGCCGCCGGTGTCCACCAGGAGGAACGGCTTGTCGTCGTATTCCGCCTCGCGGTAGAGGCGGTCGCGGGTGATGCCGTACTCATCGCCGGTGATGGCCCGCCGGGAGCCGGTGATGGCGTTGAAGAGGGTGGATTTGCCCACGTTGGGGCGGCCGATGATGGCCACGATGGGCAGGGGTTTTCCGTTCGCCGACTGGCTCATGACTTCGCTCCCGGGTTGATGAAGCTCTGCAGTACGTTGAATACGATGTCCACGCGTTTGATAACAGGGGCGGGCTTGCCCTTCATGGGTTCCGGCAGCCCGGCCACGGCGCCGTTCAGGCGCGCCAGCGACAGGCGCACGGCCTTGGTGAATTCCCGGATTTCGGGCTTCTGGCGGTTGGCGGTGTCGCCGGTGCAGAGGTCGACGTCCTCCATGACGCAGGCCATGATCTGGCTCAGTTCTTCGAGCTTGGCGTCCAGCTGCGGATAGCGGCGGTAGCGGACCAGGTTGACGATCTCGGCGGTGCGCAGCGGCAGGATCCGCTGGTAGATCCGCAGGTGTTCGAGCGGCGGCGTCTGGCGGAGCCGGATGAAGTCGTCCGGGGCGAACATCGAGGGTTTGAAGACGGCCTGCGCAGACAGCGCCGCTGCCAGCAGCGGCAACAGGGCCAGCAGGACGGCGAAACGCGCGTTGCGGCGGGGTTCAGGGCAGAAGTGACTCATTCGCCGCGCACCTCACATCTTATCCGGGACGGAGATGCCCAGCAGGCCGAGCCCTTCGCGCAGGGTCGCCAGGTACATGTGGACGAGGGCCAGCATGGACAGCCGCCGCGCCTCGTCCGCCTCGCCGAGGATGTGGTGCTGGTTATAGAAATAAGAGAACTTTTGACACAGGACATAAAGGTAGCGCGCGAAGGTGGCGATTTCCCGACCGGCCAGGGCGGCCCGCACCGAGTCCCGCATCTTCAGGATGGCGCAGAAGAGGTCCCACACGTCGTCGGGCATGCCTTCGCCGAGCCCGCCGGCCAGGTCCGGCAGCCGGGCCTCCGAGGCCGAGACGTCCTCACCGTGCGCTTCGGCGTGCTTGCGGAGGATGTTGGCGGCGCGGACGGCCGAGTACTGCAGGTAGGGGCCGGTTTCGCCGTCGAAGTTCAGGGCGTCCTCCAGGTCGAACACCAGCAGGGAGTTGCGGGTGAACTTGGCCATGAAGTAGCGCAGGGCGCCCACGGCGATGTCGCGGGCGATGGCCTGGGTGACCTCTTCCTTTTCTTCCGGGTGGCGCTTGCGCACCTCCTCCTCGGCCCGCTTCTCCAGGCGGTTCATCAACTCGTCGGCCTTCACGCCCAGCCCGCGCCGCCCGCTGACTTCCACGTGCGAGCGCGACTTCTCTTCCTCGGTCAGCTGGAAGCCCAGGGTCTGGGCGCAGCGCGGGGAAAGGGCCACCATCTCGTAGGAGAAGTGCACGCATTTCTGGTAGGCCTCTTCCCCTTCCAGGCGGGCCACGCACTCGTAGACGATGTTCTGGGTGTAGGACTGGCGGATGTCGATGACGTTGAAGACGCGGTCGCCGCCGCCGAAGGCCGGCGACCCGGCGCTGCCGGCCGGCGCGGCCTGGCAGTCGGTGACGAAGGTCCACTCGCCGTCCGTGCGCCGGGCGTAGGGGTGGTAGAAGAAATCCTTCCCCAGGCGCCCGAGCTTCCAGAGCTGGTAGGCGACGTCCTTGCCGGTGTAGGTCACGGTGCCGTTGGAGCGCACCATGATCTTCACGTCCTCGGCCCCGTCCTTGAGGTACTTCATGACCCAGCACCCGGCGTTGGGGCCTTCGGTCTCGAAGGTGAGGACGCCGTGCTCCTTGAGCAGGCCAAAGGCCTTGTCCCAGAACTGGAGGTGGAGGATGTCGCTTTCGCGGGGCAGCACGTCGTAGCTGATGCCCAGCCGGGCCATGGTGGCCAGGTGGGCCCGGGCCACGGTGTCGGAGACGTAGGCCGCCAGTCTGGCGATTTCCCCGTGCCCCTGCTCGATCTCGTGCAGCGCGTCGTAGCGCAGCTTGCGGTTTTCCTCGGACTTCTCGTAGAATTCGGCCACCTTGGAGTAAAGGTCCCAGCAGACGTCGTCGAACTTGCCCGGCAGGGCCTTCACCTCGTCGAGGGAGAGGCCCAGGAGGTGCCGGAAGCCCACGGCCACATCGGCCACCTGCACGCCGGTGTTGTCGAGGTAGTTCTGCACTTCCACCCGCTCGCCGTGGAAGCGCATCAGGCGGACCAGGGAGTCGCCCAGCACGGCGTTGCGCAGGTGCCCGACGTGGGCCGCCTTGTTGGGGTTGATGTTGGTGTGCTCCACGATGGCCTTGCCCGGCACCGCGGAGAAAGCCGGGTGCAGCCGCCCCTGCCGCAGGGACTCCACCGCCCGGCGGAACAGTTGGCCGCGGTCGATGTGGAAATTGACGTATCCGCCGCCGGCCGGTTCGACCCTGGACACACCGGCGGGCGCCTCGAAGGCCGCGATGAACTCGGCGGCGATGCGGGCCGGCGCCTTGCGGAGCGTCTTGGCCAGGTCGAAGGGGAACGTGGCGGAGATGTCGCCGAACTCGGGGCGGGTCGGCGCCTGGAAAGCCAGCGGCACGGCGGCCGCCTCCGGTGGAAACGCCACGGCCAGTGCCCGGCGGACAGCGAGCTCCACCTCCTGCTTCATGCTGAGAAACATTGGATTATCCTTTACGGGTGACTTTTAGCTTGAGTTCGTCGGAACCGAATTCGGACTGGGCCTGCACGATCACGGCCGCCTGCCCGGTGGTGAAATCGGGGATCACGATATTGAGCGTGAACACGCCTTCGCCGTCGGTATGCCCCGTATGGATGACGGGGCGGAATGTCATGCCGATGACCTTGATGGTGACCTTGCAGTCGGGCACAGGCTTGCCGGACTCCGCCTCGCGGGTGAAGATCCGCATGACGGAGGGCTGGCCCGAAACAATTTCGGTGCCGGCCACGACGTCGATCTTGAGCTTCCGCGGCGCGCCGGCGCGCTGGATGATGCGGTTGAGCAGCGACCCCAGGGTGTTGCGCTGCGGGGCCTCGGTCCGCTCCACGGTCAGCTCCACCTCTTCCGATTGCGGCAGCGGGGCTCCGGCCTGGGCCGCGGCCCGGCGCTCCTCGGGCGACGGGGGGAAGGCGTCGGCCTGGGCGGCCAGCTTTTCCGGCGCCACGGGCGCGTAGTCCACGCCCGGGCCGGCCAGGGCCCCGGCGGAAGGCGTCGGGGCGGGCTTCGGGGGCGGCGGCGGGACGGGGAACATCTCGCGGTCCGGCTCGTCGCTCTCGTCGATCTTGCGGCGCAGCACGTCCAGCTTGCCGGCCTGGATGATCCGGACCACCGTCCGGTGCTGCTCGTCCATGAGCTCCTTGATCTTCTTCTCGTCGTACCCGTGGATCAGGTGGCGGCTGTAGTCGGTCTTCTTCGAGCACAGGATGGCCCCGCCGATGAACACGTGGGTGATGATCCGCTTCAGGTCGATCCCCATGTCCTCGGTCTGGACATGGTAGGTCACGCCTTCAAACTGTACGTCGATGTTGTAACCGGTGATCATGGGCGCTCGTCTCCATCAGAGCGCAGATTATAGCAAAACTCCCGTCAAGGAAAAATGGATTTGTGCGGCGTCATTCGTAATGCGTCCACATCCGGATGATCTTGACGGCGTGGAGGTCTTCGAGTACCTGATAGATCAGGCGGTGCTGAATGCTGATCCTTCTGGAATAGGCCCCGGCCAGGTCTCCGACGAGCTTTTCGTACGGCGGCGGGTTCTGGTCAGGATTTGCGGCCAGGATGCCCAGAAGGTCTTCCGCCTGCGGCCGCAAACCGGACCGGGCGACCTGTTTCGCGTCTTTCTGTGCCTGGCGCGTGAAAACCAGTCTCCAACCTACCACGGGAGGCTCTCGGTGCATTCTTCCAACGGGCAGGCGAGTCCTTCCCGGACCGACTCGCGCAGCCCGGGTATGGAAAGAAGATACAGCGTTTCCTGGATCGCCCGCCAATCGTCGTCCGAGATGAGCACCGCGGAGTGGCGCTTGCCGACGATCTGGATGGGGTCGTGCGAAGCGGCCACATCGTCGACGAGCCGGTACAGGCTCTTTCTGGCATCGGTAGCAGAAAGAATCGTCATTTCCACCTCCATTCGGATGAAATAGGTGCCTGGCACTACCGAAAGCCTGCATTTTCTGGCAGACATACCGATTTCCCCCTCAACGGATTTCCCCTCAACCCGTCATGAAAACGCATGCCCAGAGCCCCGTTCTCCTTGGTGGACTTCGTGCGCCTCGTGTTTCAAATACTACTCGCCGCGCGGGTTGGGCCGGTCGCGGCCCGGCAGGCCGCCCGGTCGATTTCGGTCTCCTCCGCCCCAGGCATGCTGCCTGGGCTCATGGATTCGGCGCCGACAGCGCCGCTTCGTGCGCCCGCAATCCGTCGGCGACACGACGATCACGACGGCCGCAAAGGGAAGTCAGAGCCGACATGATAACCTGCGCTCAGCACTCTTGCCAGAAAATAGGAAAAAGGTGCCGGGCAGGCACTGCCTGAAGCCAGCATTTCTTGGCGGCCTGGCGCCTTTGCGTTAAAAATTCCCCCCGGGCAAATTTCAACGCCAGGGCGCAAAGTCGCAATGCCGCAAACTCCTATCGCAACTGGCAAAAAAGGTGCACTTCCCAACCCCGCCCGATGCTCTCACGGCGGCACGGAGGCGCAGGTCGAGGCGGCCTTTCCCGCGGGGGAATAGCGACGCGAGGGCGCCCTGGCGCCGCGGCCCGCACCGCCCGAAACGGCGGCAGAACGATTGCAACCATTTATCCCACAGTTAATTAGTGAGATCAATGGTAGAATTTCCTACCTGTCTTCGACGAAGTGTCCACCCTCCCCCGCAAGCAGCAGGACAAAGTCGACGGGTTCGTCTCCGCCTTCGTCCGGCAGTGCCAGCAGGCAACCCCGCCGGAAAGCCGCACGCCTGACGGCCAAAAAGCGAAAAGGCCGCCCGGCTTCCCCCTGGACGGCCTCCCAAGATATCGATAATATTCTTATCACTTATTGATAATTTCAGCCTTGCGCGACATCTGACTCTTGTGTGCCTTCCGCGGAACGAGGGTCCGCCGTTCGGCGAAAGGCGCCTACGGGGCGACGGGCAGGGTAAAGCGGAAGACACTCCCCTCGCCCACCCGGCTCTCCACCCGGATGCGCCCCCCGTGCAGTTCCACCAGTTCCCGGCAGATGGGCAAGCCCAGGCCGGTGCCCTTGAGGAAAGTGCTGCGCTGCCCCTCCACCTGGTGGAACTTGTCGAAGATCCTGTCCAGCTCGTTTTCGGGAATCCCGCTGCCGGTATCCGCCACCGCCACGGCCACCTCGGCCCCTTCCCGTCGGGCCGACACGGTCACGCCGCCCGCTTCGGTGAACTTCACGGCGTTGGACACCAGGTTCACCACCACCTGCATGATGCGGTCCCGGTCGCACCAGACCGGGGGCAGGTTCTCCTCCGTCTCCAGGCGCCAGGCCAGCTTCCGCTCCTGCATCAGGATGGCCGTGACTTCCCCGGCCCGGGCCAGGAGGGTCGGGATGTCCACCGCCTCCGGAACCAGCTGGATCCTGCCTGACTCCAGCTTGGTCAGGTCCAGCAGGTCGTTGATGATGCCCACCAGGCGCTTCCCTTCCGACTCGATGATTTCGGCGTTCCGCACGATCACCTCCGCCACCCGCTGCGTGTTCTGCTCTTCGGGCAAGGCGGGGCGGATCCGGTCCACGAATTTCTGCCTGAGCAAGTGCGCAAACCCCACGATGGACGTGATGGGGGTGCGCAGGTCGTGCGAAACGACACTGAGGAAACCGGTCTTCAGTTCATCCAGTTCCTTCAGCCGGCGCACGTTCTCCTCCAGGAAACGCCGGTGCAGGGCGGCCGTGCGGGCCCGCACCCACCAGGCCAGCCCCGCCGCCAGCAGAACGCCGCCCGCCAGCGCGTACAGGGCATAGGCCCATCGGGTCCGCCAGAACGGCGGCGGGATGACGATGCGCAGGGCCGCCCCCTCCTGGTTCCAGGCGCCGGCCGGGTTGCAACCTTTCACCCGGAAGGTGTAGACGCCGGGCGGGAGGTTGGCGAAGGTCACCTCCCGGTGGGCCCCGCAGGGCACCCACTCGTCATGGGCCCCCTCGAGCCGGTAGGCGTACCGGTTCCGGCGGGGGGTGGAGAAGTCCAGGGCCGCGAAGGACAGGGTGAAGGAGGGCAGGTTCCAGGGCAGCTCGATCTCCTCCCGCTCCGAAATGTCTCCCGCCACGGCCACGGGCATCCCCTGCGCCTCGAAGCCGGTGATGGCTACGGGGGGAGCGACTGACCGCAAGCTGGGGACGCGCGGGAAAAAGCCCAGATAGCCGTTGATCCCGCCGAAGTAGAGTCGGCCGTCGGAACTGCGGAAGCATGCCCCGGCGTTGAACTCGCTGCAGGGCAGGCCGTCGGTGGCGTCGAAGATTTGGATCGCCCCCGCGGCGGGGACGTAGTGGCACAAGCCGTTGTTGGTGCCCAGCCACAATCCCCCCTGCCCGTCGCTCAGGAGCCCGTACACATCGTCGCTGGGCAGACCGTCCCGCGTGGTCACGGCCCGGCAGGCCCCGGTGCGCCTGTTCACCCGGAGGAGGCCCTGCCCGCGCACCCCCAGCCAGAGGTCGTCAGTCGGATCGCCGGGAACCTGAAGGATAGAAAAGACATACTCGCGGATCGCATTCGAGCGCCGGCCGTCCCGGATCCATTCTACCCGGTCCAGCGTTTCCGTCGTCGTGTCGAAGCGGAACAGCCCCTGCGAGGTGCCGAGCCACAGGATCTCCGGCCGGCGGGCGTCCTCCACGATGGTCCGGACTTCGAACAGGAGGCGCTCCGGCGTGGACCCGGCCGGTTGCCAGTTGCGGAAAACGCCCTTCACTGCGTTGTCCATCCGGTTCAGGCCGTTGTTCGTGCCCAGCCAGATCCTCTGCCGGCTGTCCCGGAACAGGCAACGCACGAAGTTGTCGCTGAGGCCGCGGGGATCCGGGCCGACGCGGTGGAACCACTTCAGCACGCCCCGCCGGGGGTGGAGGAGGTTCACCCCCTGCCGGGTGGCCACCCACACGCAGCCGCCCTCCGCCGGCAGGACGCTTCGTACGTCGCTGTCGGCCAGGGAGCGGGGATCCCCCTCCACGTGGCGCCAGACTTCGAAGATTCCGTTGGCCGGGTCGAACCGGTTCAGCCCGCCCTGGGTGCCGACCCAGAGTTTCCCCTCCCCGTCCTCGGCGAAGGACCAGACGGTCCAGTCGGCCGGACTGCGGGGCGAATCGGGCAGGAAAGGCCAGGCCCGGAACCGGAACCGGTCAGCGGCCATGAGGTTGAGTCCCCCGCCGTAGGTGCCCGCCCACAAAACGCCCGACCGGTCGATCAGCAGGCAGCTCACGATGCGGTGGTTTAGGCCGTGGGAGGAAGCCGGGTCGCTCCGGTGGAGGCGCACCCGCCCGTCCGTTCCCACCTGGTACAGTCCTCCCCGGGAGGCCACCCACAGCCCGTCCGCCGGGGTTTCCACGAGGTCGTTGAGGCTACTGTCGTTCGGGTCGGCGGCCAGGCCCGGCACGACGAGGGGGAAAGGCGTATACCGGCCCAGCGCGGGGTCGAACCGGAACAGCCCGCCGTCGGTGGCCACCCAGAAACCTCCGCCGCCGGCCGGCCGGATGGCGGAGACCACCACCCGCCGGGGGGAGCCGTCCCGGGTCGTGCCGAAATCAAAAAAGGTGTAACGTCCGCTGGCCGGGTCGAAGCGCACCAGGCCCCGTCGGGAGGAAACCCAGAGCTTGCCGTCGGGCCCCTCGGCCAGGAGGCCGGCGTGCTGCTCCGCCGACCCGAAGCTCCGCCCCAGGTCGCAGCGGAAGCCGGTGAAGCGCCGGGTCACCGGGTCCAACCGGTAGACGCCCATCTCGGTGCCGATCCAGAGACGGCCGGACCTGTCTTCCAGGATGGAGTTGACGCGGTTGACGACCTTGTCGCCGCTTCCCGTCGTGTCGTGGGGGAAATGCTCGAAGGTCCCTGTCCGGCGGTTGTAGCGGTCCAGGCCGGCGCTGGTGCCCACCCAGAGGTTCCCCCGGCTGTCCTCGCAGAGCGAATGGATCCAGTTGTCCGAAATGGACCCCAGGTCGGCCTCGTCGTGTCGGAAAACCTTGAAACGGTAACCGTCGAAACGGTTGAGGCCGTCGTTGGTGCCGACCCAGACGAAGCCCCGGCGGTCCTGCAGAAGACGCTGCACCGAGTTGCTGGAAAGGCCCTGGTACTGGGTGTAGTGGTCGAAGGGCACCACGTCCTGGTCGGCTTCGGACGCATCCGCGGCCCGGGCCTGGGGGAAGAACCACAGGAGGCAACAGAGGAGCGCGGCGCAGACCGGGCGCAACGGGCTTCGCCCGCGCCGCACCGCCGAACCTGCCTTGAAGAAGAATCGCATGCCGCCGCTGTCTCCCGCCAAGAGATGGGAACAGTCCTTCGGACATTTCGATTCTGCAATAAAAACAGGCGGAAAGAAAGAGGGCTCTGCCAAGTTTGTTCCTCGTGGCGCGGGCTTCCGCCTGCGCGACGAAATCTTGAGCCTCATACCCAGACGTGGCGCGGGCTTTAGCCGGCGCAACGGAATCCCGAGCCCCACGCACGGGCGTGGTGCGGGCTTTAGCCTGCGCAACGGAATCCCGAGTCCCACGCACGGGCCTTTCCGCATCGCCTTCGGGCACATCGCGCAGGCTGAAGCCTGCGCCACAGCCTAACGATTTGCCTCCTCCCCAAGGCTGCCCCATGGCCAGGATTCAGGCTTTCCGCATAACCCCGCCCTCACCGGGTTGTCGTCGATATAGGCCACAATCCTCTCGTGCTCCTGAGAATCCCGCACCCAGTGGTCGAAGCCCTCTGCCTGCCAGAAAGGGCCCGTCCGTCCCAGGACAAAGTTGGCCCGGCGGGAAGACGCCCCCTTCAGATTCTGGGTTATCCGCTGCAATGCCACCGGAAGCCCGGATATCGGATCGGCTGCCGGTTCCAGCAGCAAATGGACGTGATTGGGCATGATGACGTACCTGTGGAGGCGGAATAAGTCATCCTGCTTTTCCCGCACTGTTTCAACGAAGATCCGCGCCACTTTGTCCAAGCCCAGCCAGCGAGGGGCGTTTTCCCTGGTGTGCAGGGCATCGGCCAGGGCCTTGTCCCAACGCGCAAAAATCCGCTTGCCCGTGCGGAGGGCCCGCTGTTCCGCTGACTCTCCGGGACGCCCCGGCTCTTCCTCCATCCGCCGCTTCTCTTGCCGGAGCCGTTCCACGACTTGTTTCGGCAAGGAGCCCTCCAATCGCCACGTCAGGAAAAAAACGGCGCGATCGGGCACCCAGTGCGGCAGCCGGCGGCGGTAGAAAGCCTCTGTCATCCTATCCTCCAGCAGGAAAATCACATACGGGCTTCAGCCTGCGCAACGGAATCCCGAGCCCAACGCCCGGACCATTCCATATCGCCTTTGGACACATTGCGCAGGCTGAAGCCTGCGCCACCACCTCTCTCGTGGCGCGGGCTTTAGCCTGCGCGACGTATTCCCGAGCCTCTCGCACTGCCAGTTCCGTATCGCCTTCGGGCACATTGCGCAGGCTGAAGCCTGCGCCACCACTCTCTTTCGTGGCGCGGGCTTTAGCCCGAAGTTTTTGAGCTAGAAACGAGATAACCGAATGACGTGGCAGGACATAACCG
>CAYTBK010000095.1:0-16235 GCA_964436005.1 uncultured Acidobacteriota bacterium
CGACCTGGACAAGATGCAGAACACCCTGCGCAAGATGGCCGACGAGGACCCCACCTTCTCGGTCCGGGACGACCCGGACACCGGCCAGACCATCATCTCCGGCATGGGCGAGCTCCACCTGGAGGTCATCGTCGACCGGTTGAAGAGCGAGTATGACCTGGAAGTGTCCGTGGGCAAGCCCCAGGTCGTGTACCGCGAAACGGTGGACGGGGAGGCCGAGGGAACCGCCGTCTTCGAGCACGAGGTCGGCGGCAAGGACCTCTACGCCAAGGTCTCCGTGTGCGTGTCGCCCCTCGCCCGGGGAACCGGCAACCGCTTCGAGGGGCTCTCGCGGGTGGAACTCCTGCCGGCCGCGCTGCGGGAAGCGGTGGAAGCCGGGTTGCGGGACGCCTGCTACGGCGGGGCCCTCATGGGCTACCCGCTCGTGGACGTTCTGGTGGAACTCCTCGGCGTGGAGACGCGGGAAGGCCAGACCACCGAAATTGCCCTCAAGGCGGCCGCGCTGCAGGCGGTGACCCGGGCCGTCAAGGAAGCCGCCCCCCTCCTGCTGGAACCGATCATGGGCGTCGAGTGCGTCGCCCCGGAGGAATACCTGGGCGGCATCGTGGGCGACCTGGGCGCCCGGGGCGGCCAGGTGGTGGGGATCTCCCCCCGCGGCGTCATTTCGGTCATCGACGCGGAAGTGCCGCTTTCCAGCATGTTCGGCTACGCCAGGGCCATCCGGACCCTGAGCCAGGGGCGCGGCACCTTCACCATGCAGTTCTCCCACTTCGAAGCCACGGGTAACGGCAATGTTCACTGAGGCTTACCCCGCAAAGCCTCTCCGCCCCGCCCGGCTCGCCGCCCTCCTCGCGGTCTGCGCCGCCTTGTCCGCCTTCGGCCCGGCCCAGCAGGCCCCCGAACTCGTGCCGGTCGCCCGGACCATTCTGCTGAACGGGCTGGCGGGCGGCTTGCTGCCGGCCCGGGGCGCCGCGAAATTCACCCTGGTGCTGGTCTCCCAGCACGGCGCCGTCTATGACCCCCTCGGCCAGGAGGGGCTGACGCTGCTCGCCGGCCGCTACCTGCTGGAAAAAATCCGGGCCGAGGCCGCCATCGGCGCGCTGCAGGCCGGGACCGGCGCCCCCGAGCTGAACCTCTGGGTGACCAACGACACGGTGCAGCTGACCGCCGGGGGGGAGAACGCCCTGCTCCAGCCCCTTGGCGAAGCCATGGGCCGGGTTCTCTCCGCCCGGACCTGGGACGAACGCCTCTTCCTCTCGCTGCGCGACGGGCTGGCCGCCGAAATCGCCGAACGGGAGAAAGCGCCCGCCTGGCAGGCCGAGAGCGCCTTCCACGAGGTCCTGTTCTCGCCCTTCCCCTACCGGCGGAACCCCCACGGGACTTCCGCGGCGGTCCGGGCACTGGCCCTGAACGACATGGTCCGTCTCCTCCACCGGACCGTCATGCCGAACCGGATCTTCGTGCGCCTGCAGGCCGACCTTCCCGAGGACCGGTTCCGCTCCTTCCTGATCCAGTCCTTCGGCTCCCTCGTCAAGGGCGAGCCGCTCACGCCCCAGTTCGCCCCGCCGAACCCGGACAACGCCGTCCTGTCCCTGGTGGAAACGCCGGAGGCAGGGTACGCGGCCGTCGTGGTGGGCGCCGAATGCACCAAGCGGAAGCACGAGGACTACCCCGCCCTCTGGATCATCGCCCGGATGCTCCGGGCAAAACTGCAGGACCTGGCCGCCCGGCGCCCGGAGTGGCGCTTCGAGACGCAACTGGACGCGGGCGCCCTGCGCGGCGACCTGCGCGTGCGCGGCTACGGGCCGGCCGGGTACTGGCCCGAGATCGTCGCGGACGTCATGGAGGTTTTCCAGTCGCTTTCCTCCGTGCGATACGGGCTGAACGATTTGGAGGCCGACCAGGCCGCGTGGGGGCAGGCCATGGAAAAACGCGCGGCCGACCCGTCCGGCCAATTGGAAACCGCCGTGGAGATGGAGGCCTTCCGACTCGGCAACTCGTTCGACAACGCCTACCGGCGGCCCATGGACGCCCTCATCCCCGAGGACGTCCCCCTTCTCGCCAGGACGTTCTTCGAGCCCGCCCGGCTGAAGGCGGCCGCCACCGTCCCTGCCCTGCCGCCCGCGAAGGACATCCCGGCCCGGCTGCAGCCCTACGTCGCCCGGAAAAACGTCCTGGCCGACCCGCCCCGGGCCGCCCGGCCCGAGGTTTCTCCGACTCCGGCTCCCCAGGCCCCGGGCTCGCCCGGGACCCCGGGCAGGTGACCCGTGCGACGCCCCGCCCCCACCGTGGAAGCCCGCCAGGTGCGAACCGAGTTCCGGGTGCGCTACGCGGAGACCGACCGCATGGGCGTGGCCCACCACGCCGCTTACCTCGTCTGGTTCGAGACGGGCCGGACGGAGTATTGCCGCGCCGCCGGCTTCACCTACGCCGACATGGAGAGAGACGCCGGGATCTTCCTCATGGTCGCCGACGCGCACTGCCGCTACCACCGGGGCGTCACCTACGACGACCTGCTCTCCCTGACGACGGCGGCCGTCCGCATCACCAGCCGGCTGGTACAGTTCAACTACCGCCTGGCCGACGAGGCCGGCCACCGCGTGGCGGAAGGCGAGACCCTGCACATGCCCCTCTCCGCCGCGGGCGCCCGTGTGCCCATCCCCCAGCCGTTCCTCGGGCAACTGCAGTCTTTCGCCCGTCTGCCGGAGCCACGCCCATGACGGCCCCCGCTCCTTCCCCCAGCCCGGCGCCGGCCGCCCCCCGGCCCGAAAAGCCTCCGAACAGGCGGTCGGGCTGGTTGGGCTGGATGCCCACGGTTTTCCTTTCCGGCATGCTGCTCTACCTCGCCGGCTCCGTCCTGAACTGGACGGGGGCGGCCCTGGGGGCGTTCCTCTCGGCCATGGCCCTGCCGGTGCTCCTCTTCTCCCTGCCCTGGGCCGTCATCAAGTTCTACCGCTATTTCCGCGACCAGGCCCTGTACAAGGTCCGCAGCCGCATCCTGCTGTTCTACGTCCTGGCCGGCATCATCCCGCTGCTTACCATCGTCATCATCTCGGTCATCACCCTCTACTTCTTCTTCGTCAACGTGTCGATCTTCATTTACGACAACGAGATGAAAGCTCTGGGCTACCGGCTGGACAGCCTGAGCTCCGAACTCATGAAGACCGTGGCCGACAACCCGGAAGCCCGGGAGGACTCGGCCTTCCTGCACTACGCCTTCAGCTCCACGGTGGAAAAGCGGGCGCCGGACCTGCCTTCCGTGCACATAATGCTCTACACCCTCGATGAAACGGGGCACATGCGCTACCTGGCCGTCCAGTCCTCCCTGCCGCCGGCCGACTTCCAGAACGAGTACCTCCCCGACTGGCTGCAGCAGACGGCGTTCACGGGCGTCGCGCTGAAGCACAACAGCGCCTTCGTTTACTCGCACAACCTCTTCGAGCTGGACGGCACGCAGTATTTCCTGGACGTTTTCATCCCCTTCGCAGACGACCTCTACAAGTACCTGAACACCAGCGCCGGCCTGCTCTCCTACACCACCATCGAGCGGCAGGTGAACGACAGCCGGGCGGGCAAGCTGAGGAGTTCCTTCAAGCCCTTCAACGGTTTCGGCGGGGCCCCCACGGCCCCCGCCCAGGTGGACTCCGCCCACAACATCTCGATGCTGTCGGGCTTCGGCGGGGGGGACCGCACCTCGCTCTCCACGGTGGACACCATCCACGCCACCGACTGGTTCAACCGGGAGCACCCCTCCCTGGCCACCACCGGCAAGGCCCTCACCCTGCACCTGCGCATCCCCTTCGCCACGGTCATGGACTACCTCTCCTCGCGCTCCTACGCCGGGCAGACCTTCCTGCGCGTCCTGCAGTTCTTCATGTACTTCCTGCTGGTGGTGGAGTTCGTCTCCGTCGCCGCCGGCGTCTTCACCCTGCGGGCCCTGACCCGCTCCCTGCGGAACCTCCAGAAAGGGACCCAGGAGCTGCGGAAGGGCAACTTCAACGCCGAGATCCCCGTCCAGCGGCGGGACGAGCTGGGCGTGCTGTCGGAGTCCTTCAACAGCATGGCCACCAGCGTTCGCGCCCTGCTCATCGAGGCGGCGGAAAAGCAGCGCATCCGCCGGGAGTTGGAGATCGCCCGGGACGTGCAGCAGGAGTTCTTCCCCAAGCGCCTGCCGCAGATCCCGAACCTTTCCCTGCTCGGGAAGTGCTTCCCGGCCCGGGAGGTCAGCGGCGACTTCTACGACTTCATCGTCCGGTCACCGGGCACCGTGGACGTGCTCGTGGGCGACATCAGCGGCAAGGGGATCTCCGCCGCCCTGCTCATGGCCAGCCTGCAGAGCGCCTCGCGGGCGCAGCCGCCCCTGGAAGGCGACGCCTGCTCCCCGGCGGGTACGGTGCGCCAGCTGACCACCTTCCTGGGAGCCCTGAACGCGCACCTGTTCGACATCACGCCCGAGGAAAAGTTCGCCACCCTCTTCTACGCCCGCCTCTGCCTGGACGAGGGGCTGCTCTTCTACTGCAACGCGGGCCACGAGAACCCGGTGCTGGTGCACCGGGACGGGAGCACGGAGCGCCTGGAGACCGGGGGCACCATCCTGGGCATCTTCCCCGAGACCGATTTCGAGATCGGCACGGTGCGCCTCCAGCCGGGGGACATGCTGGCCGTGTACACGGACGGCGTCGTGGAAGCGGAAAACCGCGACGAGGAACCCTACGGGGACGAACGGCTGGTGGGGTTCCTGGCCGGCCCGGACGTCGCCGGCAAGCCCCTGGAGACGCTGCACAGCGAGATCCTGGCCGACGTCATGGACTGGTTCGCGGGCGTGCAGCAGCACGACGACATCACCCTGGTCCTGGTGCGCTTCGAGGGCCCCGCGGACAGGACAGCGTCGCCGGGAACCGCCTAGACCCGGATCCCCCGCGCGCGCCGGCCAAAAACCGTGGAGTGCGGCGGCGAGCCGCCGCTTTCGGCATGGGGGAAAGGTGAAACCACAAAGACTCGAAATTTGCCGACTTTTGCCCGGAGGGCATGGATGTCCATAGCCCGAACGTTTTCCCCGCCGCTTCCTTGCCCATAGGGCATCAAGTCCAATAACAACAGAATATTTTAACGATTCCCCGTTCGGAAGGCATCCAGGGCCCTCTGGATCGTACCGGTTGGCCGGTTGATTCCCCTACGGGAAACAGGGGCGTCGGCCGTTCGAACGGGCTATGGACATGAATTCCCTACGGGAAAAGGGTCCGACCGCGAGCCCGCTGCGCGGGCTCGAAATCGGGGAAACACGACCATTAATCGCACCAATCATTCATTTTAGTGAGATTAAAGGTGCCGGGCACTACCTTACTCCAGCATTTATTAACAAACATACCAAATTTCACCACAACTGCTTTCTCGTCTAACAGTCATAGCGCAAACTCCCGGGCCCCATTCTCATTCGTGGCCTCCGTGCGCTTCGTGTTTCAAATACCTCTTGCCGCGCGTGTTGCGCCGGTCGCGGCCCGGCAGGCCGCCCGGGCGTTCCCGGGTGGCGTCAGAACCGCTTGGTCAGGGTGAAGGCGATCAAATAGCCTTGGGAGCGGTCGCAGACCCCGAACTCGAACAAACCGCGAACGGAAAGGAAGCAGACCGCTTTGGGGAAGAATACGCACACTTCCGGCCCCACGGCGAAGGCCCGGTCTTTCGCGTCCGGATCCCAGGTGACGTCGCGGCCCCGGTCCCTGGTCACCTGGAACTGGCAATAGCCCACGACGCCGACGTCGATGGTCTTGTGCACCGTCCGGGCCACCCCCCACTCGCAATGGAAATCCTGGCCCAGCTTCACGTCCTCGTCCCGGCGGCCGCTGTGGATCTCGTACCGCCCCAGCAACGAAGCCGACCACTTCTTCTCCTCGTCCAGGTAGACCGTCCCGCCCGCCGTGATCATGTGGGTCCAGTAGTTCTTGCCCGCGGAGCAAGGGTCGCCGCGGCTCCATTTCCCGGTGGGGACGAACAGGCTGTAGGCCAGGGCGGCGTCGTAGCGTTTCCCGTGCCAGGAGAGGATCAGCGGCGAAAAGTAGAAATCGCCCAGCCCCAGCGTCGAACCGTCGTACGGGAGCGCATCGATGTTCAGGCCGGTCCGGATGATGGGCAGCATGACGTCGAAGCCCACGAACGCCCCCAGGAACTTGTGTTTGGTGATCCAGACCACCCGCGGGGCGGTGGCCCAGACGCCCACGTCGAACCCGATGGGCAGGGCCTCGCCCCCGCCGCCCTTCATCTCGCCGGCCCCGTAGTAGAAGTTGTACCAGCGAAGGTACACGCCCGGCGGCGGGACCGAGGCGGCCTTGATGCCCTCGACGCCGTTGGGGTAGTGGTTGCCATTTTCGCCCGCCGCCAGTGCCCCGGTCGCCAGGCCGAGAAGGGCGCAGGCCCAGCCGGCCAGGGCCAGGCCGGCCAGGGGGCGAGCCGTTTTTCGGTATTCCCGATTCGAGCATTGCCTCATGATGTCGCACTCCTTTGTGAAAAATCCGCCAGGGCCGTCACGGCCTGCGGGATGACCACGTTCAACAGCAAGCCCAGCCGCGACGCCGCCTGGTCGATTGCCATGCCCCATACGAGCGGCTCCTGGCGCAGGACCAGCAAGGCGGCCCCGTCCTGGAGGTCGATCAGAACGTAGCGGCCAAATCGCCGGGCGGCGCCCTGCTCCAGCGCCTGGGCGAACTGGCCCACCGTCTGCCGGCAGAAGTCTGACAAACCGTTGGCGGCGCCGCAGGCGATCAGCGGCGCGCCCTCCCCGGAGCCCGTGATCTCCGACGCCCGCAGCGAGCCGCCCAGGGTTTCTTCCAGCCGGCGCATGGCGCCCTGGAGAATCCCGTCCGGCGGCGCCGGCGACGGCGGCGGCCCGGCCGATGCCGCGGGTCCGGAGTTTGGGGGCTCATCCGGCGCCGGGGCAAGTTCCTCCTCTTCTTTTTCCAACTCCTTCAGGTCCATGCGGGACAGGGCGTCCAGGAGCAGGTCGTCCAGCGAGGCCCGGACGTGCGGTTCGCCATTCCCCCCGGGAGAGAGCTCGAGGAGCGGCCGGGGCCACATGAGCATGGCGATGACCGCCTCTTCGCCCCGGGCCCCGGGCGACTCGGCGTCGATCAGCCGGCCCTTGAAAAAATCGAACGAGCCCTGGCGGCCGCGGGACTTCACCGTCAGGCGGCAGCTCAACTTCTCCATGGCCACCAGGGGCAGAAAAGAGATCAGGGAGATGGGCTCCGGCAAGGGTTCCCTGCCCACGGCAAGGATCCGGAGGAGCTCACCGGCCAACTGGTCCAGGTCCAGGGGTTTCTCGAGGTACGCCCAAACGCCCCGTTCCCGGAGCTGCTTTTCGATGAGCGGGGTCCCGAAGGCGGTCATGACCATCATCGGGACCGTCGGGTAGAGACGGTTGACGTGGAGAATCAGTTCGAAACCGTCCATCTCGGGCATTTTCAGGTCGGTGAGGATCAGATCCACCCGTTCGGTCTCCAGGACCCGCGACGCTTCCCGCCCGTTCCGGGCCAGCAGGACGCGGAACTGGTCCTGGTGAACCTTCAGCCCGTCCGACAGGCTGCGCAAAAAGGACACTTCGTCGTCGACGATCAACAAGGTCTTCATGATGGCCCCCCTGCCGTTCCGTCTCCGGAAAGGCGTCGCCCCGTCAAGGCGGGCTCCGCACGGATGGACGCCGGAGGTGCTCAGGCCTCCATGGCCGCCCGCAAGTCCTGGATCATCTGGGGCAGGACCACGTTCAGCAACAGGCCGAGCTGGACTTTCTTGGTGTCCACCAGCAGCCCCATGCGATAGTCGCCCAGGGGCACTACCACCACCATGTTGTTGCCTTCCATATCGATGAGGAAATAGTGGCCGAGGCCGGGGAAGCCGGAACCGCGCAGGGCCTTGACCAGGTAGTCGGTCAACTGGTTGAACAGGGCGCTGGCCTTGGGCTGGGTGTTGTGCCCGGCGATGGACTGGCCGTCTGCCACGGCGAAGAGATCGCACGCCAGCATCCCGCCGCCCAACTCGTTTTTCACTCCCTCGATGGCCTGGCTCAATTTGGGTACGTTCATGGTTTTCCTCCGGTCGGATTGTCACATGGGCAGCCACGTGCACCGGCGCTTATGCAAGGCAGGCGCCAATCCGCCGGGAGGATCGCCACATCATGAAAACAAGGGGGTTGAACCAAGCGCCGAACGAGGTGGGCAGGGGTTGGACCGTCCGGAATGAATGGACCGGTTCAATCTGACCCGGGAGCCGCCAGGTTGTACTTCCGGATCCGCCGCTTCAGGGTGGACAGGGACACCCCCAGGGCCCGGGCCGTGCGGGCGATGTTGCCGCCGGCCGCCGCCAGGGCCTGCCGCATCAGTTCACACTCCTGCGCCCTCAACGGCGCGAGCGGGGAAGCCGGTGCGGCCTCCGGCCGGGCGGGCGGGCAGGCCCCCCGCTCGGGGAAGAGCTGGTCCGCCGGGTGAAGGTCACGGCCCTCGGTCAGAATCACCGCCCGGTCCAGGACGTTGCGCAGCTCCCTCACGTTGCCCGGCCAAGGGTACCGGGCCAGCGCGGACAGTTGTTCGGCCGCGAGCCGGAAGGCGGCCCCGGGGGCGATGGCGGCCAGCAAATGGCCGCACAGCGCCGGGATGTCGCCAACCCTCTCCCGCAGCGGTGGCACGTGGATGCGGACGACGCACAGACGGTAGTAGAGGTCCTCCCGGAATGTCTTCGCCCGCAACGCCGCCTCGATGGGCGTGTTGGTGGCGGCGATCACGCGGACGTCCACCGTCCGGAACTTCTCCCCCCCGATCCGGCGGACCTTTTTCTCGTCCAGGAAATTCAGCAGCTTCGCCTGGAGCGGAAGGGGCATTTCCCCGATTTCGTCCAGGAGGATGGTGCCCCCGTCGGCCAGTTCGAACAGGCCCCGCTTCGCCTGGCCGGCCCCGGTGAAGGCTCCCCGCTCGTAGCCGAAGAGTTCGGCCTCCACCAGGCTCTCCGGCAGCGCCGCGCAGTTCACGACCAGGAAGGGGCCGTCCGCCACGACGCTGCGGTAGTGGATCAGCCGGGCCACGACGTTCTTCCCCGTGCCCGTCTCGCCGGTGACCAGCACCGGGCTCAGGCTGCGCCCCGCCAGGTCCGCCAGCCGGCGGACGCCGTCCAGGGCGTCGCCGACCAGGGCGACTCCTTCCCGCTCCTTGCCCCGGCGGTAGTCCTGCACCTGCTCGCACTTCTCCAACTGGCGGACCCGGACGGCCCGGCGGATGGCCAGATCCACCTCCTCCGGGTGGCAGGGCTTGCACAGGTAGTCGTACGCCCCCTGGCGGACCGCGGTCACAGCGTTGTCGAAACTAGGGAAGGCGGTGACGAAGATGATCTTGATCTTCTCGTCCTCTTTCAGGATCCACTCGCACAGGTCGGCGCCGTCGGCGTCGGGCAGGCGCTGGTCCAGGAGGACCACGTCCACGGGTTGTTCCGCCAGCACGCGTTCCAGCTGGGCGCGCGAGTGGGCCGCCAGGACCTCCATGTCCGGACCGCCCAGCCCGTCTCTCAGCGCCGTGCAGAAGAAGGGGTCGTCGTCGACCACCAGGACGCGGCAAAGGCGGCTAGGGTTGCTCATCGGGCGCCTCCGGCAGGCTGATGGTGACAGTAGTCCCCTTGCGGTGGGTGCTGTTGACCCGGATCTCCCCGCCCATCATGACCAGGATGCGCTGGGCGATCACCAGG
Organism: uncultured Acidobacteriota bacterium; assembly: GCA_964436005.1. Classification (GTDB taxonomy): domain Bacteria; phylum Acidobacteriota; class JAAYUB01; order JAAYUB01; family JAAYUB01; genus JAGNHB01. Next base: position 9,718 of record CAYTBK010000095.1, read on the forward strand.
CCCAGGCCGGCCTTGCCGTGCTTGGTGGTGAAGAAGGGGCGGAAGAGGTAGCGCTCCTTTTCCGGAGGTATCCCCACCCCGTTGTCCTGGAGGATGATGTTGACCATACCGTCTATGGCGTAGGCGGAGAAGACGATCTCCGGGTTTTCCCTCCCCGCGGCCGCTTCCACGGCGTTGCTCATGACGTTCCACAGGGCCTCGCTCAGGGCTCGGGGATCCACCAGGACCCGGCCGAGTTCCCCCGGGACCTGCCGCACCAGGGCCACCCCGTGGTCCTGCAGGGACGCGGCCACCTCCCGGCAGAACTCGCGCAGAAAAGCCCCGCTTTCGGTAGGGCGGAGGTCGACCCGCTCGATGCGGCTGTAACGCTTCAGGGATTTCAGGAGGAACTCGATGCGGTTCACTTCCTGCAGGCTGCGTTCTAAGTACTCCTCCAGTTTCTCGCGGGAGAACCGGTCGAGGTTGCCCTTCAGCACGCTCAGGGCGATCTTGATGGAATTCAACGGGTTGCCGATCTCGTGCCGCAGGCTCGAGAACACGTGCTCGAGGTTCTCCAGGCTCTGCGAGGAGGCACTGACCGCTTCCTGCCGGAGTTGTTCGGTGCGATCGCTCAGGAAGACCCATTGCATGTCCCCGCCGGCCGCCCGGACCACGTAGCCCATGGTGTGGCTGCCCACCCGGAGGTGCCGGAGTTCCGACTCGGGGAGCGGGATGCCCGTGGCGTCCTGGTCGGGCCGGAAAGTGCCCACCAGCGTCTCGTAGTCCACGGGGATGAGGAATTTCCGGCAAAGCACACGCGCCGGCGTGTTGGAAAAGACCACCGCCTGCTTCCGGTGGTCCAGGACGACCGCCCCGAGGTGCATCTTCTCGGCCATGGACGAATAGACGCACCCTTCCCGGCAGGGCACGGGAAGGGCGGGGTCGAAGTTCTCCGGGGGAACTCTGCTGGGCGTCATGCCCCGAATTTATTACAAATCGAATTTTGGAACAAGATATTTCGTCAACTTCTCAATACCTGTTGCCGAGACCGGGCGAACGGCATAGAATTGATGAATCTTCGGCAGGATACAACGGGGGGCTCGAGCAAAAGGGAAACGCGCCATGCCCGAAACGAAGGACCACCACCTTTTCCCCTCCGCGGGAGGAAGGAAGGAAAGACCGGCCAAGCCGCCAGGGAAAGGCGGCCCGCCTGCCGCTCCCTTGGTCGCGGACATTCGCGCGGACCTCTACCGGCGGGTCTTCGAAGAGTGCCTGGACGCCCGGCTCCTAATCGATTCCGACGGGATCGTCCGGGAGGCCAATCCGGCGGCCGCGGAGATGTACGGCCTGCCCCGGGAGGAACTGGCCGGCCGCCCCCTGGACTCGCTGGCCTTGAACCCCAGCCGCTGCCAGGAGGCGTTGCGCCACGTCCTGCACCGGGGCCCGCTGCTCCGCTGGGAAACGGTCCATCTCCGCCAGGACGGGCGCCATCTTTTCCTGCTGGCCAACGCGGTCCGGCTGGCCGCCGGCAACGAAACGCTGATCGCCTGCGCGCTGCACGACCTCACCGACTACCGGCCCCGCCGGGGCCCCCTGCCCCGGTGGGACGCGGTCCTGGAAGCGGCGGCCTTCGCCTCGGGCCAGGCCATCACCCCGGACGGGCACGAACAGGTGCAGAAAATCCTCGCCTGCCTGGGGCAAGCCGCCGGGGTTCACCGGGTGTTCCTGTTCCGGAAACGGCTCGACGCGGACGGCGCCCCGTACATCACCCATCACGGCGAATGGACCGCCCCCGGCATCCTTCCCCTCCGCCACCATCCCCAATTGCGGTCCCTGCACTACGAGACCGAAGGTTTTCTCCGGTGGGGCCAGGTCCTCGACGATGGCGGCCACATCGCCGGCCCGGTCAACACCTTCCCGCAGGACGAACGGTGCCTCCTGAGCCGGCTTTCCATCAGATCCGTGGCCCTGGTTCCCATCCAGGCCGTTCGCAACACCTGGGGCCTGCTGGGCTTCGATGACTGCGAACACGACCGGGTCTGGTCGATGGCCGAAATGGAGGCCCTCCGGGCGGCCGCCACCGCCATCGGCATGGCCGTCCAGCGCGAGCATTGGGAGCGGCAAATCAGGGAAAGCGAGGAGAAGTACCGGAACCTGGTGGAGTTTCTACCGGACGGCGTGGCGATCGGCCAGGATGGGACCATCGTCCTGGCCAACAGCGCCCTGGCCCGGATCGGGGCGTTCCGGAGCCCCGACGAACTGATCGGCACACCCGTCCTGGAGTTGTTCCACCCCGACAGCCAGAACGCGGCGGAACGCGGGATCCGTCAGATCATCGACGGCCATCAGGCCCTGGCCCCCACCGAATTCCGACTCGCCCGGGGCCCGTCGTCCCCGGTGATCGTCGAGGTGACCGGCACCGCCTTCCCCCACGGCAGCGCCCCCGCCTGCCTGCTGGTCTTCCGCGACGTCACGGCCCGCAAGGCGATGGACGAACATCTGCACAAAGTCCAGAAGATGGAGGCGATGGCCATCCTGGCCGGCGGGTTGGCCCACGATTTCGCCAACCTGCTCCAGGTGCTGACCAGTTCGCTGCACCTGCTGCGGAAGCGGCTGGAGGGACAGGATCCCGCCACGGGGGCGGAAATGGCCTCCCTCGAGGCCCACGTCAAACGCGGGGCGGCCCTGACCCGGCGGCTGCTCCTCTTCACCCGGCACGAAGCGGGGTTGACCGTCACCGTCGACCTGAACGCGGTGGCCCGGGAATCCGCCCGTTTCATCCGCCGGCTGTTGCGGGACGACATCTCCTTGCGAGTGGAGCTTCCCCCGGGGCCGCTCTGGATCAAGGCCAGCCCCGAACAACTGGAGGAGGTCATCCTCAACCTGGTGATCAACGCGCAGGACGCCATGCCGGGCGGGGGCATCCTGGGAATCCGCACGGGCTGCCCGGAAGCGGGGAAAGTCTGCCTGGCGGTCACCGATACCGGAACGGGAATCCCCGCGGCCGTCCAGCCGCACATCTTCGAGCCGTTCTTCTCCACCAAGGGGTCGGGGCAAGGCACCGGCCTGGGCCTGCCGGTGGTCCAGCGGATCGCCCGGGAACACGGCGGCGCGGTGGACGTCAGGAGCCAGGAAGGGTTCGGTTCCACCTTCCTCGTCACCCTGCCCGCCGCCGACGAACCGGCGGAGGTCAACACCGCGACGGGCGACCAAGCGACCCCGACAGACCAGTGCCGGGGAGAGTGGGTGCTGCTGGTGGAGGACGAACCTCTGGCCCGCGACGGGTTGCATCAGATCATCGAAAACCTGGGCTACCGGGTCACCTCCGCCTCCTCGGCGGAGAACGCCCAGGAAATCGCCGACAGCCGCCCCCACCAGATCCTGCTCACCGACCTCAGCCTGCCGGGCCAGAGCGGTGTCGACCTGGCCCGGGCCCTGCGGGAGCGTCTCCCGAACCTGCAGGTGATCGTCATGTCCGGTTTCGTGGCCGAAGAGACCCAGCGCTGCACCGTCGAACTCCCCGGCGCCCGATTCCTGCAGAAGCCCATCGACACCGACCAGGTCGCCCGCGAACTGGCCAACGCCCGGGCCCGGCTCCCCTGAACCCGGCCAACGGAGGCCCGGCCCGGATCGGGGCGCCAGCCGTTTCGTGTGCGGCGCTCAGTCCGTCGGAGCACGGTTTTTTCGCCCCGTGCCGTCTTCGGAGGGATGAACCGGGGGCCCGGAGGCGTGGCCCCTATTTCCAGGTCTTGCGGAAACCCACCCCCAGCGAGGCGCCCCGACCGTAGTAGTAGCCGCCTTCCACCAGGGGAAGTTTCTCCTTCCGGTTCAGCAGGTTGTTTCCGCTGAACTGCAGTTCGAAGCCCTGCCAGAGGTCGAGTACGCGCAGGGTCAGGTCGAGCAGGACGGAGGTCCCGCACCGGGGGTAGGCGGCCGTGTCGAAGACCGGGTACAGCCCGGGGGAGGCGTAGTCCAGCCCGCCGTTGTCGGCATCGCCGCCCAGGTGCAGCCGGCCGGCCACGACAACGGGCGCGGCGGGCTTCCAGGTGCAGATCAGGTTGCCCACGAGGGGGGAAAGCCAGAGCGGACGCTTCGTCTCCGGGTCGACGTAGAGCTGGCGGGCGGACAGGTCCAGGGAGAACGGCTTGAAATATCCCAGGTTGCCCTCGATTTCCAGCGTATCCCGCACGTAGCGGACGATGGCCGTGGCCCCGGCGTAGGAATAGCCGCCCCAGTCGGCCGCCCGGACCTGGTCGAAGCCGTGGGTCAGGGCGAAATCCCAGTCCATGCCCATGAGGTTCCGGTAGCGGCCGAGGAAGGCGTTGCCGCCCACCGTCCAGCCGCCCCCCAGGCGGCGCTCGGCCACGGCGCGGAAGTCGTCCCGCACCTCGGGGTCCAGCTCGGTGCCCACCACGTACGGGGTGTAAGCGGGGACCAGGGCCGCGTTGTAGTTGCCGCTGCCGATCCGCCACCAGGTGTCCTCGTAGCGGACGCCCCGGCTATAGCGGGCCAGGAAGCGGGTGGCTTCCCCCGTGTAGCGCACGGCCGCCTCGGGCAGGCACTGCAGGGGGAAGTAGCCGGACTTGTCCAGCCGCAGGGCGCCCCGCGCGGACCAGTGGGCCGTGAGGTCGCCCCGGAAGGAGACGGCCGCGCCGTACGAGGTCCGCTCGGTGTCGTACTCCATGAAGCCGATGTTGGTTCCGCTCACCGAGGGCCCGTTGTTCACCTCGTCGTTGCGCACCTCGGCCTCCAGGGCGAAACCCGTCCGCTCCGTTTCCCGGGCCAGGGTGGCCCGGGCCGCCAGCCGTCGCTCCCCCACGGACGTCCGGGGCAGCAGGGTGCCGGTGGGGGAAAGGGTGAAGTCGCCCCAGCGGGTGTCGATGTTGTCGTAGGACCCGCCGACGGTCAGCGTCCAGGAGCCGGGGAGGGCGAACACCCGTTCCGCCTCGGCGAAGACGTACTTCCAGTACCGCTCGCAGTACGCGGCGCCGGCCTGCTTGTGCTCCAGGAATCGCGCGCCGAAAGACCAGGGCCCCTTGCGCACGGCGGCGGAAACCTGGAAGGAGGGCGCCTTCCGGCCCACGCGGTCGCCCTCCCGGAGCCAGGAACCCAGCCGGTCCGCCTCTTCCCCCGCCCAGCGGGCGAAGTCGGCGGAGACGCTGACGTCGCCGTCCTTGCCCCAGGTGTCGCCGTAGCGGACGTGGGTCCGGAACTGGTCGGCGCCGTCGCCGGTGAACGTCTCGGAAACGGCCAGCACCGTTTTCCCCTTCAGGTCGGCGCCCGACCAGGGAATCAGGTCGATCGCCATGTCGAAGGCGCCGGCGCCGAAACGGGCCGCCTCCGGTCCGAAATAGACCCGGACTTCCCGCAGGCTTTCCAGGAAACCGGTTTCCCACTCCTGGTCCGCGCCCTTGTTCCAGGTCTTGTTGAGGCGGTGGCCGTTCCAGAGCAGGAGGACCCGGGAGAACTGGTCGGCCGAAACCGCCGGCCCGGAGGCCGGCATGGACATGACCCGGTCCGCGGTGATCCGCACGCCGGGGAGCATGCGCAGCAACTCGCCCAGGGTGCGGGCCCCCGAGTTGCGAATCGCCTCGGCCCCGATCACCCGTACGTCGGAGAAACCGTCCGGCTTCGGCGCGGCGCACTTTCCCGCGCAGCCTTTCTTCATTTCTTTTTTATTCTTGCAATGCTCTTTGACGTCCAGTGCTCCTTCCGGAGTTGGCGGGACCTTCCCGCGGAAGAAGTCGTCGACCCGCCCGACGTTCACGAGCACGGCGGCGATGACTTCCACCCGCCCCCCCTGCGACGAGGAGTGCCTCACGGCCGTCCCGGCCACCCAGTCCGCCAAGTGGGCGGCCACCAGCGCGTCCATGTCCGCCGGGGCCTCCCCCCGGCCGAGCAGGTAGGCCTTGACGGCGTTCCGGCCCGCCTCGGCCAGGGCGGCGGTCTGGTCGGTTCCCGATCCGGCCATCAGGATTTCCCGGGCCGACTCCGCCCGGCAGACGGCGAAACACCCGGCCAGGCCCAGGAACAGGATCGCCGCGAAGGTTTTCCAGGACGTTTTCATGAATCCTCCCCATGTTCGGCCGCCCCCGGGGGACGGCCGGCGTCAAGAGTTCGTTCCGATCCGCATCGCCTCAGTCCAAGGGATTTCTCCCGTCACGGGGCGCAGCCCAGGACGAGGGTTTCCGCCGTGGCGGCCCAGACGCCCCAGCTGTTCCCCATCGTGATCACGTTGGGCACGGACATCAGCACCGGGCGGCTGTCCACGAGCCGGACCCGGAGCAGGAGCTGCCCCTCCTGGCCCGGTAGCAGCGTCCCCAGCGTCCAGACGCTGTTCGTCCCGGCATCCGGGGGGATGCTGGCCGAGACGAAGGCCACGCGCGGGTCGTAATGCTCCACCAGGACCACATCCTCGGCCACCGCGAAGGTCGGGTTCGACCAGGTGATGACGTAGTCGATGAAGCCCCCGCACTCCACGGGATCCCGCACGTCGGCCTTGGTCACGGCGAGGATGCCCAGCCAGACGGTGGTGGGGT
>CAYTBK010000096.1:0-16223 GCA_964436005.1 uncultured Acidobacteriota bacterium
GCGCAGACTGAAGTCTGCGCCACAACAGGACCGCCGGCATCTTGCCGGCACCCGCTCCCGTGTTTTCCGCCCGCGGCGCCCGGGAGTCCGTCGCGCAGACTGAAGTCTGCGCCACAACAGGACCGCCGGCATCTTGCCGGCACCCGCTCCCGTGTTTTCCGCCCGCGGCGCCCGGGAGTCCGTCGCGCAGACTGAAGTCTGCGCCACAACAGGACCGCCGGCATCTTGCCGGCACCCGCACAAGGGAAAGGCTCCTGACCCCGGGGCCGGCTGGAAGCCGGCGGTCCTCGATAAGAGATCGGCAACTCCTGCATCCTCTTTTCAATAATCTACATTCTCAACCCTGCCCATCGCAATCCGACCGCATCCATATTATTGTTTTTATTCGTGTTCTTTGTGACTTAGTGGTTCCTCCCCCTCCGCGGCCTTCGCGGTTTCACGCGCGGCCCGCCCGCGTCGCCGCCTTCATTTCCCGGAGGAAGCGCGAAAGTTCGGCCCACCCGGCCGGCTCGCTCGCCGCGCGCGCCACGCGCTCCACCACGGCCGTGCCACAGACGGCGCCCGCGGCCCCCGCCGCCAGGGCGCCCCGCACGTGGCCCGGCGCGGCGATGCCGAAGCCCAGCAGGCAGGGGGGCGCCCCGGCCCGCCCCAGGCGCCGCACCAGCCCGGCCAGCCGCTCGCCCTCCGGCTCCCCCGCCCCCGTCACGCCGGCGCGCGCCACCACGTACGTGTAGGCGCCGGCCAGACCGGCCACGGCCTCCAGGTCGGCGTCCCGGCCGTTGGCGGCGGCCACCAGCACCGGCTCCACCCCGTGGGCGCGGGCGGCTTCGGCGTAGGGGCGGGCCTCCGGCGTGGGCACGTCGGCCACCAGCACCGAGTCGACCCCCGCCTCCGCGGCCCGGGCGTAGAAATGCCCGCGCCCCCGGGCCTCCACCTGGTTGGCGTAGACGAGCAGGCCCACGGGCAGGTCCGGGCAGCGTTCCCGGAAGGCCCGGACGAGGGAGAAGGCCCCCGCCGGCGTACCTCCCGCCGCCAGGGCGCGCCGGTGGGCGTCCTGGATCACCGGCCCGTCGGCCACGGGGTCAGAGAAAGGGACACCCAGTTCCAGGGCGTCGGCGCCGGCCCCGGCCAGGGCCAGCAGGACCTCGAGACTGCGCCCGGCGTCCGGGTCGCCGAGCACGGTGTAGGGGACGAAGGCGCCCTCCCCGGCGCGCTGCAGGCGTGCGAACATGGTTTCATAGCGTTTCATGGCGTTTTACCTCCCCAGGGTGCCGGCCGCCGGGGCCGGGTTCACGATTGTGCGTATTCGGGGAAAGGCCTGGACCTGGTCGAGGTCCTTGTCCCCCCGGCCGCTCAGGTTGGCCAGCAGGATGGTCCCCGGCGCCGCGCCGGCGGCCATCTTGACGGCCTGGGCCACGGCGTGGGAGGACTCCAGGGCGGGGATGATGCCCTCGGCGGCGGAGAGGGCGGCGAAGGCGTCCAGGGCCTCCTCGTCGGTGATCCCCACGTACTCGGCCCGCCCCGTGGCCAGGAGCCGGGCGTGCTCCGGCCCCACGCCGGGATAGTCCAGCCCGGCGGCCACGGAGTGGCTGTCCCGCACCTGCCCGTCGTCGTCCTGCAGCAGGTAGCTGTAGGAGCCGTGCAGCACCCCCGGCCGCCCCGCCTGCAAGCTCAGGCAGTGCCGCCCGGTGTGCAGCCCCCGTCCGGCGGCCTCCACCCCCACCAGCCGCACCCCGGGGTCATCCACGAAGTCGGAGAAGATGCCGATGGCGTTGGAACCGCCGCCGACGCAGGCGATGACGGCGTCCGGCAGCCGCCCCGTCGCGGCCAGGACCTGGGCCCGGGCCTCCCGGCCGATGACGCGCTGGAACTCGCGCACCAGCAGCGGGTAGGGATGGGGCCCGGCGGCGGTGCCGAGGACGTAGTGGGTGTCGGCGAAGGTGGCGGCCCAGTCGCGCAGCGCCTCGTTGACCGAGTCCTTGAGCGTGCGGGAACCGCTCTCCACCGGCACCACCTCGGCCCCCAGCAGGCGCATGCGGAAGACGTTGGGCTGCTGGCGCTCCACGTCCCGCCCGCCCATGTAGATGCGCGTGCGCAGGCCGAAGAGGGCCCCGGCCATGGCCGTGGCCACGCCGTGCTGCCCCGCCCCGGTCTCGGCGATGAGGCGGGTCTTGCCGGCGCGCCGGGCCAGCAGGGCCTGGGCCAGGACCTGGTTGGTCTTGTGGGCGCCGCCGTGCACCAGGTCCTCGCGCTTCAGGAAGAGGCGCACCCCGGTGCCCGCCGCCAAGCGGCGGCACTCGTAGACCGGGGTGGGGCGGCCGGCGTAGTCCGCCAGCAGGGCGCCCAGCTCGGCCTGGAAGGCCGGGTCGGACCGGGCCTCCAGGAAGTTGGCCTCCAGCTCCTCCAGGGCGGGGAGCAGGATCTGCGGGACGTACATCCCGCCGAATTCGCCGAATCGTCCATTCTGTATCATTGCAATTCTCCTTTTTTATTACAAGTCACCGCAAAAGCACAAAGAGCACCGGACGGACAGAAGGGAGGGAGGGCGGCCGAAGCCATCTGGTGTTTTTGTGCTTCCGTGGTTCATTCTCCCCTGGTCGGGCCGGCGCGCAGGGCCTCGAAGAGGCGGAGAAGCTGCGCCGGGTCCTTCACGCCGGGGGCGGACTCCACGCCGGAGTTGACGTCCACCGCCCAGGCGCCGAGGGCGGCCGCCCGCCGCACGTTGCCGGGGTGGAGGCCGCCGGCGACCACCAGCCGGTCGCGCCCCGGGCCTTCCGGCAGCAGCGACCAGTCGAAGCTCTCGCCCGTGCCGCCGCGGCGCCCCAACCGGTGGGTGTCCAGCAGCACCCGGTCGGCCCCGGTGCCGTCCACGGGGGGGATCCGCTCCGCCACCCGGCAGGCTTTCCAGACCTCCACCGACTCCGGCAGCGCCCGCCGCAACTGCCGCACGAGGGCGGGCGTCTCCCCCCCGTGCAGCTGGACGGCCGCCAGCCCCAGCTCCCGGGCCAGCCGGGCCACCTCCCCGGGGTCGGCGTCGACGAAAACCCCCACCCAGCCCAGGGGCGCCGCCGCCCGGACCTCCCGGGCCCGCTCCAGGCTCACCCGGCGGGGCGACTCGGCGGCGAAGATCAGCCCGCCCATGACGGCCCCGGCCCCCCACGCCGCCGCGGCATCGGCCGGGGAGGTCAGCCCGCACACCTTGGCCCGCCCGCAGACCAGCTCCCGGGCGGCCAGCCCCGGCGAGGCGTGGGCCATGAGGGCAGTCCCCACCAGGAAGCCGTCCACCAGGGGGGAGAGCCGATCCACGTCGGCCCGGCGGCGGATGCCCGACTCGCAGACCACCCGGGCGCCCGGCGGCGCCAGGGGCGCCAGCCGTTCCGTGGCGGCGAGGTCGGTGCGCAGGGTGCGGAAATCCCGGTTGTTGACGCCCACCAGGCGCGCGCCGAGGCGGCCGGCGCGGCGCATTTCGGCCTCGTTGCGAACCTCCACCAGGGCGTCCATCCCCAGCGCGCGGGCCGCGGCCAGGCAGTCCGCCGCCAGCCCGTCGTCGAGCACCGCCAGCATGAGCAGCACGGCGTCGGCGCCGTAGAGGCGCGCCTCGTAGACCTGGTAGGGGTCCACCACGAAGTCCTTGCACAGGACGGGCCGGTCCACCCGTTCCCGCACCTGGCGGACGTGCTCCAGGCTGCCCTGGAAGAAGGGGCCGTCGGCGAGCACCGAGACGGCGTCCGCCACGGGGGCGTAGGCCTCGGCCAGGGCGGCCGGGTCGTAGTCGGGGCGCAGGAGCCCCCGCGAGGGCGAGGCCTTCTTGCACTCCAGCAGGAAGGCCGGGCGGCCCGGGCGGAAGACCGCCCGCAGGCGGCGCCCGGCGGGGGCGAGGGAGGAACGGAACGAGTCCAGCGGCCGGTCCGCCTTTCGCCGGGCGACGCTTTCCCTCTTGTGGGCCAGTATGGTTTGCAGCATGTCGGTCTCCTCGCGTCGGAAGTGTTTCGAACAGCCGGGCAGGAGCCGCCCGGCCCGGCCGGGTCAGTCCGCTTCGGCCCGGCGCGAGAGCTCGGCCCAGCGCGCCAGGAGCGGCGCGGCCCGCCCCTCCTCGATGGCGGCCAGGGCCTGCCAGGCCCCGGCGCGGAAGTCCGCCGCCATCCCGGCCACCCACAGGAGCGCCCCGGCGTTGAGGGCCACCCAGCGGTGGTGGGCGGGCTTCCCCCGCCCCGCCAGCAGGGTGCGCAGCCAGGCGGCGTTCTCCGCCGCCCCGCCCCCCCGGAGCTCCTCCCGGGCGGCGAGGGGGAAGCCGGCCATGGACGGCTCGAGCACGAGCTCATCCAGTTGCCCGCCGTCCAGCCGCACGGCCCGGGTCGGCCCGTGCGGGGCGACCTCGTCGAGGCCGTCCCCGTGCACCACCAGGGCCCGCCGGCAGCCCAGCAGGGCCAGGGTCTCGGCCATGGGCCGGCAAAGCGCCGGGTCGTAAACGCCCAGCAACTGGAAGTGCGGCGAGACGGGGTTGCACAGGGGGCCCAGCACGTTGAAGACGGTGCGCACGCCCAGGGCGCTGCGCACCGGCATGGCGTGGCGCACCCCCGGCAGGAAGCGCGGGGCGAAGAGGAAGCCGATGCCCACCGCCGCCAGCGAGCGCCGTACGAACGCCGGCCCGCCGTCCACCCGGACCCCGCAGGCGGCCAGCACGTCGGCCGACCCGCAGGCGGACGATACCGAGCGGTTCCCGTGCTTGGCCACGCGCAGACCGCAGGCGGCACAGACCAGGGCGGCGGCGGTGGAGGCGTTGAGGGTGTGGCCGCCGTCCCCGCCGGTGCCGCAGGTGTCGGCCAGGGGAAAGGGAAACTCCCCCACCGGCAGGGCCGAAGCGCGCAGTGCCTCGGAGGCCCCGGCCAACTCCCCGGCCGTCTCCCCCTTGGCCTTCAGGGCGGTGAGCAGGGCGGCCAGCTGGATTTCCGGCACCTCCCCCGCCACCACCCGGCCGAACAGCGACCGCGCCGCCGCCCGGTCGAGGTGCTCGCCGCGGCAGAGGCGCTCCAGGGTGCCGCGCAGGCCGTGGTCCGGGAAGGCCCCGTCCGCCCTTTCCCGCCCGGACCGGGCGCAGGGCGCGGTCGGTCGGGCGGCCTGTCTCGTCGTCGTTCTTGTTTGCATGCGATCCCCCCGGGACGCAGAGGTCCCCTGACGGAGCCGCGGGCGGCTCCGCAATCCTGGAATTATTCTTTTGATTTAATTATTGGTTAGCAGTGCAGGGACCGGACCCTGGCACCGGCCGTTTCCTTTCTCGGCCCCGGGGGCCAGAGGAACTCGGCCTGCCGGGAAGCGGCCCAGCGCAGGACGTTGTCCAGCAGACGCCCGCCCTGGGGCGTCAGGATGGACTCGGGGTGGAACTGCACCCCCGCCATGGGGTGGCGCCGGTGCGCCACGGCCATGACCACCGACCCGGCCCGGGCGGTGACCGCCAGGTCCTCGGGCAGGCGTTCCGCCGCCAGGGAGTGGTAGCGGCCCACCATCAGGGGGCGGGGCAGGCCGGCGAAGATCCCCTCGCCGTCGTGGTCGATCCAGGAGGACTTGCCGTGGACGGGCTCCCCGGCCCGGCCCACCGTTCCGCCGCAGGCTTCCGCCATGGCCTGGTGGCCCAGGCAGACCCCGAAGAGGGGGATGCGCCCGGCGGCCCGGCGGATGAACTCGACGCAGCAGCCGGCCCCGGCCGGCGCGCCCGGGCCCGGCGAAAGGACGGCCAGCGAGGGCGGCGGCAGGGCCAGGGCCAGCTCCAGGGCCCGCTCGGCCCCGATGTCGTTGCGCCACACGTCGACCCGGGCCCCCCGTGCCCGGAAGTCGTGCACCAGGTTGAAGCTGAAGGAGTCGAAGTTGTCGATGAAGAGGATGTTCATGGCTTTCTCCACGGGTGCCTCATGGGCGCAGGGCCTGCAGGACGGCCCCGGCCTTGTGGCGCGTTTCCGCCGCCTCGGCGGCGGGGTCCGAGTCGTAGACGACGCCGGCGCCGGCCCGGACATGGGCCGTGCCGCCCTGCACCCAGGCCGAGCGGATGACGATGCAGGTGTCCAGCGCCCCGTCGTGGCCAATGTAGCCCACCGCCCCGCCGTAGGGGCCCCGGCGGCTCTCCTCGTGCTGCCGGAGCAACGCCGCGGCCCGGACCTTGGGCGCCCCCACCAGGGTGCCCATGTTCATCCCGGCCACGTAGGCGTCCAGCCCGTCGAGGCCGTCGCGCAGCTCGCCGCTGACGCGGGAGACCAGGTGCATGACGTGCGAGTAGCGGTCCACCTGCAGCAGGCGGTCCACCTGGCGGGTGCCGGCCCGGCTCACCCGGGCCACGTCGTTGCGGGCCAGGTCGAGCAGCATCATGTGCTCGGCGACTTCCTTGACGCTGAGCCGCAGCTCGGCCTCCAGCCGGTTGTCGAGGTCTGGGTCGATGCCGCCGCCGGGGGCGAAGCCGCGCGGGCGCGTCCCCGCGATGGGGCGGATCTCCACCCGCCGGGGCTCGCCCGACACCTTCACGGCCGTCTCCGGCGAGGCCCCGAACAACACCCCGTGCGAGCCGTGTAGGAAGAACATGTAGGGGCTGGGGTTGTCGGCGCGCAGGCGCTCGTAGGCGGCGAAGGGGCGCGGGCAGGGGGCGGAGAAGGTCCGCGAGGGGACGATCTGGATCACGTCGCCGGCGGCGATGTTCCCCTGCAGGGTGCGCACCCGCTCGGCGAAGGCCTCGTCCGAAACGTCCACCCGGCAGGAGAAGCCGGCCGGGTCCGCCGCCGGCCCGTCTGTCGCCGCAGGCGGCGCCCCGTCGGCCTGGAGCGCCTCCACCGCCCCCACCAGGCGGCGGACCCCCTCCACTGCGTCGTGGTAGGCGGCCTCGGCGCCGGGTCCCCCGAACACCAGGGCCGCCAGGGTGGTGGCGCCGGTGCGGTGGTTGACCCAGGCCAGCCGGTCGGGGAGGAGGAACTCGAAGTCCGGCCACCGGTGCGGGGAAGGCCGGCCGGCGGGCAGCGACTCGAAGCAGTCGATGAAGTCGTAGGCGAAGGTGCCGGCCAGCACCGGGCCGCCGGCGGCCGGGTCCCCCAGCACGGCCAGGTCGCGCACCAGGGCGCGCAGGGCGCTCACCGGCGAGGGGGCCGTCAGCCGGGCCGACTCTTCGCCGGAGGGCGGCGGCGGGAAGTGGAAGACGGCCTTCCCCGGCGCCTCCTCCACCCGCTCGGCCAGGCCGCGCAGGCGCCCCGCCAGCCAACCGGGCAACCCCGCGCCGTTGGGGTTCAGGGCCTCCACCTCCACCGCCCGCCCGAAGCAGCGGGCCCGGGCCGCCGCCCGCAGCACCAGCAGGCTCTTCTCGCCCTGGGCCGTGCTGCAGTCGCCGGACTCCAGCAGCAGGGTGTCGGGGCGGGCCCCGCGGTCGGTGAGGGCGGCGTAGAGGAGGTGGGCCGCCGGCGCGTCGGGCAGGACGCGCCGCAGGGGCAGACACTGGCCCGGGCCGGGCAGCGGCGCGTTCACAGCGACCTCCCCGCCGCTTCCACGAAGGGCCGGAGGCGGCGCATCAGGGCGGCGAACTGCTGGGGGTAGAGGGACTGCTCCCCGTCGGAGAGCGCCCGGGGCGGGTCGGGGTGCACCTCCACCATGATCCCGTCGGCGCCGCAGGCGGCGGCCGCGCAGGACATGGGGCCCACCAGTTCCCGCACCCCGACGCCGTGGGACGGGTCCACCAGGACGGGGAGGTGGCTGCGCTGTTTGAGGTAGGGCACGGCGCTCAGGTCCAGGGTGTTGCGGGTGGCGGTCTCGAAGGTCCGGATGCCGCGCTCGCAGAGGATCACGTCGGTGTTCCCCTCGCTGTAGACGTACTCGGCGGCCAGGAGCAGATCCTTGACGCTGGCCGACATGCCGCGCTTGAGCACCACCGGCTGGCGCAGCTGCCCCACCGCCTGCAGCAGGCGGAAGTTCTGCATGTTGCGGGCGCCGATCTGGATGGCGTCGGCGTGGGCGGCCACGGCGTCGACGTCGCCGGCGTCCATGGCCTCGGTCACCACGGGCAGGCCGCTGACCCGGCCCGCATCGGCCAGGATGGCCAGCCCCTCGGCGCCCAGGCCCTGGAAGCTGTAAGGGCTGGTGCGCGGCTTGTAGGCGCCGCCCCGCAGCACCCGCGCGCCCGCCTCCTTCACGGTGCGAGCGGCGGCGTCCATCTGCGCGCGCGTCTCCACGGCGCAGGGGCCGGCCACCACCACGAAGCGTTCGGCGCCGACAGACACCCCCGGCCCCAGCGCAACCACCGAGTCATGGGGGTGCAGCTCGCGGCTGACCAGCTTGTGGGGCGCCAGGATGGGGGTGACGCTCTCCACCTGGGGGTAGCCCTCCAGGTGCAGCCGGGCCAGGACGCGCTCGTCGCCGATGGCGCCGAGGACGACGCGCTCCGTGCCGGGCATGTAGAGCGGCTTGAGGCCGAGGGCCTCGATGCGGTCCAGGATTTCCTGGGCCGTTTCCCGGCTGCTGCCGGGTTTGAGCACGATGATCATGGGCCGTTTCCTCCTTCCGCCGGGCGCCGCACGCTCTCCAGCAGGCGCTGGCGGAGCAGCGCGTCGGCGAGGACCAGGCACGCCATGGCTTCCGCCACGGGCACCAGCCGGGGGCAGACGCAGGGGTCGTGGCGGCCCGCGGAGCGCAGCACGGTCTCCCGGCCGTCAGCGTCCACGGTGCGCTGGGGCACGGCGACGGTCGGCGTGGGCTTGACGGCCAGGCGCACCACCACCGGCGCGCCGTTGGAGATGCCGCCCAGGATGCCGCCGGCGTGGTTGGTGGCGAAACCGTCCGCCCCCAGCCCGTCGTTGGCCTCCGACCCGCGCCGGCCGGCCAGGGCGAAGCCGTCGCCGAACTCCACCCCCTTCACCGCCCCGATGGAGAGCAGGGCGGCGCCGAGGCGGGCCTCCAGCTTGTCGAACACGGGGTCGCCGAGCCCGGGGGGCACGCCCTCGGCCCGGACCTCCACCACCCCGCCCACGGAATCGCCCTCGGCGGCGGCCTGGCGGATGGCCTCGGCCATGCGCTCCGCGGCCGGGGCGTCGGCGCAGCGGACGGGATTCCGCTCGATTTCGGCCTGGTCGTAAGATTCCGCCCTGACGGCACCCACCTGCACCACGTGGCCGGTCACCGTCACGCCGTTGGAGGCCAGGAACTGCCGGGCCAGGGCCCCGGCCGCCACGCGGGCCGCCGTTTCCCGCCCCGACGAGCGCCCGCCGCCGCGGTGGTCCCGCAGGCCGTACTTGCGCCACCAGGTCCAGTCGGCGTGCCCCGGCCGGAAGATGCCGCGGCTCTCCTCGTAGTCCCCGGGCCGCGCGTCGAGATTGCGCACCAGCAGCGCCACCGGCGCCCCCGTGGTGCGCCCCTCGAACAGGCCGGAGAGGATCTCGACCCGGTCTTCCTCCCGCCGCGGGCTGGCCAGCTCGCTCGCGCCCGGCCGGCGCCGGTCCATCTCGCGCTGGACGGCCGCCAGGTCCAGGGGGAAGCCCGGGGGGAAGCCGTCCACCACGACCCCCACCGCGGGGCCGTGGCTCTCGCCGAAGGTGGTGATCCGCAACAGTTCGCCGAATGAATTGGGTGACATGCGTTCCTCCCGAATATGCGCTCAGGGTCTCTCGTTCCCGCCGGACGGCCGCTCGCCCTGGCCGGCTTCCCACGCCCACTCGCGGCAGATCCGCTCCGCCGCCGCCTCCGGGCCCGTTCGGCCCGTGTCCACCATGAGGCTGGCGCAGTTCCGGTAGAACAATTCCCGCTCCGCGAACACGGCGGCCAGCTCCTGGTCCGGGGGGGCCCCCGTCAGGCTGGGCCGGGCGGAACCGCGGACGCGCCCCGCCAGGGTGTGCAGGTCGGCGTGCAGCCAGACGGTGAACCGCCGGCTCAGCGCCTGCCGCACCGCGGGGTGGAGCACCGCGCCGCCGCCCGTGGCCAGCAAGGTGCCCCGCTCGGCCAGCAGCTCCCGCAACAGGGCCTCTTCCCGCTCGCGGAAGCCGGCCTCGCCGTACTTCCGGAACAGGGCGGGAATGTCCTGGCCCGCCCGCCGCTCGAGTTCCTCGTCGGCGTCCACGAAACGCAGTCCGGCCAGGCCGGCCGCCCGCCGGCCCACTTCCGTCTTGCCGGCACCCCGCAGGCCCACCAGCACCGGCCCGAAGGGTTCCACCCCGCGGCGGATCCGCTCCAGCGCCTCCCAGAAGAGGGGAAAGGACTTGGCCACGCAGTGGGGGTTGGCCGGCCGGATCCCCGGAAGCCGCAGCGACAGCACCCCGAAGGCCATGGCCATGCGGTGGTCGCCCCCGTCGTCGAGGACCAGTTCGCGGGGCGAGGTCTCCGGCAGGGGTTCCAGGCGCAGGCCGTCGGGGTGTTCCTCCACCGACGCCCCCAGCCGCCGGAAGGCCGCGGCCAGGACGGCCAGTCGGTCCGACTCCTTGAGGCGGGTGTGCCGCGCCCCGCGGATGTTCACGGGCCCCCGCCCGAACAGGGCGCAGGCCGCCAGGGGGGCGACGAGGTCGGGCGTGGCGGTCAGGTCGAAGTCCTGGTAGCCGCCCAGGGCCAGGCGCTCCAGCATGTCGCCGAAGGCGGCGTCGCCCTGCAGGGACGCCCCGCGGGGCGGCAGGCCCGGCACGCGGACGTCCCGCCCTGCCACGAAGCCGGCCGCCAGCACCAGGGCGGCCGAGGACCAGTCGGGCTCCACTTCGATAATCCCGGGGGTCCCCTCCGCGCCGTAGGCCCCGCCGTCGACGCGGTAGCCGAAGCCCTCCCGTCGTTCCGCGTGGGCGCCGGCGCGCCGCATCATCTTCGCGGTCATGTCCAGGTACGGCGAGGAGACGGGGTCGCCGCCCAGGCGCACCTCCAGGGGGCCCGGCAGGGCGGGCGCCACCAGCAGCAGGCCGCTGGCGAACTGGCTGGAAAGGGAGGCGTCCACCGTCACCGTTTCCCCGGCCGGCCCCGCCCGCCGCAACCGGACAGGGGGGAACCCCGTCCGGCGGAGGTACTCCACCGCCACGCCGAGCCGGGCCAGGGCCTCTCCCAGCGGGCCGAAGGGCCGCTCGCGCATGCGCTCGTCGCCGTCCAGCACCAGCGCGCCCTCGGTCACCAGGGAGAGGCAGCTGCCGAAGCGCAGCGTGGTGCCGCCGTTGCCGCAGAACAGGGGCCGCCCGTCGCTGCGCAGGGGCCGGGGGGTGACGGCGACGTCCTCCCCCTCCCAGGCCACGCCGGTGCCCAGCGCGCTCAGCAGTTCGGAAAGGCGCAGGGAGTCGTCGCAGGAGAGCGCCCCGCCGATGCGCAGGGGGCGCCCGGCCAGGGCGGCCATGATCAGCGCCCGCTGGGTCATGCTCTTGCTGCCGGGAACGGGAACGACCAGACTCACGACAGGTACCTCCTCAGCGTTTCGGCATCCGCCTCGAGGCCGGCCAGGAGGCGGAGTTGGGCGGCGCCCTGGTGCAGCCACATCTCCAGCGGCGCCAGGGTCGCGGCCCCTGCGGACTTCGCCCGTTCCAGCAGGCGGCCCGGGCCGGGTGCCAAGGCCAGGTCGAAGACCACGCCCGCCCGCAGGGGCGCGTCCTCCGGCCAGGGGCAATCGTCGCCGGAGAGGGGCGTCGCGTTGACCAGCACGTCGGCCGGGGACTCCGTCCGCCGCGCCCACGGCACGCACCGGCTGCCGGCCGGCAAGGCCGCGGCCGCCCGGCGCTCGTCCCGCACCGCGTAGGCCACCCGCAGGCCCAGGTCTTCGCAGGCCGCCCCGGCGGCCCGCGCCGCCCCGCCCGCGCCCAGGACCAGCGCGGTGGCCGCCCCGGCCGGCGCCGCCCCCAGGACCTTGCGCAGGGGCTCGCGCACGCCTGTCACGTCGGTGTTGAAGCTCTCGTGGCCGGCGGCGGAAAAGCGGAGGGTGTTGGCCGCCCCCACCCGCCGGGCCGTCTCGTCGGGCCGGCCGCTGGCCAGGGCCGCGGCCTTGTGGGGCATGGTCACGCCGGCCCCGCGGGCCCCCATCTCCGCCAGTAAATTAAATGTCGACTGCGCTTTTTCCGTTTGAACGGCAACGTAGGAAAGGTTCGCGCCCAGGGCGCGGAACAGCCGGTTGTACACCCGCGGGCCGGGCGATAAGGCCACGGTGGCCCCGCCCACCAGGGCCAGGAACGGTTCGCGCGCCGCGCCGGGCAGGCCCAGCGCCAACGCCCCGGCGAGGGAGAGTTGCCCGGGGGCGGTGCCCTCCGCCTCCTCGGCCGCGACGTAGGTCCAGGGGGAACCGAACCAGGGGTAGCGCACCCGGCTGAGCAGGCCGGCCAGGCCCATGCCGACGGCCAGGCAGGGGCGGGCGAGGCCCCGGGCCAGCCGGCGCAGGCGGGGCAGTTCGGCCGCGTCCGCCGTGGCCACGGCGATCTTGACGAGGTCCGGCCCCGCCGCCGCCATCTTTGCCGCGACGGACTCCAGGCCGGCCGGGGTCCCGGCGAAGTCGTGGAAGGACAGGATGGTCCGCGCCCCGCCCGCCCCGCCGAACCTGGACAGCAGGTCCAGGTCGTCGGGGTAGTCCAGGTCCACCCAGGCGGCCCCGCCCTCGGCGGCCCGGAGCAGCCGCCGGGCCCGCTCCTCCCGCTCCAGGGGGAGCCGCCCGCCCTGGGGAAGGGAGCGGCAGCAGGCCAGCAGGCCGGCGCCCCGCCCGGCCTGGCCGGCCAGGGCGGCGAACAGGTCGTCGCCCGCCGCGGCCAGGGCGTCCAGGCGCACCTCCTGGAGGGCGTCCGGCGCCAGGGCGGCCACCCGCCCGAGCCTGGCCCGAAGGGCCTCCGCCGAGGGCTCGCGGCCGGTCACGCAGAGCACGGCGCACCTCCGGCGGCCAGTTCCTCGAAGGCCGCTTGCAGTTCCGCCGGGGAGACGGGCAGCGTCCAGCCGCTCTCCGCGCCGGCCATGCGGCCGAGGGCCGACGGCAGCGCGCAGCGCAGATCCCCGCCGCGGTTCTTCTTGTCGGCGGAGAGGTACGGCGCCGCCGCGGCGAAGGCGCAGGGCGGGCGCAGGGAAAAGCCGAGGCGGGCCAGAAGGCTCCGCAGCCGCTCCCCGTCCCGGGCGGGGAAACCGCAGCGCCGCCCGGCCACCAGGGACTCGGCCAGCATGCCGAAGGCCACCGCCGCCCCGTGGCCGACGGCGTGCCCCGTGGCCTTCTCCACGGCGTGGGCCACCGTGTGGCCGAAGTTCAGCACGGCCCGCCGGCCGGTCTCGCGGGCGTCCTCCGCCACCACCGCCGCCTTGACGGCGACGCACCGCCCGATGACCGGGTCCGTCGGCCGCGTCGCCCCCGTTTCCGCCATCCGCTCCAATTCGGCGAAAAGCCCCTCGTCGGCCACGACGCCGTGCTTGACCGCCTCGGCCAGGCCGTTGCGCAGTTCACCCGAAGGGAGGCTGGCCAGCCAGGGCGTGGCCAGCAGCACGGCCCGCGGGTGGTGGAAGGCCCCCACCAGGTTCTTGCCGTGGGCGGTGTTGACGCCGGTCTTGCCGCCCACGGCGGCGTCCACCATGGCCAGGAGGGTGGTGGCGACGTTGAGGTGGGCCACCCCGCGCAGGAAGGTGGCCGCCACGAAACCGGCCACGTCCAGGGGGATGCCGCCGCCCAGGGCCACCACGCAGCCGCCGCGGCCCACGCGGGCCTCCAGCATGGCGTCCTCCAGCCTTTCCTTGGTCCGGCGCGTCTTGTGTTCCTCCCCGGCGGGGAAGGAGAGCCGCAGCACCCGCTCCGCCAGCGGCCGGAGCGCCGCCGCGGTCTCGTCGCCGAACAGGCGGTCGGTGTTGGCGTCGCCGATGAGCACGGCCGTCCGCCACGAAGGCTGCCAGGCCTCGGCCAGGAAGTCGGCCACGGGCGTCCCGACCCGCACGTTGTAGCGGAAACCGTCGCTGGCAGTGATCGTCAGGCTGTTTTCCATGTCCCCTTCCCCTCTGGCCCGCGCCCGGATCTTCCTTCCCCGCGCCGGCCCCGGACCCCGAAAAAAAATCGGGCCCACCGTTTCTGGTGGGCCCCGTTCTTGGCGAAATGGCTACGAAACGCCTGCACTACGGCCCACACGGCTCCTGCCGCCAAAACCATCCGTGCCAGGTGTTGTTCGTGAAGGTTGCGTTCATCATGCCGGCCAAGGTAAACGAGGCATTTCACCGTTGTCAAGCAAAAAATGCCCGGGTGGCACTTTTTCCAGTGCAAGTGACCACAGAGACACAAAACGCATGGAGAGTCTAGACAATCCATGGATTTGGCCAGATTCTCCTGGCTAGCGCCAGACCGAAAGGGGCAACTGGCAACCATCTTCGTCGCCGAGCGCTCCGACCGCTGGCGCACTTGGCCAAAGCGGCCAGACGACGCCCCCGGCCCGGAAACCGGCCCCCTCATCCCACTGGCCCATCAGTGAAATCAGTGGTTGTCTCTGTCTCTGTGTCTCCGTGGTTCCCCCGAATAGAAAGGGCCCGGAGCGGCTTCGCTCCGGGCCCCCGTCGATCAGGGTCGGCCAGGCCGTCCTACTTGGCCGCGGCCTCGGTGTAGCGCTGCAGGGACTTCTGCATGTCTTCCATGTCCTCGGTCCCGGCGAAGGCGGCGATGGCCTTCTTCTCCAGCTCCACGGCCTGCTGGGCGTGGCCCAGCTCGAACTCGGCCCGGGCCTGGGTGTCCAGGAACTCCCAGCGCTTGCCCTCGGAGAGCTCGTTGGCGCGCTGGGCGAGCCGCTGGGCCGGGGCGGCGAAGCGCTGGCCGTACTTTTCCTTGGTCAGCAGCGCCCAGGCCAGGTTGTTCAGGGCCCGGGCGTTGTCCCACATCCCGGCCGCGATCTTCTCCACCACGGCGGCGGCGCCGGCGTCGTCCTTCTTGGCCACCAGGATGTCGAGCTTGGCATCGAGCGAGTCTCGGCAGCCGGGGTCCTTGGCCAGGGCCCCGTCGACGAGGCCGAGGGCCTTGTCGTAGTCCTTGGCGTCGACGGCGGCTTCGATCTGTTGTTCCAGCATGTGCGCTTCCCGCATCCGGGCGATCAGCCCGTCCACCAGGCCGCTGATGTCGGGCACGCCCAGCAGCGCCAGGCGCAGGGAAACCTGGCGCTCCGTCTTGTTCAGGGTCAGCGACAGGGCGGTCTTCTCGGCCAAAGGCCGGAACTGGGCGACTTCCGCGGCCCGGTCGGGCGGCATGAAGCGCAGGCCGGCGTCCAGGGCCCGCCCGGCGTTCAGCAGCAGGGCGAAGACGGTGTCGGCGCCCAGGCTGGGCATGGCGGCGGCGAAAGCCGGGTCGTCGGCGACGCAACGGCCGGAGCGCTCAGCGGCGAAAGCCCGCTGCAGCCCGAAGGGGGTGACCGACACGTACAGGCGGTTGCCCTTCGCGGCCAGGAACACCGGCACCTTGCCGAACATCAACTTGCGGGCCGGCGTGCCGTCGATGTCGATGGTCTCGCCTTCCTGCGAGGACCCGCCGGCAGCCAGCGCGGCGACGCCGAGCATGGGCATCCACACCGACTGCACCTTGGCCGGGTCACGCATGACCACGACGGCGACCATGTCCGGCACCGGCATGGGGGAGTCCGCCGCGGGCGGCAGGGCGAAGAGCACCATGCCTTCCACGCCGGGCAGCAGCTTGCTGACCATGTTGACCATGGGGTTGGCGGCCGCGGCTTCCGGCGCCGCCGCCTCCCCTTCCGCCGGGCTGGCCAGGGAAGCGGCCAGCAGCCCGACGACGCCTTCGGGGACGATCTTCAGCAGGTCGCGGCTCACCGGGACGTGCGCGGCCTTGCGGGCGGCAACTTCGTCGAAGCGGACGGCGAATTCGGTCTTCAGGCCTTCCCCGCTCATGGAGAAGTGGGCCATCACCGCGTTCAGGCTCTTCACGTCGAGCATGGGCCGCACCATGGCCAACTGGGGGCTCTTCTCGGCCATGGCGTCGAGGGCCTTCTCGATCATGGGGATGAAGGGTTTCATGTTCACGTACAGGAAGAGGCAGTCGCCCTTCCGGCCAGCCAGGGCGTCAGCCATGGCGGGGTTGGCGGACAGGGACGGCAGGCCTTTTTCCTGGATCCGGGCCAGGACGCCCTCGATTTCCTTGGGATCGCTGCCGATGACGAGGAACCGGGCCGTCATGGTGACGAAAACGTCCTCGACCTGGCGGGTGGCGAAGCCGCGGATGGGCTCGGCGTCACGCGCCATCATGGGGAGAAGGGTGTCCAGCAGGCCGCGGCCGAACTGGCTGTCGCCGAGGTAGAGCACGGCGACGA
>CAYTBK010000097.1:0-7676 GCA_964436005.1 uncultured Acidobacteriota bacterium
GTCCTCGAAGCGCGGGAAAAGGCCGACGAGAAGACCATCGCCCGCTGCACAAGCGAGTTCGACTTCCAGGCGGGCACCTTCGACAAGCATTTCCAGGCGGTCGTCGGCCCCTGGTTCACCGCCGAGAAGCTGCCGGTGGCGATGGCCTTCATCAACAAGACGGCCGAACTGGCCCAGCCCATCTGCGACAACCTGAAGGACGTCTACAAGCGGGCCCGCCCCTTCGTCTGCGATTCCCGCATCCACCAGCTCCCGCAGCGGGTGGGGCCGAACACCAGCTTCCCCAGCGGCCACGCCTTCCGCAGCTACTTCTTCGCCCTGATCGTCTCCGAGCTGGTGCCCGACAAGAAGGAAGCCGTCATGCGCAGGGGCATGGAGATCGGTTGGGACCGGATCGTCGCCGGCTTCCACCACCCGTCCGACATCTTCGCCGGCCGGACCCTGGCGGCCATGGCCTTCCGCGACCTGAAGGAGGACCCGGAATTCCGGAAAGACCTCGAGGCAGCCCAGAAGGAAGTCGCCGCCGTGACCCAGCCGAAACCGTAGCCGACGCCCTGAGCTCACCACCGAGACACAAAGGTCTGTCCTGCCAAGGAGAAAACCACTAATCTCTCTGATGCCGGATCAGTGAGATTAGTGGTTCATCATCTGTACATCAAGATTGAAGTACTTATTCAGTCGGCCGGCGGGCGCCGGGAAGCCGGAGTTTCCCCGTTGCACGGGGCGCTTGTATTGCGGAGCGTCGGGTTTCCGTGCCTCGGTGGTCGCCCCCGGCGGCGCTCAGTCGATCCGGCGGACGCGCACGATCCCGGCGTAGAGCTCCAGGCCGTCCAGGATGGGCAGGGCCCGGTCCGGGTCCTCCACGAAGCCCAGGTGCGTGTAGCGCCAGGAGAGGTGCGGCGTGGCGTTGGTGGTGAGGAAGAACTGGCAGCCGCCGGTGTCCTTGCCGGACAGGGCCATCCCCACCGAGCCGGGCCCGTAGAAGGTCGGGCTGTTCTCGCAGCGCACGGAAAAGCCGGGGCCGCCGTCCATGGTGTCGTAGGGCGAGCCCATCTGGACGACGAAATCGGGCACCACGCGCGGCACCAGGCGGCCGGCGAAGAAACCCTCCCCGGCCAGCAGCAGCAGGTTGGCCACGTTCATGGGGGCCACGGTGGGGTCCAGGGCCAGGACGATCCGCCGGTGGCCAGTGAACTCGATTTCCAGCCGCACCTTCTTCCCGTCCGCGGCCAGCTGCTTGGCCAGCCGCAGCAGTTTCCGGTCCCGGGGCGTCGGGACCGGCGCCGGCGTCCCCGGCCAGGGGACCTCGATGCCGCGGGCCGTGAGCTGCAGGTAGGCCAGGTAGCGCTTCGACCAGTCCGGGTGGGCCAGCCACGGCGTCAGCAGGGCCTTCGCCTGGTCGTTCGTCGTCTTCCACCGGTCCAGGGCGGCGAGGATCGCCTGGCACCCGTCGAGTTCGCTATCGCCCAGGACGCGCTTCACCAGGGCGTCCAGGTCGGCCGGCGGGGCCGGCAGGTCCTCGACGGCCAGGCCCCGCGCCACGGGGTCCTTCCCCGCCAGCAGGGTTTGGCGCAGCCTGTCGGCGGCCTCGGGCGCGTTGCGCCGCAACCCCGGCAGCAGCGCCGCCGCCGACAGCGGATCGGCCAGGATTTCCGGGGAGGCGGCCGCCTTCCGCAACGCTTCGGCGGCAGCGGGGGAAGGCGCCATCCGGCCCAGGGCCGCGAACCAGGCCAGCCGGCACTGCCGGGCGTGGCTGCCGGGCCGCGCGGGTGGCGCCGGCGGGAAGACCGCGGAGGCGTCCCTGGGCGCATAGCCGTCGGGCAACCCGTCCAGCAGGCGGCAGTACACGCCGTCCCACAACGGGCCGCAGCGCCCGTCGCGGGAGGAGGCGAAGGCCGGGTCCCGGGAAGCGTCCAGGCCGAGGGCCGCCCAGGCCTCCAGGGCCGGGCCGGTTGCCCCCGCTGTCGAGACAACAGCGGAAAGCAACTCCAGGTGGCGGGCCTCGCGCTTCTCCCACGGCAGGCGGTTCCAGGCGTCCAGCAGGGCCAGCACGGCGCCGGCGCCCGGCTTCAGGCCCGGCAACAGTTCCTTCTCTTTCCCGGCCGCCACCAGGCGCAGGCGGGCCGCCTGGGCCCGGACGGGGTCGACCTTCCCCTGCGCCGCCAGGGCGGCCAGGAAAGCCTGCAGCCCCTCGTCCGGCTCGGCGCCGAGCAGGCGGGCCGCGGCCAGCTGGTTCTCCAGGTGCAGGTGCTTCGGCCAGGCGGCGGCGTCGGCCGCCGTCAGCCCCCGCAGGGCCGTCAGGGCCTGCGTCGAGCGGAGCCGGTTGAGGCAGAACAGGGCGGTGAACCGCTCTTCCGGCGTGACGGCCTGCCGGGCCTTCTCCTCCCAGGTCGGGAGGTCGGGCATCATGTACTCCTTCGGCATCATCAGCGGGGCGCCGGGGGCGCCGATGCGGGCCAGGGTGCGCTCCAGGCGGGCCTTGTCCGCCGGGGGCAGGAGGGCCGCCTCCTCGGGCGCCAGGGCCGGGGGCTGGCGCAGCCACTCGGCCTGGACCGCCTCGGCCGGGCCGAAACGGGGGGTGGCCTCCCGGGCCGGGAGCGGGACGGCGAACCACAAGCCGACAAGCACGAGCGGAAGAATCCGTTTTCGCATGGGCACCTCTCGCGGAACGTGTTCCGAATTTTCGGACAAGGGGGCATTCTGCCCCCAATCCGCGGCAGAATCAAGCGGGCGGCGAAGGCGAATTCCGCCGGAAGGCGCACCTGAAGGCAGGATTCCGGGGCACGGCCCACCCAGCGCGACAGTACGGGACAGCGTTGCACTGGGTAACGTCTGAAGCGGTAAGCAGACCTTCCTCACGCCAAAGGCGTGGAACACCGCAGCCCGGGGTCGGCGTTTCGCCGACCCCGGGCAAACACGCCATACGGAGAGGAATCCCTGAAGGGGATTCACGTACGACAGTCAGGATTTTTCCATCTGGACAGCATCTGATGTTCATCCCCTTCAGGAATGACGGGGGTCTTCACGCCTCTCCCCGGGGTCGGCGAAACGCCGCCCCCGGGCTAAGTTGTGCGGCGCCTGCGGCGCCGGTGGCGAGAACGCCACGGATGGACGCGCCTTCCGCCGGAAGGCGCACCCGCGGACCGCCGGCTTCCAGCCGGCTCGTGGCGACGAATCGTCCCCTGGCGGGGATGCCGGCAAGATGCCGGCGGTCCGGGGGCAGCCGGAGCGCGGTACGCCGCCTCTCGCCGAGAGGCGGCTCCGGGAACACAAAACGGGGAAAAGTGCCGCGGGAGCGGCCCGCCCCTCGGCGAGGGGCGGGCTACCCCGGCCTCGCCCGCGCAGCTCCGCCGGGCTGCGCGGCGCACTCCACGGCCGGCGGCTTCGGCGCCGCCATGCAGAACGCAGGTGCGCCTTGCATCGCAAGGCGCCTACGGACGGAACGCGGTTGACTGACGAAACGTTTGCCCGTAAAGTGGCCACAGGCTCTCTTCACCGTTCTTCCCGTTCCGGCGGGCCCGCCCGCCGCCACGCGCCAGGCGAAGAGACCGGTCAAACCCCCAGGAGGACCGCACCATGTTCAGCACCCGGACCTACGCCGCCCGCCGCGAGGCGCTCCGGAAGCAGTTCGCTTCCGGCATCCTGCTCTTCCTCGGCAACGAGGACAGCCCCATGAACTACGCCGCCAACACCTTCCCCTTCCGCCAGGACAGCACCTTCCTCTACTTTTTCGGCATCGACGACCCCGGCCTCGCGGCCGTCATCGACATCGACTCCGGCGAGGAGATCCTCTTCGGAGACGACCTGACCCTGGACGACATCGTCTGGACCGGCTTCTTGCCCACGGTGGCCGACCGGGCCGCCCGCTCCGGCGTCGCCCTCTCCCGACCCGCCGGCGACCTGGCCGCGCTCGTCGGCGAGGCCCGGCGCCAGGGGCGCGCCGTACGCTTCCTCCCGCCCTACCGGCCCGAGAACGCCATTCGCCTAAACCGGCTGCTGGACCTCCCCGTGCCGGAACTAGCCGGCGCCGCCTCCGTGGAGTTCATCCGCGCCGTGGTGGAGATGCGCGCGGTCAAGAGCGAGGAAGAGATCGCCGACATCGAGGAAGCGGTGAGCGTCACCGCCGAGATGCACATCGCGGCCATGCGCATGGCCCAGCCCGGCCTGCGGGAGCAGGACATCGCCGCGAAGGTGACGGAAATCTCCCTGGCCCGGGGCGGCGGCCTCTCCTTCCCCGTCATCGCCACCATCCACGGCGAGACCCTGCACAACCACCACCACGGGAACGTGATCCAGGAGGGCGACCTGTTCCTGCTGGACTGCGGCGCCCAGACCACCCGAGGCTACGCCGGCGACATGACGAGCACCTTCCCAGTGGGGCGGGCCTTCACCCCGCGCCAGAAGGACGTCTACCAGATCGTGTTGGGAGCCCTGGAGAAAGCCTCCGCCGCCCTCCGGCCGGACGTCCCGTTCAAGGAAGTCCACCTGCTGGCCTGCGAGGTCATCGCCGCGGGCATGAAAGGGCTGGGCCTGATGAAGGGCAACCCGGCCGACGCCGTGGCCGCCGGCGCCCACGCCATGTTCTTCCAGTGCGGCCTGGGCCACATGATGGGGCTGGACGTCCACGACATGGAGGATCTCGGCGAGGTCTGGGTGGGCTACGAGGGCGTCCCCAAGAGCACCCAGTTCGGTCTGAAGTCCCTCCGCCTGGCCCGGAAACTGAAACCCGGCTTCGTCTTCACGGTGGAG
Source organism: uncultured Acidobacteriota bacterium (assembly GCA_964436005.1). Classification (GTDB taxonomy): domain Bacteria; phylum Acidobacteriota; class JAAYUB01; order JAAYUB01; family JAAYUB01; genus JAGNHB01. The sequence goes on from CAYTBK010000097.1 coordinate 4,750, forward strand.
CCCGGCGCCTACTTCATCCCGCAACTCATGGACCGCTGGGAGGCCGAGGGGCTCCACAAGGAATTCCTCGCATACGACAAAATCAAAGAATACAAGGGCTTCGGAGGAATCCGCATCGAGGAGAACTTTCTGGTCACCGAAACCGGCTGCCGCCGGCTCGGCACGCCCAAGCCCAAGACCGTGGAGGAAGTCGAAGCCCTGCGCGGGTGAAGGCGGCTCCGGCCGACCTGATTCGCTGCTGGTGAACCAGCAAGGCGCGAAAAATGGAGGCCTGGATTTCAAGTGTCAAGAGCTTGCTTTCATCCTCTGTGGTCCTCGGTGAAGCTCCGCGGTTTCTCGCTCGCGGTCCTGGGCCGCGGGCAAGGCTTGCGTGGGGGATTGGCGGTCAAGTCGATCCGAACCGCTAATCCCTCTGATTTTCGGGCTTTCTGTGGCCTTGCCAGGTGTTATAATGCCCCCGCATCGACATTCCAGGGAGCGGGCCCCACGTGAAAACCGTCCGGATAATCCTCTGCTGCGCCGTCCTGCTCTCGGCCCTGGCCGCCGGCTCCGCCGCGCCGACCCGACCGGCCGCTCCGGCGCCGGTGGCGGAGCCCGTCACCGGCACGGCCGAGCCCCGGCTGGTGCCCGCCCCGATCCTCATCGGGGTGGTGGGCCCGCTGTCCGGCACCAGCGCGCCCTCGGGGCAGGGACAGTTCAACGCCGTGCTGCTGGCCGTGGAGGAAGCCAACGCCGACGGCGGCGTGGGCGGGCGGCCGCTCCGGGTCCTGAGCGAGGACGACCAGAGCCGGCCGGCCACCTCCCTGGCCGCGGTGGAACGGCTCATGGACCAGGGCTGCGTGGCCATCCTGGGCGCCGTCAACAGTTCCTGCACCCGCGTGGACATGGACGCCTGCGCCCGGCGGGAAGTCCCCCTGATCACCTCCTCCTCCACCGCCAGCCTGCTCACCGCCGTGGGCAACAAATGGATCTTCCGCTGCATCGAGTCCGACAGCTCGCGCATGTTGGAACTGGGCCGCTACATGGTGGAGCAGCTGGGCGTGGAACGCGTCGGCATCCTTTACGACGACGACGAGTTCGGGCGCGGCCTGCGGAACGACCTGGCGGAAAGCCTGGGCCGCCTGAAGAAGACCTTCGCCTACGTCGGCCGCTTCACCCGCGGCTGCCCGGATTTCACGCCCCTGCTGCAGGCGGCCCGCCGGAAGGGGGTCGAGGCCCTGGGGCTCTGCGGCGTCACGGCCGACAACGTGCGCATCGCCGCCCAGGCCCAGGCGACCGGCTACGATTTCAAGCTGTTCTCCCCCGACGTCAACGAGCAGTACCAGGCCGCCGCCGAGGCCACGGAAAACCTGGTGGCCACCGACACCTTCTACTCTTCCCGGGAGCGGAAGGACTTCAAGGACTTCATCGAGCGCTACCGCCGCCGCTTCGCCCACGAGGCCAGCCCCTACGCCGGCCGCGCCTACGACGCCGCCCGGATCCTCATCGCCGCCCTCCGCAAGGCCGCTCCCCCCTCCGGCGCGAGCCTGCGGGAAGCCCTGCTCGACACCAACCACTTCCTGGGCCTCACCGGCGACTTCAACTTCAAGCCCAACGGCGACGTCATCAAGACCATCGCCATCGTGGCCATCCACGGCGGGAAGATCGTGCCCGTGTCGGAAGTGGCCTGGAGCAACCGCCAGCGCTACCTCCTGCTGATCCTCATCCCGCTGCTCCTGGCCGTCTCCGGGCTCATCTTCTGGAGTTTCAGCCATGTCCGCCGCGCCGTCCGCAAGAAGGCGGCCCGGCGCCCGGAAACGGCCTTCGCCCCCATCCGGACCAACCCCTACATCGTCGGCAACCCCATTCGGGAAAAGGAGATGTTTTTCGGCCGGGAGGACGATTTCCAGTTCATCCGCAAGAACCTGGAACGGGAGGACAGCGGCGTCTGCATCGTCCTCTGCGGCGAGCGGCGCAGCGGGAAGACCTCCATCCTGTACCAGATCCTCAACGGGCGCCTGGGCGACCGCTTCCAGCCCGTGCTCATCGACCTGCAGCTCTACGGCAACGTCGTCGACGACTTCGACTTCTACACCCGCATGGCGGTGGAGATCGCCGACAGCATGAAGAAAAGGGGCGCGCCCCTGCCGAACATCGAGGGGGAGGGGCGCCGACGGGTGGAGCGCATCCTCGACGAGCTGATCAGCGGGCCGAACGGCCGGAACGTGCTGTTGCTGTTCGACGAGTACGAGATCCTGGAAACCCTCATCGAGAACGGGGCCCTGCACCGGGCCACCATCGACTACCTGAGCGGCATCCTGGAGAAGTACCCCGCCGTCAGCTGCATCCTCACCGGCTCGGTCCGTCTGGAAGAGCGCAAGGCGGCCTGCTGGAAGCAGCTCATCGGCAAGAGCCTCTACCGCAAGATCAGCTTCCTCACCCGGGGCGACGCGCTGCGGCTGATCCAGGAGCCGCTGGGCGACGCCGTCCGCTACGAGGAGGGCGTTCCGGAGCGGATCTGGCGCCTGACCGCGGGGCAGCCCTTCTACACCCAGGCCGTCTGCATGAACATGGTGGACCACCTCAACGACACCGCGTCGAACCGGCCCTCCGCCGATGACCTGGCCGCGGTGGTGGACCAGATGGTGGAAAACCCCCTGCCCCAGATGCTCTATTTCTGGGACAGCTTCGACTACGGGCAGAAGCTCTGCCTCTCGCTGCTGGCCGAAACGCTGGAGGGCGACGAGGACTGGGCGGACCCGCTCGCCCTGCAGCAGCACGCCGTGTCCATCGACTTCCCCGAGGCGCCGGAAATCGACACCGTCAGCATGGCCCTGGAGGGGCTGTTCGCCCGGGAAGTGCTCAACCGGGCCGCCGACGGCTTCCAGTTCCGGATGGACCTCCTGCGCCCGTGGATCCTGCGCGACCACTCCCCCTGGCAGGTCCTG
>CAYTBK010000097.1:7776-15892 GCA_964436005.1 uncultured Acidobacteriota bacterium
AACATCTCCCTGCAGGAGTTCTTCCGGGAGTTCATCGTGCTGGTGATGGAGTCGGGGGAGTTCTCCGCCAGCTTCGCCCCCGACTTCGAGGGGGTGCGCGGCGCGTTGAGCGCCCTGCAGAAGAAGGGGCGCAAGCTGATCGTGCTCTTCGACGAGTTCGACATCGTCACCTCCAACGCCGCCTTCGGGGAGGACTTCTTCTCCTTCTTCCGCTCCCTGGCCAACAACTACGACCTGGCCTACATCACCAGCTCCCGCCGCGACCTGCAGGAACTCTGCCACACCACCCGGGTGGCCGACTCCCCCTTCTTCAACATCTTCAGCACCATCAACCTGGGCACCTTCACCCGCGACGAGGCCGTGCAGTTCATCGTCAAGCCCTCCGCGCAGGCGGGGCTGCCCCTGGAGCCCTTCACCGACCTCGCCATCTCCGCCGGCGGGCTGTTCCCCTTCTTCCTGCAGATCGCCTGCGGCGCCCTGTTCGAAACGCTGGCCACGGAGGGCCGCTACGACGAGCGGATGTTCGCCGAGGCCTTCCGCGAGGAGGCCTGGCCGCACTTCGCCTACCTCTGGGAGCAGTTGCCCGACGGCGAGAAGACCGTGCTGAGCGCCGTCCGCAAGGGCGAACGGATCCCCCCCAGCGCCATGCACTTCCTGAAGAAGCTGGAGCGGGAGGGCAGCATCGTCGCCCTGGAGGGGAAGCCCGCCATCTTCTCCCGGGCCTTCGAGGCCTTCGTCGAGGAGAAGGAGCTGGAGAACACCGTGGTCATGGACAAGACGGTGCCGCAGGACAAGAGCGGCTTCGAGAAGACCCGCTTCGTCAGCGTGACGGACACCGGCAGCCTGCAGCGCCTCGGCAACTTTGAAATCCTGGGGAAACTGGGGGAAGGCGGCATGGGCGTCGTCTACAAGGCCGAGGACACCCAGCTCAAGCGCACCGTCGCCATCAAGGTCCTCTCCCTCCAGGCCTGCGCGGACACGACCATGCGCAAGCGCTTCATCAAGGAGGCCCAGTCGGCCTCCGCCCTCAACCACCCGAACGTGTGCACCATCCACCAGGTCGGCGTCGAGGAGGGCATCGAGTACATCGTCATGGAGTTCATCCAGGGCCGGACCCTCAAGGAGATGCTCCGGGAGCGCGTCTTCTCCCCCGTGGACGCCGCCCGCATCGGCGTGCAGGCCGCCGAGGCCCTGGAGCACGCCCACGCCATGAACATGGTCCACCGCGACATCAAGCCGGCCAACATCATGGTCACCTTCCAGGGTCGGGTCAAGCTGCTCGACTTCGGGCTGGTGAAGAACCTCGCCAACCCGGTCCAGCGTTCGCAGTCTACGGACCTCACCGAGCAGGGGGCCATCCTGGGCACGGTGAACTACATGTCGCCCGAGCAACTCAAGGGCGAACCGGTGGACCACCGGACGGACATCTTCTCCCTGGGCATGGTCCTGTACGAGCTCATCACCGGCCGGCAGCCCTTCGCCGGGGAAAACTACATCAGCATCATGCACGCCATCCTCTACCAGGCCCCCCGCCCGTTCCCGGACAACGTCCCCTTCGAGATCCAGGTGCCCATCTTCCGGGCCCTGGAGAAGGACCCCGACCGCCGGCTGCCCACCATCACCGAACTGCACCGCGGCCTGCAGCTCTACCTCCGCCGCGTGTCTTCCGAGGATTGATACGGAAAAGCATTCAATATAATGATATGACACGAAGGCGCGAAGCCCGCGAAGATGAGCCATCCGGCCAGGTCTTCTCGCCGGCGCGGCAAGAGATCACCATCCTGTTCATCCTGTGAATCCATGTTTCCATCCCCCGGAATTGCGGGCAGGCGCCATTGTCATCGTTGGGTGTCCAGGCTCGGCACGTTCCGGGTCATGTCCGGAGGACGGCGGGTTCAATCGGATCGAAAACAACATGTCGCTTGCCACCCAGCAGGGGGAAGGTTTTTCCCGCCCCGGCAATTCTTGCCCGGAGAGCGGAGGCGTTTTTAGCCGGCTCATCGCGCCGGCAGTCTCCTCCGGCTGGCCCGACGCCGGTGCGCATGGCTCCAGCGCGCATTCATCTATATTTATTTCAGATATTTCCGACTGGCCTACGCCCGATCCCGCCGCTCTGCCCACGTCCCTTCGCCAATGGCACAGGGCTTGCGAATATGCGGTCGAGTCAGAGAAGCGGAGGACGACATGATCACCCAGCCGACATACTCAAACACCTTTTTCCCCGGCAGTGCGGCGGCGGCGGCCCGGATGGCGGCAACCAAGACCGGCGCGACCGGGTCGGGCACCGGCACGAGTTCCTCCAGCAGCACCGGGGACAAGACCGGCCAGGCGGAGTTCCTCACCCTGCTGACGGCCCAGCTGCAGTACCAGAACCCCCTCGACCCCATGGACAACACCCAGTTCGTCGCCCAGCTGGCCACCTTCAGTTCGCTCGACCAGCTCATCGCCATCCGGGACATCCTGGAAGCGCAGCAGACGTCGGCGACCACCACCACGGACACGACGACAGGAAAGGCATAACGGCTACGGCGCCACGACCGGCGGCCGGGCATCGATGGAAGAAAAGAAGGAAGGACGAGAAACTCGGAGAAAGGAGTCAGTCATGTTAACGTCATTCTACACAGGAATTTCCGGGCTTTCGGCCAACGCGCTGACGCTGAGCGTCGTGGGCAACAACCTGGCCAACGTCAACACCGTCGGGTTCAAGGCCAGCGCCATATCGTTCCAGGACCTGCTCAGCGCGAACTGGAGCGGCGTCAACAGCGGCGGCAACCCCATGCAGATCGGGCTGGGCACCCAGACGGCCTCGGTGTCGCCCAAGTTCAGCCAGGGCAGCGTGAAGGACAGCACCGAGGCCAGCGACGTGGCCATCAACGGCAACGGCTTCTTCATCGTGAAGAACACCGCCGGGGCCCAGATGTACACCCGGGCCGGCAACTTCACCTTCAACTCCAGCGGCCAGCTGGTCACCCAGCAGGGCTACAACCTCCAGGGCTGGATGGCCACCAACGGCGTGGTCAACCCCAACGGACCGCTGGAAAACATCATCTTCAACCCCGGCGCCGCCTGCACCCCGGCCGCCACCACCGCGGCGACGCTCCAGATCAACCTGGACGCCCAGACGGCCACCACGGCCACGGCGCCCCACTACTCCAGCTCGGCCACCGTGTACGACTCGCTGGGCCAGTCCCACACCCTGAATTTCACCTTCACCAAGACGGCGACGAACACCTGGTCCTACGCCGTCACCTCCACCGAAGCCGGCGTCACCGTCACCGGCGGCACCGGCACCATGTCGTTCGGCCCGGACGGCGCCCTGTCTTCCCCGACTGGACCCATCAACCTGGGCGTCACCCTGACCAACGGCGCCTCCAACATCGCCATCGCCTGGAATCTCCAGGACGAGGCCGGCAACCCGGTCCTCACCCAGCACGCCGCCGCCTCGAGCACCTCCAAGACCGACATCAACGGCTACCCCGCCGGCAACCTGACCTCCTTCGGCGTGGACGGCACGGGGCTGGTCCAGGGCATCTACAGCAACGGCCAGGTGCAGATCCTCGGCCAGCTGGCCCTGGCTTCCTTCACCAACACCCAGGGGCTGGCCAAGAGCGGCGGCAACTGCTACGCGGAGTCCTACTCCTCCGGCGAGCCCGCCATCGGGCAGGCCGGCACCGGCGGCCGCGGGTCGCTCTCCGGCAACGCCCTCGAGCTCTCCAACGTCGACATCGCCACCGAGTTCACCCAGCTCATCATCGCCCAGCGCGGCTACCAGGCCAACTCGCGGGTGATCACCACTTCCGACGAGGTCCTCCAGGAAGCGGTCAACCTGAAACGTTAGCGTGACATCCTTCCATCGATCGGACCCGGCCCCGCGGCCGGGTTATTTTTTTCCCGGCGGGAGAAGAGCCCCGAACGGGCGAAGGCGAAAGCGGCCAGGCCGGTGACGCCCAGGGTGGTCAGGGCGAAGGCGGCCAGGGAAAATCGCGCCGCCGCCTGGCGTTCCACCCCGAAGAGGGTCAGGCCGAATACCATCAGGGCATGGTAGACGCCCACGTTGGAAGGCGTGTTGGGGAGGGCGGTGCCCAGGCGGTAGATGAAGAAGAGGGCCAGGGCGGTGAGGGGGCCGAAACCGAAACCCCAGGCTGCGGTCATGGCCCACAGGGCCCCGATCTTGCCGGCCAGGACGGCCAGGGAGAACCCGCAGGCGTTCCAGAAGGGCCAGGAGAACCCCGTGAGGCGCAGGCCCCGGGCGCCCCGGGCCAGGAAGTCCGCCCCGACGGCGGCGGCCCGGGTCCGCCGCAGCCGGCGCGGCAGCCAGGACAGGATCTGCGCCGGCTCCCTGCCGGCGCGGGCCAGGAGGAACAGGAAGGCGATGCAGGCGGGCACCACCACCAGGCCCAGCACCAGAGCGGCCCGGACCACGGCGCCGGGCAGCGGCGCCCAGGCGGCCGTGCAGCCCACCGCCAGGAACAGCCAGAAACCGTCCACGATCCGTTCGATGCCCACGGTGGCCAGGACCTCGGGGTAGGACCGGTCGGTTTCGCGGGACACTACCCAGGGCCGCAGGATCTCCCCCGGCCGCAGCGGCAGGAAGGAGTTCAGGAAAAGCCCGCAGTAGACGGCCCGGACGCACAGCCCGAGTTCGGCCTTCCGCCGCCCCCCCAGCAGGAACCACCAGCGCAGGCCCTGGAAGACGTAGGCCAGGGCGTCGAGGCCCACCGACAGCAAGACCGCCCCCCAGCGGACCCCGGCCAGTTCCCGGGCGAGGCGGGCCGGGTCCAGGTCGTGGAAGAGCCAGGCCAGGAGGCCGACGGGCACGGCGTACCCCAGCGCCACGCACCAGGCGCGGCGGCGCCGGCCGGGCGGCGCCTCGGTCCCCGGCCCCGGCCGGAAGCCGCTCATGCGCCCGCCCCGAAGCGGTCCGCCACCAGGCCGTGGCGCAGTCCCTGCAGGCTGACCATCAGGCGCTCGGCGCCCAGGGCGTCCATGACGCACCGCAGGATGACGGCGCCGGCCAGGAGCAGGTCCTCCCGCCCCGGCCACACGCCGGGCAGGGCGAGGATTTTCGCCGCCGGAAGGGGCTCGATCGTCTTGTAAATTCTTTCAATCTCCCGGCATGTCAGCACCCGCCCGTGCAGGGAGGGGTCCGCCGGGTCGGGGATTTCGTCGAAGACGGCCGCCAGGGTGGACATGGTCTCCCCGATGCCCACGACCAGGGGCCGGGCTGGCCAGCTCCGGCCCGCCAGGACGGCCCGGACAGCTTCGCCGGCGGCTTCCACCCGGGCGGCCGGCGGCGGGTCGCCCCGCAGCACCGACTCCACCAGCGAGAGGACGCCCACCGGCAGGCTGCAGCGGTCGTCCAGGGCGCCGCCCGCGGACAGCACGATCTCCGTGCTGCCCGCCCCGATGTCGATGTAGCCGGCCTCGGCGTCCTCCAGGCCGAGGGCGGCTTGCGCCCCCAGGGCCGTGAGGCGGGCTTCCTCCCCGCCCCCGATGATTTCCAGGGCCGCCCCCGTCGCCTCCCGGAAGCGCTCGGCGAACTCCGCGCCGTTGGCCGCCCGCCGCAGGGCCTCGGTGCCCGCCGCAGCCAAAACCGCCGGCCGGGGGTCGCCGATGGCCCGGACCATCTCCCGCACCGCCGCCAGCGTCCGCGCCATGGCCTCCTCGGAGAGCCGCCCCGTGCGCGACAGGCCCTCGCCCAGTCGCGGCACGCGCACGGCGTCGGCGAGCACGCGCCAGCGGCCCGCCGGGCCGCGCGCCATCAGGGTGAGCTTCACCGAGTTGGTGCCCACGTCCATCCCCGCGAACGGCCCGTCCGCCGCGTTCCGGTGCCTCCCGTCTTCCGCCATGCGCCCCCCTTCCCGGGGATTCTGCCACACCGGCCCCGCCGTGCAAACAGCAAAGATCGGGGGACGCCCCGGACGCGTCCATGCTACAATGCGCCCTTGACTTCGGAACCCGCAGGAGGACCCCATGAAACGATTCACCCCCATCGCCCTTTTCTTCGCCCTGGCGGCCGGCGCCTGTTTCGGCGCCGACGAACCCGCGGCGGCCAAGGACAACATCCGCCGGCCCGGCACCTACACGTCCGGGAAGTGGACGTACAAGGTCGCCCACGAGCGGATGGGCCACCAGACCGAGAAGAGCGAGGGCACCATCTCCTACGACGGCAAGGTCCTGGACCTGCGCCCCCAGACCAACGACTACGTCCGGACACCCTGGGGCCCCCTCTACTGGGTGGGCAAGCACACCTTCACCTGGGGCCCCCGCGGCTGGATGCCCGACCCCGCCGAGGGCGAGAAGCGCATCGGTCGCGAACTGAGCGTCACCGGCGTGCCCGTGGAGGAAGTCAAGGCCCTGCCCTTCGTGGCTGGCACCGCCCAGGAGATCGTCCTGCAGAAGGAAGCCTGCGGCGACTACGTCGAAGCCCTGGTGGGCCAGTTCGTCACCATCAAGCTACCCGGCAACCCCTCCACCGGCTACGAGTGGACGGCCCTCCCGCCGGACCACGGCGCCATGGTCCCGGTGGGGTCCGCCGAGTTCCACCAGGACGCCGCGCCCGAGGGCAAGGTCGGCACGGGCGGCATGTACGTGTTCCACTTCCGGGCCGACCAGGTGGGTGCGGCCAAGATCACCCTCCTCTACAAGCGCAACTGGGAGAAGGACGCCGCAGAGCGCTTCACCGTCATGGTGCGGGTGTCGCCGAACGAGTCGTCCCGCTGAGGGAACCCATCGCCAGGAGGGAAAAGCCGGCCGCGCTGCCCCGCTGCGCGGGGAAAGGCAAGGTTTTCCCCTCCGGCCACCCCTTCACCGCCAGGAACTAACCCGGCTTTCCCCGACAAACCAGGACACCCACCGATGCTGACGGTGGGTGTCCGTTTTTTTTCATGTTGGTTCTTCCCGGCGGGGCCCGCATTCGTGCCCTCGGTGCGCGTGTTCATTCCCGACACGAGGCACAGGGGCGGGGAGGCTTGCCGCCGGGGCCCTGCAAAGCCGGGACGCCGGGGTGCAGCGCCCCTGACCGCCCAGGACAGCGGCCGGACGGTTGCAACCACTTATCCCACATTTGATTAGTGAGATTAGCGGTAATATTCCACAAGAAATGGAATGTGGTATTCGCCAGGGGGAGCGCCGCCCTCCCGGAAAGCCGTGCCCGGCGCGGAACAGGGGGAACGGGGGTGCGCCTTGTGGCACAAGGCGCCTACGGCGGGGAGCCGGCGGCGGTCAGCGGGAGAGGTCCAGCATGCGCTGCAGCGCCAGGCGCGCCGGCGCCGCCACCGCCTCGCCGACCCGGACGGCGCAGCGCTCGTTCCCGGCCTCGATGTCTTCCAGGGCCGACAGCAGGTGCCGCGGGTCGATGCGGAACATGGTGGGGCAGCGCGTGCCGAAGCGGGTCAGCGGCTCCACCGCGCCCGGGGCGAAACGGGCCGCCAACCGGTTCACCATGTTGATCTCGGTTCCCACGGCCCAGCGCGTGCCCGGGGCCGTCTCCTCCACCCTCCGCAGGATCTGCTCGGTGGACCCCGCCTCGTCGGCGGCGCGCACCACCTCGGCGGCGCACTCGGGGTGCACGATGACGCGCCGGTCGGGCTCCGTGTTCCGGAAATGCTGGACGTGGCTGACCTTGAACATCTGGTGCACCGCGCAGTGCCCCTTCCACAGGATCAGCCGGGCCCGGCGCAGGCCGGCCAGGGCCTGCCCCCGCGGGGGTTGCGCCGGGTCCCACAGGGCCAGGTCGTCCGGGGAGAGGCCCTCGGCCGCCCCGGCGTTGCCGCCCAGGTGGCGGTCCGGCACGAAGAGCACCCGGTCGCCCTGGCTCAAGGCCCAACGCAATATTCTTCCCGCGTTGGAGGACGTGCAGGTCACGCCCCCCGCCTCGCCGGTGAAGGCCTTCACCTCCGCGGAGGAGTTGACGTAGGCCACGGGCACCGTGCGGCCGCCCAGTTCCCGCTCCAGGGCGGCCCAGCAGGCCCGCAGGTCCGGCAGGGACACCATCTCCGCCATGGAGCAGCCCGCGGAGGGGTTGGGGAGGAGCACGGTCTGCCCGCTCTGGCGCAGGATGTCGGCGCTCTCGGCCATGAAGTGCACCCCGCAGAACACGATCCACCGCGCCCCG
>CAYTBK010000098.1:0-15470 GCA_964436005.1 uncultured Acidobacteriota bacterium
TGGCGCTGTCGGGGACCGCCGGCGCGCAGTGGGTGCTGCTGGGGAAGAAGGCCGTCGGCAAGGTGAAGAAGATGACCGGCGAGTCGCCGGGCGATGCGTCGAAGGACAGCCAGAAACCGGGCTACGCCGCGGCCACGGTCCTCATCGACGCCCCGGCGGACAAGGTCTACGCCGCCGCCGTCCGCGTGCTGAAGGCCAACCCGGCCATGACGGTCACGAAGCAGGACGACCCGGCCCTCTCCCTCGATTTCACCGACGGCCAGCTCGCCGCCGGCATCCAGGTCACCGCCATGGCCGAGGACCTCAGCCAGCTGCTGGTGGTCTCCACCACCAACGGGAAGAAGGACACGACCCTGGTGGTGAGCGCCATCCAGCGGGTGTGCAAGGAGATGGGGGTGACGTGCCAGGTTCCGGAGGAGTGAGGGGCGCGGGTCAGGGTGAAAAGTCCCAGCCCGTGCAGGCCGCCGGCACCTTTCCCGCCAGGTACAGGGCCAGCTGCAGGAAGTCCTCCAGGTCGGCCCGCCCGTCCGTGTTCAGGTCGGCGAGCGCCTCGGCGACGGGCAGGGGCAGGCTCCCCGCCAGGACGGCGGCGTAGAGGGCGCCGTCGGTCCCGTCCAGGGCCAGGTCGCCGTTCAGGTCGCCGCAGACGTCGTGGGTGGCCCGGAGCTTCGCCGTGCCCGCCAGCGTGACGCGCAGGGGCGTGCTGGCGGTGAAGTTCTCCACGTCGACGTGGAGGTAGCCGTCGCCGTCCACGCTTGCCCGGAGGTCGGCGGCCACGGTCAGGGAACCTTCGCTGTAGGCGAGGTGCCCTTCGTACAGGGTCGCGCCGCCCGCCGGGAGGGGGCCGGCGGCCTCGCCGTAGTGACAGAAGGTTTCCTCGCGCACCGGCACCCAGAGCCCGAAGACCCGGGCCGCCACCTGCAGGCGGCCGTCCATCCGCGTGTAGTACCGCTCGAAACCCGCCGCCACCGGGGTGGGCGAGACCCAGTGGGCGTCCTGCCCGGAGTAGGCCACCACGGAAATGTCCCAGACGCAGCGGGCCTCCTCAGCGGCCCCGCCGCGGGCCGCGCCCGCCAGGCCGGCCGCCAGCAGCAGCCCGATGACCAGGGTTCGCTTCCTCATGCTTCTCTCCGCCGCCCTTTGCAAAATATTCCCCTGGCCGACAATATACGCCCGGTTCGCCGGGGGCGGAACGGGAAAGTTGACCTTGCGTCTTCCCCGCGGGGGCGGGCCGGCCGAGCCGCCGGGAAAAGGAAAAAAACGCCGGCCGGGAACCGGAAGCCCGCTTCTTCTCGTACACAGGGGGCGACTCGTCGCGCAGATAAAACAAGGAGGAACGGAATGGGCACACGAGAAAAAGGATGCCGGACCCTCTTCGGGCTGGCTTTGCTGGCGGTGGTGCTGGCCGGTCCGGCGACCCTCGCGGCGGGGGAGCCGAGCGCGCCGGAAAAGGCCTTCGATTGCCTGTGGCGTTCCTTCGACGCCAACTATGCGCTGTTCCCCACTAAGCACGTCGACTGGCAGGCGCTGTACAAGGTCTACCGGCCCCGGGTGAACGCCGCCACCACCGATGAAGAGCTGTTCGCCGCCATGTCCGGGATCCTGGGCCACCTCAACGACAACCACGTCCGCCTGATCTCCCCCCAGCCCTTCCGCTTCTTCAGCGCGGGCTGGCTGTTCGACCGCTACGGGACGGCCGGGATCGCCAAGTTCCAGGCCTTCATGGGGGCGCGCCCGGTGCCGGCGCGGTACTTCCCGGCGCCGCTGCGGGAGTCGGCCAACGGGATCTTCGCCCACGGCTGGCTGGCCGACGGGATCGGCTACGTGCACTTCAACGCCTTCGACGACGCCGCGGGCAGCGCCCGGGCCATGGACGAGATCCTGGCCGAGTTCCGGACGGCCCGGGCCCTGATCGTCGACGTGCGCCGCAACGGGGGCGGCGACGACCAGGTGGGCAAGCTGCTGGCCAATCGTTTCGCCGACCGCAAGCGGCTCTACATGACCAGCCGGGACCGCAACGGCCCCCGCCACGGCGACCTCGACCCGGTCAAGCGTTTCTTCGTCGAACCGGCGGGGCCGTTCCCGTTCACCGGCCCCGTCATCCTGCTGACCAACCGGCATTCCGTCAGCGCCGCGGAGAACTTCGCGCTGGCCATGCGCATCCTGCCGCACGTCACGGTGGTCGGCGACTTCACCTCCGGCTGCTTCGCCGACAACTACACGGCGAAACTGCCCAACGGGTGGACCATCGGCCTGTCCATGAACCTGTTCCTGGATTGCCACGGGTTCTGCTGGGAAGGCATCGGGGTCCCCCCGGACATCAAGGTCCAGGACGACTACGACTCGCCGGAACGCGACCGCGACCCCATCCTGGAGACCGCCCTGGACCTGATCCGGTCGGGGCCGCCGGCCCGCCAGGACGACAGCGAGGGGGTGCCGACGGCGGAGTCGCTCGCCCGCCTTCTGGCCGGGGACATCCGGACGATGGGGGCCGACCGGGCCGCGGCGCGTTGCGCGCGGCGCTACGCCGGCGACCGAACCGGGCGGTACTACCTCGACGCCTACGAACTGCTGGAACTGGCCGGGCAACTGGACGAGAGCGGGCAGGAGGAGGCGGGCCGCCAGGTGCTGACCCTGGCCGGCCGGCTGTTCCCGGAAATGGCCGATCCCCTCGAGCAACTCGGGTTCGCCTGCCTGAAGGGGAACCGGAACGAGGAGGCGGCCCAGGCCTTCCAGGAGGCCATTTCCCGACGGAAGCCGAAACTGTCGCCGTACGCCCGCCAGTTCCAAACCTGCCTGGGCGACGAACTGGCCGTGGCCCTGGCCCGCGGCGGGTCCGCCGCTCTGGCGGGGAAATTCCGCTCCCTGCGGGACGAGTATCCGGACTGGACGAATGAAGGTCTGGTGAATTCGTGGGGGTACGAGCTACTGGGCCGGGGGCTCGCCGAGCAGGCCCTCCCGTACTTCACATTGAACACGGAGCAATTCCCCGGCTCGTCCAACGCCTGGGACAGCCTGGGCGAGGCCCTGGCCAAGGCCGGGAAGAAGGAAGAGGCCGTCCGGAGCTACGAAAAGTCGCTGCAGCTGAACCCGAAGAGCCGGAGCGCCACCGAGGCCCTGAAAAAGCTCCGGGGCGACCGGTAGTTTCCCATGGTTTCGGACAAATCAATCCAAGGAGTTATACCATGTATTGCGCCAGGGCACTGACCTGGGCCGCCGCCGGCCTGCTGCTTTTCCTCTGTGCGGCGCCTCTCCCCGCCTGCTCGACCATCCGGCTGCAGCGGGGGGACGAGCTGCTGTACGGCCACAACCTCAACAACAACGGCTCGGACATCCCCGGCCTCGCCTTCATCAACCAGCGGGGCGTCTTCAAGACCGGCCGCAGCTGGAGCGAGATCTTCCACCAGGACCGGCGCAACCCCTCCGACGTGGCCTGGATCTCCCGCTACGGTTCGGTGACCTTCAACACCTTCGGCCGGGACCTGCCCGACGGCGGCATGAACGAGGCCGGCATCTATGTCTGGGAGATGGGCCTGAGCAACTCGGAGGTGGTCTACCCCCGGGATGCCGGTCTGCCCAAACTGAACCAGATGCAGTGGATGCAATATATTCTGGACAACGCCGCCACGCTCGACGAGGCCATCGCCTGCGCGACGGCTTTCGAGCTCGACGGCTGGGGCTGGCACTTCTTCCTCGGCGACAAGGACGGCCATTGCGCGGTCGTCGACTTCGTCGACGGCCGGGTGGTGGTGCACCGCGGGGATGAAATGCCCGTGCCCGGCCTCTTCAACGCCCTGTACGCCCGCGAAACGGCCCAGGCGCGCTACTTCAAGGGGTTCGGCGGGCAGTACGAGCCGACGCTCACCGACAAGCGGGTGCCCCGCTACGTCAAGACGGGGATCATGCTGCAGCAGTACGACGGGAAGCAGGACGCCGTGGACTACACTTTCCAGATCCTCGACCGCCTGTTCGTCAGCGAAGTGGCCGACTGGTCCGTCGTCTTCGACGTCAAACGCCGCTGCGTGCACTTCCGGACCAGCCGCAACCGGGCCGTCAAGCACTTCTCGCTCGACGGCTTCGACTTCTCGGGCGCCGGCCCGACCCTCATCCTCGACATCGACATCCCGGAAGGCGGGGACGTCGGCCGGCAGTTTGCCCCCTACGGCAACGACCGGATGGCCGCCCACATCCGGACCCTCCCCCTGCCCAAGTCCTTTTGCGAGGCCGGCGGCCTGACGACGGACGAATTCGTCCAGCGCCTGGCCGGTCACACCGCCCGCGCCGAGGATCCCCGGAACCAGCCTTTCCTCGGCACCTGGCAGACGAAGACGGACAAGGCCGGGGCCGCGCCCCGCTGGCAGCTGACCCTGCGCAGCCGCGGCGACGTCGTCGGCGGCGAGATCAGCAACGCCAAGGGCTTTGTCGCCGGCGCCCCACTCGAGCAGATCCAGCTGGCGGGCCGGGTCCTCTCCTTCGCCTGCACCAGCCGCGAGGAGAAGGAATTCCTGTTTGCCCGGGCCGTCCTGGAAGGGGAGAAGATGACCCTGACCCTGATGGGCCTGGAAGAGGAGTACGGCAGTTTCGAGCTCTTCCGGGCGCCGGCGGCGGGGGCGCCTCCGCCGGCCCACGAATAGCCGGCGGAATCCCGGCCGGCGCCTGCCGGGCCGGCAGCACTGGCGGAACCCGGTCTCAGCGCGGCGTTCGCATTGACGGGGCCGGCCGCGTGTGGTATGACAGGCCCTTATCTTTTTCGCGGAGGCGGTCATGCCGACATTGGAAGTCAACGGGAAAACGCTGGAACTGAACGAGGACGGGTTCCTCCTCCACCCCGAGGAGTGGACCCGGGAAGTGGCCGTGGCCCTGGCCCACGACCAGGAAAAGCTGGAATCGCTCAGCGACGAGCACTGGGCGGTCATCCAGTTCATCCGCGACTACTTCACCGAGAAGCAGCTCGCGCCCATGGTGCGCGCCGTCTGCAAGAGCACCAACCTCCCGCTGCGGAAGATCTACGAGCTCTTCCCCTCCGGCCCCGCCAAGGGCGCCTGCAAGCTGGCCGGCCTGCCCAAGCCCGACGGCTGCGTGTGACCCCATGCCGGGCTGGTCGTATCTCGAATACGCGGTGCTGGCCGCGGCGGCGGTGTGCCTCGCCGGCTTGCTCCTGAGCCTGGCCCGGACGTCGGCGCGCGGCGTCAAGCCCAAACAGGCCCGGCCGGCTGGCGACGAGGGGCGCGGCGTCGTCTTCGCCTTCGGCGCGGGCATGCTGCCAACCCATAAAGAGAGCGCCCGCCTCCACTTGGCCGTCTACGCCGCCGGGATCGTCTACCACCTGGGCACGTTCGCCACCTTCGCCCTGTTGGCGGCCTTGCTGGCGAGGCTGGCCCCGCCGCCCGTCGCGCTGGACGCCGCCTGGTGGCTGGCGCTGGCCGCCTTCCTCTGCGGCGCCGCGCTCCTGGCCAAGCGGGCCGTCAGCCCCGACCTGCGCCGGCTGAGCATCCCCGACGACTACGTCGCCAACGCGCTGGTGGATTTCTTCCTGCTCTCCTTCCTGCTGGCGAGGTTCTTCCCCTGGGCGCTCGACCTGTGGCTGGCCTCGGCCGTCGTGCTGCTGCTGGCCATCCCCTGCGGGAAGATCCGGCACTGCGTCTTCTTCTTCGTCGCTCGGCGCCAGCTGGGCGCCTTCCTGGGCCGGCGCGGGGTTTTCCCCCCTCCCGGCCCTCGCCGCGACCGACCGTAAAGCACCGGGCCGCGCCGGCGGCGGCCCGCGAACAACGAGGAAATCCATGAGCAGGAAAACAGACAACCGGGCCGGGACCGACGCCAGGGAAGGGGCCTTGTCCCCCGAGGTCACCCAGAAGATCCTCCACGCCTTCGTCGAGAAGCTGGACGCCACCCGCTCCGCCAGCCTCAACGCCTGTGTCCGCTGCGGGCTGTGCGCGGGGAGCTGCCACTACTCGCTGACCCACGACGAGGTGGAGGCCATCCCGGCCTGGAAGGTGAACCTGGTGGGCAAGGTCTTCCGCCGGCGCTTCACCCTGGCCGGCAAGCTGCTCCCCGGCCTCGCGGGGGCGCAGGACCTGGACGAGACCGTCATCGCCGAGTGGGTGGACTCCCTCTTCGGCCGCTGCACCCAGTGCGGGCGGTGCTCGCTCAACTGCTCCATCGGGCTGAACATCCCGGCCATCGTGCGGGCAGCCCGCGGCGCCCTGGCCGCCGGCGGGCTGGTGCCCGCGGACCTGCAGTCCACCGTCGACCTGGCCGTGAACACCGGCAACAACATGGGCATCGAGAAGGAAGAGTGGGTCGAGACCGTGGAGTGGCTGGCCGACGAACTGCGCGGCGAGACGGGGGACCCGGGGGCCGACATCCCGCTGGACAAGGCGGGGGCCGAGATCCTCTACACCGTCAACCCGCGGGAGCCGAAGTTCTTCCCCCTCTCCCTGCTGGCCGCGGCCAAGGTCTTCCACGCCATGGGCGCGGACTGGACCCTGAGCAGCGAGCACTTCGACCTCACCAACTACGGCCTGTTTTCCGGGGACGACCGGGCCTCGGCGGAAATCGCCCGCCGCTGGCGCCAGGCGGCGGAAAAGCTGGGCGTGAAGGTCCTGGCCCTGGGCGAGTGCGGCCACGGTTTCGCCGCCAACCGCTGGGAGGCGCCGGAGTGGCTCGGCCAGGAGGCTCCCTTCTCGGTCGTCAGTGTCCTGGAGATCTGGGCCGACGCGTTGAAGGCCGGCAAGTTCCGGCTCGACCCCTCCCGCAACCCGCAGCGCGTCACCCTGCACGACCCCTGCAACCTGGTACGGCACGGGGGCGTCATGGAGCCGCAGCGCGAGCTGCTCCGGGCGTCGGTCATGGACTTCGTGGAAATGACGCCCAACCGGGAGAACAACTTCTGTTGCGGCGGGGGCGGCGGTCAGCTGGCCATGAGCCGCTTCGCCAAGCGCCGCCTGCAGGCCGGCAAGGTGAAGGCCGACCAGATCGCCCGCACCGGGGCCAGGGTCCTGGTGGCGCCCTGCCACAACTGCATCGACCAACTCACCGAGCTGTCCAAGGAATACAAGCTGGACGTGACGGTGCGCACCGTGGGCGAGGTGCTCTCCGACGCCCTGGTCTTCCCCGCGGCGCCGTAAGCGTTGCAATAACAAAAGATTATTTCACCACAAAGACACAAAGCGGACAGGAGTGAAAGGGGGGGCGGTGTTTCGCCCTTCTCGCTCCTTTTCTCGTCCGGGATGTCGAAATCTGCTTGGTGTCCTTGTGCCTTTGTGGCGAGGCGCCCGCTACGGCGGGGTCAGCGCCGCCGGCGGGGGGCAGACGACTTCCCGTTCCGCCCCGGTCTCCGGGTCGGGGTAGCGGATTTTCCAGGAGTGAAGCAGGTACCCGCCGTCGCCCGGAATGGCGGCGCGCCCCTGCCCGCCGTCTTCGGTCCGGGGGATGCCGCCGGGCCCGTAGAGGGGGTCGCCCCGCAGCGGGAAGCCGGCGCAGGCCAGGTGGATGCGGATCTGGTGCGGCCGGCCGGTGGGGATTTCCACCTGCACCAGCGTGGCGCCGGCGGCCTGGCCGCGGCGCAGCACCGTCACGTGGCTCAGGGAGGGCCGCCCGCCCGGGCAGGCGGCGTGGACCGCGCCCAGGAGCGGGTGGGGCCGGGGGCCGATGGGCGTGTCCACGGTGAAGCGGTCGGGCAGGCCGGTGCCCTCGGCCAGCGCCAGGTAGGTCTTGCGGATGCGCCGCTCGGCCATGGCCGTGCCGAGCCGGGCGGCGGACGCCGCCGTGCGGGTGAAGAGGATGGCCCCGGAGGTCCCCCGGCCCAGGCGGTGCAGCGGCGAGCAGAGGTCCCCGTGCCGGCGGCGGACCAGGGCCAGGAGGGTGTTCTCCAGGAAGCCCCCGCCAGGCAGCACCGGCAGCCCGGAGGGCTTGGCCAGCACCAGCACGTTCCCGTCTTCGAAGAGCACGGAAAAGTCGGTGGGCACGTCGGGTTCGTCCCAGGGCGGCCGGCGGTAGGCCAGGCAGTCGCCGGGCCGCAGCCGGTCGGCGGCGGTGGCGGCCCGCCCGTTCCGGAAGACCTGCCCGTCCGCCACTCGCTCCTGCCAGAGGGCGAGGGGGGAGTGGCGGTACCGGCCGGCGTAGAACTCGGCGGGGGAGAGGCCGGCGTCCCGCGCGCCCACCCGATCCTCGTATACGTAGCCGTCGTTCCTCATGGGGGTATCGTAGACGCTCCGGGCCCGCCCTGTCAATTCCCGATGCCGCCCGGGCGGGGGGAGGGGACACGGAGAAAACACATACCAGGCACAAATCACACGAAGAAAGAAAAGAAGCTGGAATGGGAAGACGGAATGCCGGGGCGCCGGACGGACGCCAATGCCGGCAGGATGCCGGCGGTCGGGGGATCGCCGGCTTCCAGCCGGCCTTCTGTCGGGTCTGGGAAACCCAAAAGGTTTTCCGGTTTCCTTCTCGCTGTGTCGGGTGAACAGGAGGAAAACGTGCCGCCCTCCTTTGCGGTCCTCTGCGCTGCTCCGCGGTTTCTCTCCTTTGGTCCTGGGCGGTTGCGTCCGTAGATGTCGCTCGTTAGGCGCAGCCCGCGGAAGTCGGGCCGTCGGGCGCCGGGTTGGGGTACAATGGCCGGTTAGAATCTCGAGCAGGAGGAGACGATGGAAGCCAAGATGGAAAACGGCAAGATCCCGTTCCAGGTCATCGACTGGGCGCAGGTGCCCCGGGAGGAGCACCAGGGCGAGACCGGCACGTCCTGGTGGCAGGTGATGCAGTTCGGCGGGTTGCGCGTGCGCATCGTAGAGTATTCGGACGGCTATGTGGCCGACCACTGGTGCCGGAAGGGGCACATCGTGCACTGCCTGGAAGGCGAGTTCATCAGCGAGTCGGAGGGGGGCGAGAGCGTCCGCCTGACCGCCGGCATGACCTACGTGGTGTCGGACGAGTTGAGCTCGCACCGCTCGGTCGCCGCCCGGCGGGTCAAACTGATGATCATCGACGGCGATTTCCTGAAGTAGGCCTCGCCCGCCGGAGGCCAGGAGTGCGGCGGCGAGTCTTCGAGCCGCCGCTTTCGGCATATGGCAAGGGCTCACGCCAAGCCGCCAGGACGCAGAGAGGGCAGGAACCACGAAGTCACGGATCACACGAAAACAGAAGTAAGAATGGGAGGGATGGAAGGGACGTTGTTTTGTCGCTCCGGCCGGAGGTCGGCTCTCTGGGCGTGTGACGACCTGCGGGCATCGGTGAGAAAGAGGAAACCGCAGAGGGTCGCGGAGCGTCGCAGAGGGAAAAACCGTCGGCCGTGCCGGACACGGTGAGAGAACGGCCTGCAACGGGCCCGCTTCGGGCGAACCGGACAGGTGCCAGACAAGGGAACCGGGGGACAGTCTCCCCAAACCCGGCTGCCCCCTCCGCGGTCCTCGGCGAAGTTCCGCGGTTTCTCTTCCTCGGCTTCGGGATGCGGGCCTGGGCCGCTTTCCCTCCTGGAATCGCCCCGCACCGCGGGGCTCTGGGGCTTGATTCCGCCCCTCTCCCAGGGCTCGGGCGAAGCGCCCTTCGCCCTGGGCTATGGGTCAATCGCCCGCTGCGCGGGCTCCCGGACTGCCCTTCCGGACGTCGGCAACCCCTTTTTCCGGACATCAGGCAGAGACAGGCACCCTGTTCGAGCGGGCTACGACCACTAATCTCACTAATAATTCATTTTTAGAGAGATTAGTGGTTCATTCTGATGTCTCGCTTCGATGGCCAGCGGCTGTCTCTCGCTGCCCCTTTCATCATCCGGCCGGAATGCTGCGCCCGGGCCCGCGTGCCCCGCGTGGCGGGGCTCGTAGGGCGCAGGCGGCCGATCGCTCAGGCGCCGGTTTCCGCGGGGGCCTTCTGCGCGATGGCCAGGATCTCGAAGTGGTCCGGGGTCAGGCGTTCGTCCCGGTCGAAGGCCCCCAGGGTGGCACCGGCGATGCGCACCTCGGCGAAGCCCGCCTGGCGCAGCAGCCAGGCCAGCTCCGACGGCGCGTAGTAGCGCTCGTCGCAGGTCAGCCGGCGCACCTTCCCGTCGTCGTCGGGGATCTCCAGCACGGACTTTTCCCGGAAGGTCAACAGGTCCAGGGTGATCTCGTCGAAGCGGCCGCTGTTGCCGTCGCGGTTGACGATGTCGGCCACCCGGTGGAAGAGCGGGTAGAGCACGCTGAGCGTGGTCATCACCAGCTTCCCGCCCGGCCGCAGGGCCCGGCCGGCGCCCTGCAGGATGGCGAAGTTGCGCTCGTCGGTCTCCTGCAGGGGGAAAGCCCCCTCGCAGATCATGATCCCCAGGTCGAAAACCGGGGGGAAGTCCAGGGCGCAGGCGTCGCCCTGCCGGAAATCGACGCTCACGCCGGCCTCGGCGGCCTTTTCCCGGGCCCGGGCCAGTTGCGAGGCCGACAGGTCGACCCCCGTCACCCGGTAGCCGCGCCGGGCCAGCTCGACGGCGTGCCGGCCGGTCCCGCAGCCGATGTCCAGGATGGTCTTGCCGCGGTCGAAGCCCAGTTCCTTCTCCATGAAATCCACTTCGCCCGACGTTCCCTGGGTGAAGCATTCCTGGTCGTAGGTGCGGGCGTAGTTCTCGAACAGCGTTTCGTACCAGCGTTTCTCCATGTTCGGCTCCATTCCTGGTTTTTCCTGCCCGACCTCTTCGGGAAGGGCACTGCATACGCGTTTCGATGGGGAATGTTGCCGCCAGGGCGATTTCCCGCAGCCGGGGAAGGCGGGGCCGCGTGCTTTCCGGAAGGGGGAGGATGACCATGCCGAGGACCCGAACGGGACCGCTTCGTGTTTGTGTGCCGAATATGGAAATGCGAAGGCAAGGGATCAGGGAATGAGTGGGGCCCCGCCAGGCCGGGTCTTCAGAACAGGCGGCCCTGGGCGCCGGCGGGCGGCGTGCGGTGCAGGTACTCCCAGGCGCGGGGCGTGGCCACGCGGCCGCGGGGAGTGCGGTCCAGGAAGCCGCACTGGATGAGGAAAGGCTCGTAGATGTCCTCGATGGTGTCGGCCTCCTCGCCAGTGGCCGCGGCCAGGGTGTTCAGGCCCACCGGTCCGCCGGAGAACTTCTCCACCAGCGTGGTGAGCAGGTCCCGGGTCATGTCGTCCATGCCGTTCTCGTCCACGTCCAGCATGCGGAAGGCCTCGGCGGCGTTGGCCGTGTCGATGGCCCCGTGGGAGCGCACCTGCACGAAGTCGCGCACGCGCTTGAGCAGCCGGTTGGCGATGCGTGGGGTGCCGCGCGAGCGGCGGGCGATCTCTCGGATGCCGCCCGGGTCGGCCTCCACGCTCAGGATCCGGGCCGAGCGGGTCAGGATCTTCTCCAGGTCGGCCTCCTCGTAGAACTCCAGGCGGTGGACGATGCCGAAGCGGGCCCGCAGCGGCGAGGTGAGCAGCCCCAGCCGGGTGGTGGCCCCGATGAGGGTGAAGGGCGGCAGCGTGAGGGGGATGGAGCGGGCGGAGGGCCCCTCGCCGATGACGATGTCCATGGTGAAGTCCTCCATGGCCGGGTAGAGGATCTCCTCGATGGAAGGCTGCAGCCGGTGGATCTCGTCGATGAAGAGCACGTCGTGGGGCTGGAGGTTGGTCAGCAGGGCGGCCAGGGTGCCGCGCTTGTCGATGACCGGGCCGGAGGTGGTCTGGAAGCCCACGCCCATCTCGGCGGCGATGACGCCGGCCAGGGTGGTCTTGCCCAGGCCCGGGGGGCCGTAGAGCAGGATGTGGTCGATGGACTCCCGGCGGGCCTGGGCCGCCTGGATGGCCACCGTCACGTTCTCGGCCACCTTCCGCTGCCCGATGTACTCGGCCAGCCGCCGGGGGCGGAGCTGCCCCTCGTTGGGGTCTTCCTCGGTGTGGTGGGGGTTGAAGATGCCGGGGTCGGAAGCCTTCATGTCCTGCCGCCTACCGGCCCGTCAGGCGCCGCAGCACGGCGCGCAGCAGGGCCTCGAAGGGCGCGTCGGGGGTTTCCCGCAGCACGGCTTCGGCGGCCTTTTCCGCGTCGGGCCGGCCGTAGCCAAGGTTGACCATGGCCGAGGCCAGGTCGTCGGACATCGCGGAGGATGCCACGGCGGGCAGGGTGCTCGCCGGCCCGGCTGGGAGGGCCAGCTTGGCGATCTTGTCCTTCAGTTCCATGACCATCCGCTCGGCGGTCTTCTTCCCGATGCCGGGGATCTTGCACAGGCGCTTGACGTCGCCCACGGCCAGGCACTGGGCCAGCGCGTCGGCCTCCATGCCGGACAGCACCGTCAGGGCCAGCTTGGGGCCCAGCCCGTGCACCGTGAGCAGGGTGCGGAAGATGTCGAGCTCGGTCCGGGTGGCGAAGCCGAACAGCGTTATGGCGTCCTCGCGCACGAGGGTGTGCACCCGCAGCTCCTGGCGGCCTCCTTCCGGGGCGAGCCGGTAGAAGGTGGAGAGGGGGATCTGCAGGGCGTAGCCCACGCCGTAGACGTCGAGCACCACCGCATCGGGCTTCCGCTCGCTGACGACTCCCCGCAGGCTGGCGATCATGTGGCCCCCTCTCGCCCGCGGCCGCGGGCGGAAACGAAAACGCCCCTCGGGGAGGGGCGCTCAAAAGCAAGTGGTGGACAGGGCGAGGTTTGAACTCGCGACCTCCCGCGTGTGAGGCGGGCGTTCTCCCACTGAACTACCTGTCCACGCAAAGAACGAAGGCGCATTGTACGGAAAACGGGGGGGGCGATCAAGCGGAATTTTCGGGCCGGGGCAGGAAAACGGGCGGAACCGCCAAAAGACGACCAGAGTAACCACAAAAGACACCAAACGTGAAGGTGTTGGACCCGGCTGGCGCTTTTCAGGCTGCTGATTCCCGGGCGGGCACCCGGATCGCATCCGACATAAATATTAGTGAGATAAATGGTTAACCAAATCTGTGAGAGGAGACCACTGATCTCACTAAAGATGTATACATGAAGCGATAAGCGAATTTCTGTGAGGGCAGGATGAGTGGGGAAGCCTGCGATGGGAGAAGACGAGTCGGCCCGGCCTTCCCCGTGCGCCCCGTGCCCCCGTGAGAGTGTTCCTCCTTTGCTTCCTCGGCGAGATCCGGGAGCGGACCCCGTTGTGCCGGCCGGGCGAATCTGGTAGGATGCACGGTCTGCAAGCCAGAAAACAACACTGCGATGGAGGTACCCCATGGAGAAGAAGCTGATGACGGGCGACGAGGCCATCGCCCGGGGCGCCTGGGAGGCCGGGCTGCACGTCGCGGCCGCCTACCCGGGAACACCCAGCACCGAAATCCTGGAAAACATGGCCCACTATCCCGAAATCAAATCCCAGTGGTCGCCCAACGAGAAGGTCGCCTTCGAGGTGGCCGCCGGGGCCTCCATCGGCGGGGCGCGTTCCCTGGCGGCCATGAAGCACGTCGGCGTCAACGTCGCCGCCGACCCGCTCATGACCTTCGCCTACACCGGCGTCAACGGCGGCTTCATCCTGGTTTCCGCCGACGACCCCGGCATGCACTCCTCGCAGAACGAGCAGGACAACCGCCAGTACGCGCGCTTCGCCAAGATCCCCATGCTGGAGCCCTCCGGCTCCCAGGAGTGCAAGGACTTCACGCGGGCGGCCCTGGACCTCAGCGAGGAATTCGACTCGCCGGTCCTGCTGCGCATCACCACCCGCATCGCCCACGCCAAGGGCGCCGTGGCCCTCTGCCCGCGCGAGGAGAAGCCCCTGCGCAACGCCGAGAAGATCGACCGGCGCAAGTTCGTCATGCTGCCCTCCTTCGCCCGCGACCGGCGCGTGGTCATGGCCGACCGGGAACGGCGGCTGCGCGAGTTCGCCGAGACCACGCCGCTCAACGCCGTGGAGGCGGGCGACCCTGAAATCGGCGTGATCACCTCCGGCGTCTCCTACCCCTACGTCAAGGAAGTGCTGCCGGGCGCCTCCATCCTCAAGCTCGGCCTGACCTGGCCCCTGCCCGAGCGGAAGATCCGCTCCTTCGCCGCCTCCGTGAAGCGGCTGTTCGTGGTGGAGGAACTGGACGCCTTCCTGGAAGAGCAGATCCGCGCCATGGGCATCATCGTGGAAGGCAAGGCCTTCTTCCCCGAGATGGGCGAGTTCACCCCGGAGATCGTGCGCGAGAGCTTCGTCAAGGCCGGCGTCTGCGCCGCCCCCGAAAAGCGCACCCCCGCCGAGGTCGGCGAAATGACGCCCCGCCCGCCGGCCATGTGCCCCGGCTGCCCACACCTCGGCGTCTACCTGGCCATGGGCAAGATCAAGGGCGTCACGGTGGCCGGCGACATCGGCTGCTACACCCTGGGCGCCATCCCGCCGGTGAGCATCATGGACACCTGCATCTGCATGGGCGCGTCCATCTCCGCCGGGATCGGCATCGCCAAGGCCCGCGGCACCGGGAAGAACATCCTCTCCATCATCGGCGACTCCACCTTCATGCACTCGGGCATCACCAGCCTGCTCGACGCCGTGTACAACCGGAGCACCATCACGGTGATCATCAGCGACAACAGCATCACCGCCATGACCGGCGGCCAGCAGCACCCGGCCACGGGCTACACCCTCATGGGGCAGCCGACCACGGCCGTGGACCTGGAGGCCCTGTGCCGCTCGCTGGGCGTGGAGCACGTCTACCGGGTGGACCCCACCAGGCACAAGGAGTTCCTGGAAGTCCTCAAGCGCGAGGCCGAAGCCGACCACCTGTCGGTGATCATCACCGGCGTGCCCTGCGTGCTGTACCCGAAGAAGGTGTCCCGGCCCAAGTACCGCGTGGTGCCCGACGTGTGCATCGGCTGCGGCCAGTGCCGCAAGTCCGCCTGCCCGGCCCTCTACCCCTCGGCGGAGAAGACGGCCAAGGGCTTCGCCAAGACGGAGATCAACCGGGACCTGTGCACCGGCTGCTCGCTGTGCGCCTCCGTCTGCCCGGTGAAGGCCATCCAGACCGTGGAAAAAGGAGAATAAGCCATGAACAACGGCATTACCAACATCCTGCTGGTGGGCGTCGGCGGCCAGGGGATCATCCTGGCCAGCGAAGTCATCTCCGACGTGGCCCTGCGGTTCGGGCTCGACGCCAAGAAGAGCGAGGTGCACGGCATGAGCCAGCGCGGCGGCGTGGTCAGCTCCCACGTCCGCTTCGGCCCGCTAGTCCACTCGCCGCTCATCGAGGAGGGGCAGGCCGACATCCTCTGCGCCTTCGAGATCCTGGAATCCCTGCGCTGGCTGAACTTCGTGCGGCTGGACGGCTTCGTGGCCGCCAACACGCAGAAGATCATCCCCCCCATCGTCACCGCCGGGGAGGCCACCTACCCCGAGGACCCGGCCGGCACGCTGCAGCGGCTGCACCCCGGCGCCGTGCTGGTGCCCGCCGCCGACATCGCCCGGGAACTCGGCAACGACCGCCTGGCCAACACCATCATCATGGGGCGCCTCTCGGTGGAGCTGCCCTTCCCGGTGGAGCTCTGGCGCCAGACCCTGGCGGAGTTCGTTCCGCCCAAGGCCAAGGA
>CAYTBK010000099.1:0-14896 GCA_964436005.1 uncultured Acidobacteriota bacterium
TCGGCCCTGCCGGTGCGGAATTCATTTCCAAAGTGCAGCGGGAGATCTGGCTGGTTCGTTGACAGAGTCGCTTCATATTATTGAAATATTAAGGAGATATGTATGTTTGTGCGCAATTTGACATCGAGTCTGTTGGTGTATGTGCTCTTTGTTTCGGCCGCCTTCGTCGGATCGGCGCAGGACAAGCCCGCCACTCCGCCGGCTGGCGGCGCCTCCAGGTCCCTGATGGCGCCTGAAGCGCAGAAACCGGCCTCCTCGCCGGTCGCGGTACCGGCGAGACCGGTGGAGGACATGGGCAAGAGCCTCCCCAAGGACACCGTCGTCCTGGCCGTGGGGGAGCACAAGCTGACGGTCGAGGATTTCGAAAAGCTCATGAACGCCCTGCCCGCCCGCCAGCGGGCCACCGTCACACCGCAGTTCCGGCGTTCCCTGGCGGAGGCGCTGGCCAACTGGATGGTCCTGGCCGACGAAGCCCGCAAGCTCGGCTACGACAAGGACGAAGCCATGAAGACCCGGATCTGGATGGGGACGGAGCAGAGCCTGTCGCAGTATTTCGCCGAAAGGTACCGCGAGAACGTCACGGTCACCCCGGAAGAGGTGAAGGCCTATTATGACCAGAACCTGGGCAAATACGAAGAATTCAGGGTCTCGCACATCCTGATCCGACCGAAGGGCCAGGTGCCGCCTCCGGCGGGCATGAAGGAACTCACGGAAGAAGAAGCCAAGGTTAAGGCGGAGGCGCTCCGCCAGCAGGTGACGGCGCCCGGCGCCGACTTCGCCGCCGTCGCCACGGCCGAGTCGTACGACAAGACTTCGGCGGCACGGGGCGGCGACCTGGGTTTCGTTTCGCGGGGCAAACTGGTGCCGGATTTCGAGAACGCGGCCTACCGCCTGGCCGTCGGGCAGATCAGCGAGCCGGTCAAGACTTCTTTCGGCTGGCACATCATCAAGCTCACCGACAAGAGGACCAAGCCGTTGGCCGAAGTGCAGGCGGAAATCGATACCAAGCTGAGAAACGACAAGCAGAAAACGGGCCTCGACGGATTCAGCCAGACCGCCCACATCGCCTATAACGAAATCTACTTCCCCAAGCTTCCGGCCTCCGCTCCCAGGCCGGGTGGTCCGGCCGGTCCGCGGGTCATCGCTCCCGGCGCCGGCGGGCCTCAGCCGACCGTTCGGCCGGTGGTCGTCCCGGCCCAGCCGCAGCCGGCGAAATAGGGAATGAACTATTTTCGGGGAAGAGACATCCAACGGTGTGACGATTTTTGCCAAGGAGTGTTCCCCATGAAAAAGCAACTGTTCTCCGCCGCGTTTCTCTCGTTCTGCCTGTTCGGCGCCGCGCTGGCCGGAATGCCTGTTTCCGTGGACGGGATCTATCCCGATTCCGGGCCCGCGGGGACTTCCGTCATCATCAAGGGCCGGGGTTTCTCGCTGGGGGACACGCACCACGTCTGGTCGGCGGACCGGACGGCCCGCGCCGTGCCGGGCAGCGTCACCTTTGGCGGCGTGCCGGCGGAGATCCGCATGTGGCAGGACGACATGATCGTCGTGATCGTCCCCCCGGAAGCGGTTTCGGGCGGGGTCACGGTTTCGCTGCGCTCCGGCATCGTCGTCCCGGGCAACCACTTCGAAATCACCGACGAGGAGGGGGCGAGCACCCCCCTGCGGCACGACTATGCCTTCCTGGAAAAGAGCGGGGGCGTCAGCGACTACGACATGGTCCTCTTCAGCCGGGGAATCTATCCCTATGCCGGTTATTTCTACGGAGGGGGCGGCCCGCGGATGTTCCGGAACGTCCGCTGCTGGGACTACGCCCAGGGTTGCCGAACCGGCGGCTTCTACAACCATTTCCTGGTGTCGGGGCCGATGATGGGCCTGTGCTACATGAACACGGGCATGGACGACGTGGCGGTCTTCGACGATTCCTTCTACGGCAACTTCCAGGAACGGCGGGACTATTTCCACGAGGCCGTCTCCACGCCGGTCGGCCGGTCGCCCGGGCAGTCGGGGCAGCCGAAGCGGCACTACGCCTTCCTCGGTAACTGAGGCCGGAAGGCGGCTGCCCGAATTAGCCTTCACGGCTTGCTTCCCGCATGAATCGATCTGTTCCGGCGTGGCCTGGCCACGCCGGTCTGTTTTGCGCTATCAGGGATCCGGCGCCGCTTCGGCCGTGGTCAATCTTCCGCGTGTTGAAAGCGTTCCGCCCCGGCGGGGCGGCGGCGGCCGGGCCTCGTCGTTCCGGCGCCCCTCCCAGGCGCCTGCCCCCGATTTACCCTCGCTGCACCGGCGGGAGTCCCGCCTTCGGCGCCGGATCCATGAGCCCAGGCCGCAGGCCTGGGGCGGAGGAGCCCGGAATTGCCCGGGCGGCCTGTCGGGCCGCGACCGGTCCACCCATCGCGGGGAGACGAGTTTGAACACGAGGTGCACGAGGGCCACGATGGATGGAGGGTTTTCGTGACTTGCGTTGTGACTGGCTGAGCGGAAAGAAGTTGAGGGAAAAGCCGGAAAAGATAGGTGTTAGGGGCGGCACCTATGTTCCCCGCGAAAGGGAAGCCGACCGGCGCCGAGTGGCCGGCGTGCTCAGGGCAGCCGCGGGGGGAGGAATCCGCTCGGGTCGAGCCCCGCTTGCCGGGCCGCGTTCTCCAGGTAGTCCCGGTCCAGGGGGTGGCCGGAATCCACCAGCGCTTCCAGGTCCAGGCGGTCCTGCAACCGGGAGGAGAGGGCCTTGAGAAGGATCAGGTCTTCCAGGGAAATCACGGGCAGGAGCGTACCCCGGAAATTCACCCTGACGCACCTTTCCACCATTTTCTGCAAGACGGGCGAATCGGCCAGGAGAAAATCCAGGACCACGGGCTCTTCCCCGCCCTCGAGAAACACGATGTTTCGCCAAAGAGACAGATTTCCCGTGGAAAACGTATCGTCGTGGCTTTGAACCAATCGCATGTCACGAGCCAGGGCGGCGGAGACGAGCTCCCTGGCCCCGGGGTCGAGAACGGCCAGCAAGTCGATGTCTTCCGTCGCCCGCGGCGTCGCCCACATGCCGACGGCCCACCCCCCGGCCACGCAGAAATGGATGCCCAAGCGGGTCAAAAGGTCGGCCAGTTGCTTCAATCCGTCGGCGAGACCGGGGTGCGTTTCCATTGCTTTTCCTTGCGTGCGACCGTTTCCCAGGCCACCTGCAGCCGCGCCTGGGCAAGACTCATTTCGGGGTGGCTTTGCCGCTGCAGGGACTGTTTCAGTTCGAGCAACGCTTCCAGGATTTGCGCGCTTCGCTCGAGGTTGGCGGAAAGACGCTGCCCGAGGTCGCGAGGCGCTTTCACCGCCGGCGCGGCATGGGCTTGTTCCGGTTTCGGGAAGGGTTGGCTCATGATGGAATTGTAGGGGAGAAAAGCGGTTTTCGCAACGGGAACCTGCCGCGGCGGCAACGGCGGCGCTCCGGCAGCCTCCGCGCCGCACTCCTGGGAGGCGACCGTTGCTCCCGGGTAGGCCGCCCCTCGCCGAGGGGCGGGCGTCCGGGATCCGCCGCAAGGCCGACCACGCCCAGCCCAACGTATGTCCTATGGGCAAGAATCCGGAGGAGAAAACGCGCGGGCTATGGAAATCCATGCCCTACGGGCAAAAGGGTCGGTCCCCCTTCCGTAATCATCGCTCCCAGGGGAGGATTGACCACGGACGCACAAAGCGGCGCCATCGGCGCCGGATCCGTGAACCCGGGCCGCAGGCCTGGGGCGGAGGAACCCGGAATTGCCCGGGCGGCCTGTCGGGTCGCGACCGGTCCACCCCGCGCGGGGAGACGAGTCTGAACACGTGGCGCACGAGGGCCACGAAAAAATCACGAAGGGATGCTCGCGGTCTGGCGTCAGATTTATGTCAATCTTCCGGCGGGGCGGGGGCCGCTTCCCCGCTGACGGTGGATTCGGGCGGGGCCGCGGAGGAAAAGGCCGGGACGTCGAGCCCCTCCACCGGGTAGAGCCCCTGGGCGGCCTTCAGGAAGGAGGCGAACACGTAGAGGGCGCTGCGGCCGCCGGAAAGGGGGAACTCCCGGTTGTCGTCGAAGCCGACCCAGCAGCACACGACGAGATTGCCGGTCAGGCCCATGAACCACCCGTCCTTGGCGGTGCCGGTCTTGGCGGCCAGGGGCAGGGTGAAACCCAGGGCGCGCAGCTGCTTGGCCGTACCCTCCTCCACCGTCAGGCGCAGCATGCCGAGGACGGCGCGGGCGGACTCGGCGCTGAACGCGGCCGGGTTGGCCTTCGGGGATTCCCCGGGGGCGTTTTTCACGAAGCGGGGCGGAACCGAGGCGCCGCCGCGGTAGAAGGCGGTGTAGGCCGCGGCCATCTCCAGCGGGGTGGCGTCCAGGGCGCCGAGGGCGAGGGACGGGTAGGGTTCGGCCCTGGCGGTGAACCCTAAACGGTTGATGCCGCCCGCGAGCCGGCCGAAACCCGCCCGCTGGGCGAAGAGCAGCGTGGCCGCGTTCAGGGAATGGGAGAGGGCCGTGGCCATGTTCACCGCGCCCAGGTACGAATCCTTGTAGTTGTGCGGCGTGTAGGATCGGCGGCCGTAGGAGACGGTGACGGGGGCGTCCACCACCGTGGAGGACGGGGTGAGGTCCAGGGACGGCTCGGCCTGGCCGGCGTCCAGGCAGATGGCGTAGAGGAAGGGCTTGATCACCGATCCGGCCTGCCGGCGGGCGCTGACGGCCCGGTTGTACTGCGAGAGAGCGTAGTCGCGGCCCCCGCTGAGGGCCAGGACGTCGCCCGTCGTGGCGTCCAGCACCACCGCCGCCGCCTGCACCTGGGCCAGGTCCCGCACGCCGAGGCTGTCCTTGTTGGCTTCGGCCATGGCCCGCAGACCTTCGGCGATCCCGGTTTCCACGCAGCGCTGCAGCTCCAGGTTCAGGGTGGTCAGGACGGGCGGGGGGGTGGCCTTTTCCGGGACGGGCTTGAGGGCGACGTGCTCGCTCAGGCAGTCCATGTAGTAGGGGGCGTTCAGGCCGCCGAGGAAGCCCTTCCCGGGGGTGGGCAGCGGTTCCGCCGTGGCCGTTTGGGCTTCCGCGGCCGAGACGAAGCCCGCCTTGACCATGGCCTGCAGCACCTGCAGGCGCCGTTTCAGGGCGGCCTCGGGGTGGGTGAACGGGGAGGTCCGGTTGGGCGAGCGGATCATGCCGGCCAGCAGCGCCGACTCGGCCAGGGAAAGGGCGTGGATGTCTTTCCCGCAGTACGCGTCGGCGGCCTGGGCGAACCCGTAGATGGACCGCGAGGCCACGTTCCCCAGGTAGGTGTAGCCGACGTAGATGGCGAACAGTTCCCTCTTGGAGAGGCGCGATTCCAGGATCATGGACATGAAGGCCTCCTGGAACTTGCGGGCGAAGGTCCGCTCGGGGGAAAGGAAATGGTTCTTCACGAGCTGCTGGGTCAGCGTCGAGCCACCTTCGGCGATGCGCTCTTCCTGGATGTTCCGGACGAGCGAACGGAGGACGCCCCAGAAATCGACGCCCGGGTGGGAGAAGAAACGGCGGTCCTCGGCGGCCAGGATGGCGTTGACCAGGTGTTGCGGGATGCCGGCGAAGGGCGGGGCGGTGCCGGGTTTCGTCAGCTTGCCCCCGCTCAGGCTGGCCGGGCGGACGAGCAGCCGGGCGATTCGCGCCCTCTCGTCAGGGGAGGAGATCGACAGGATGGAGTCGGGGCCGAAACGGAGGCGCGCCTGGACCGGGCCGGTCACGCCGAGGGCGGCGGCGTCCGCCCCGCTGTTCAGCAGGAGGGAGGTTCCTCCCGGCTCGAGGCGGAAGGCCGGCGGCCGGTCGAGATCCCCTTGCGCGTACCCGTGCTTCTGCAGGAGCAGGGCGCATTCGTCCCGCGACAGCCGCTGTCCGGGGAAGAAAAGCCCGGGAGCGCTGTACACGGCGGGAACCGTTTTCCAGGGCGGGTTTTCGAGGGCCTTGTCCACCAGTTGGGTGAACTTGACCTGGAAATACAGCCAGGCGCCGCCCAGGAGCAGGGCGACGAAAAGAAAGACCGCCACCAGGAACTTGACGAAGGTTGCAAAGCGGAAAGGCAGCACGACGCGCACGCTGTTCTTCTCAGACGAAGGACTTGACCACCTTGAGCAGCTCGTCCATGCGGAAGGGCTTGACGATCACCCCGCAGAAACCGTGGCTGGCGTATTCCGATACGATGGGGTCGTTGGAGTAGCCGCTGGTCACCAGGATCCGGGCGCCGGGGTCGGCGGCGAGAATCTGGGCGGCGGCTTCGCGCCCGCCCATGCCGTTGGGAATGGTCAGGTCGAAGATGCCGAGCTGGAAAGGAGTTCCCCCCTCCCTGGCCTCGGCCCAGGACTTGACGGCCAGGGAGCCTTCCACCACGCTCGCCACGGACAGGCCGGCCCGCTCCAGCATCATGGTCATGACCTTGCGGACCACTTCCTCATCGTCGAGAATCAGAACCCGCTGCGGGGAATTTTCCATGTGCCGTCGTCCTCCCGGGATGCGTCAGAACGTCTGGAAGGTCGCGGAAACGACGTTCTGCCAAATACAATTGCTTATACCACAGAAGGGATGGCGCCGGAACGAGAAAAACCGGGCCCGGCTCGGAATCCTGCCTGGATTGCAAAAAATTGTTGTTTTATCTGTTGCCATTCCGTTGGTTGAGTACAAATTTTTAAAATTTATAAGGCAGCAATGGAATTCTCGCTCCTGGGGCGTTTTCCAGTCAACACGGGAAGACGGGCGCGCCACCCGCAAACAAACCAAGGAGGAAGTCATGAGAGTCGTCACCACCGTCGCCATCATCGCCATCGCCCTGTTCTGCTGCGCCCTGCTGGCCGGCACGCCCGAAACGGGAACGTCTGCCCCGACCGCGGCGACGTCGAAGGCCCCCGCCAAGGCGGCCGCCAAGGCCCCGGCCGGCAAGATCAACATCAACAGCGCTGGCGTCCACGAACTGGATGCCCTGCCCGGCATCGGGGCCGTGGTCGCACAGCGCATCGTCAGCTACCGCCAGGAGCACGGCCGGTTCCAGAAGGCCGAGGACCTGATGGCCGTGAAGGGGATCGGCGAGAAACTGTTCGCCAAGATCCGGCCGCACATCTCCGCCGATTGATCGGCGGAAGCCCGCAAAAACAGTGGCCACCCGGGTACCGGCGGGTGGCCGCTTTCCTTTTTCCCCGCCGGGCCAAAGGCTCAGCCGATGGTCGCCAGGCCGTAGCGCCTCTGCCAGAGGGGCTTCAACGCGTTCAGGTAGCGCATGCCCTCCCCTTGCGGGTTCTCCTCGGCCTGCCCCACGTATGCCTCGGCGTCGGCCCGGGCCTGTTCCATGATCTTCCCGTGCGCCACGAGGGACCCGAAACGGAAGGAGAGCAGGCCCGACTGCCGCGTGCCGGCGAACTCGCCCGGGCCGCGGATGGCCAGGTCCTCCTCGGCGATGCGGAACCCGTCGGTCGTTTCCACCATGATCTTCAGCCGCCGGCCCGAC
Source organism: uncultured Acidobacteriota bacterium (assembly GCA_964436005.1). GTDB lineage: Bacteria > Acidobacteriota > JAAYUB01 > JAAYUB01 > JAAYUB01 > JAGNHB01. The sequence continues at coordinate 7,470 of CAYTBK010000099.1, forward strand.
TCCTCGGTGGGCCGCCCGTAGGCCACCAGCAGGCAGTAGGACTGGTCCCCCGCCCTCCCCACGCGGCCCCGCAGCTGGTGGAGCTGTCCCAGGCCGAAGCGCTCGGCGTGCTGGATCATCATCACGGTGGCTTTCGGCACGTCGATGCCCACCTCGATGACGGTGGTCGAGACCAGGATTTTCAGCCGCCCCTCGACGAAGTCCTGCATCACGCTGGTTTTCTCGGATTCGGGGAGGCTGCCGTGCAGCAGCCCCACGGGGACGTCGGGGAAGATCTCCCGGGAGATCTCCTCGAAGCCCCGGGTGGCGTCGGCCAGGTCGAGCTTGGCGGACTCCTCGATGAGCGGGTAGACCACGTAGGCCTGGTGGCCGGCCGCCAGCTCTTTCCGGATCAGGGCGTAGCCGCGGGCCGCTTCCCGCTCCCCCTTCAGCAGGGAGGTCTGGACGGGGACGCGCCCGGGGGGGAGCTCGTCGATGACCGAGAGGGCCAGGTCGCCGTACACGGTCAGGGCCAGGGTGCGGGGGATGGGGGTGGCGGTCATGACGAGGATGTCGGGGTTGTCTCCCTTGTCCCGCAGTTCGGCCCGCTGCAGCACGCCGAAGCGGTGCTGCTCGTCGATGATGGCCAGGCCCAGGCGGCGGAAGCGCACGTCCTGCTGGATGACGCTGTGGGTGCCCACGACGACCGCCGTTTCCCCCGAGGCGATGGACTGCACGGCGGCGGCTTTTTCCGACCCGGTGAGCGTGCGCTTGAGCAGGGTGATGCGGTAGCCGGTGTGGGCCAGCAGGGCGGAAAAGCTCTGGTAGTGCTGTTCGGCCAGGATTTCGGTGGGGGCCATCACGGCGACCTGGAGCCCGTTCTCCACGGCGATGATGGCGGCCTGGACGGCCACGATGGTCTTGCCGCTGCCCACGTCCCCCTGCAGGAGGCGGTGCATGGGGCACGGCTGGCGCATGTCGGCCACGATCTCCGCGATGGCCCGCTTCTGGGCGTCGGTGGGGTGGAAGGGCAGCGCCCGGCGCACGATGGCGCGCATGGCGTCGGTCACCGTCACCCCGTGGGGTTTCCTCGTCTTCTTGTGCTGCCCGTAGAGGTAGCGCAAACCGGCCTGGAGCAGGAAGAACTCCTCGTAGACCATGCGGCGGTGGGCCGTGGTGGCGCCCTCGTTCAGGGCGGAGAGGGTCCGCGCCGCCTCGTCGTCCGAGCTCGTGGTGGACGGGGGGAAATGGAGCTGGCGCAGGGCGTCGATCCGGTCGGGAAAGCGGTAGCGCGCCTTCAGTTCGCCCGGCAGGGGGTCCGGGCAGCCGGAGAGGGACTGCAGGGCCAAATAGTTGATCTCGCGGAGGTTCTTGCCTGTCAGGATGCCGATCTTGCGGTAGATGGGGACGATCCGCCCGAGGTGGACGTGGTCGGAGTCCTCCTCCGGGTCCATCGCCTCCCAGGCCGGGTTCTTCATGGTGTAGCGCATGGACCGGCTGTAGGTGTCCCGTTCGGCCTTGCCGTAGAGGACCAGCGTCTGGCCGTCTTTCAGGGTGTCTTTCAGATAGGGCTGGTTGAAGAAGACCACGTTCAGGGTGCCGCTGTCGTCCCGCACCACCATGTGGAAGAGGCGCACGCCCGAGCGCGGGGTCACCCGGGCCTCGGAGGCGATGACGCGGCCCAGCACGCAGGCGAACAGGTCCTCCTGCAGGTCGGCGATCCGGCGGAAGCGCGAGCGGTCCTCGTAGCGGAAGGGCGGCACGAGCAACAGGTCGCCCACGGTGGCGACGCCTTCGGCCGTCAGGGCCTCCGCCCGCTTGGGCCCCACCTTGCGGGCGTATTGGACCGGCGAGTCCCAGTTCAGATGGTCGTGGGTCATGGAAGCGTCCTCCGGAAGGGAAAATTGTGGCAACCTTCGCCGGTCGTGTCAACCGGAAAGGTTTCGCGGGCGCCGTCCCGTGGTATAAGGTGGCCGGGGCCGAAGGCCCGTCGGAGGTGAAACATGGGAGAGCCGGTTCGGAAACCCGCCGGGAGGGCGTGCAAGAAGCGGGGCTTCCGCTGCACGCTGAAGAACGCCCTGCTGTCCGGCCTGCTGGTCACGGTGCCGGTGGTGCTGACCTGCTGGGTGGTGGCGTTTCTCTTCCGCACCTTCGAGAACCTGCTCAAGCCGCTGGCCGGCAAGGTTCTCACCGTCTACGTGCCGGGTTTCGGCATCCTGCTGACCGTGCTGCTCCTGCTGCTGCTGGGGATCCTGGCCAACAACTTCGCGGCCCAGTGGCTGATCCGCACCGGGGAGAAGGTGGTCAAGCGGATCCCCCTGGCCGGCGGGGTGTACGAGGCCGTCAAGCGGGTCATGGAAGGACTGGCCGGCGGCGACGAGGAGAAGCCGAAGAAGGTGGTCCTGGTCCCCTACCCCGTGGACGGGCGCTGGGCCATCGGCTTCCTGAACGGGGAGGTCGTCCTCACCGGCGGGCAGCGGGCCGGGCTCGTGCTGGTCCTGGGCGCGCTGAACCCCACCACCGGGGTGCTGGCGGTCGTCCCGATGGAGAAGATCCTGGCCCTCGACATCCCCGTGGACAGCGCCATGGCCATCGTCATCTCCGGCGGCCTCGTCTCGCCCGACTCCTTCCCCGTCAGGCCCCTGGGGAACAACGTCCCCATCGGCGAAACCGGCGGCGAAACGGTGTCGGGCACCGTTTGAATTTTCCCCTTTCCGCCGCCGGCGCGAGTCGGAAAACCCGCGTAGGCGCCTTCCGCCGGAAGGCGCACCAGAAGTCAGTCGCCTGGGCTGGTCTTGTTAATGAAACATAAGATAAATAACCACTAATCACACTAAAAATGAATGCTTAGTGAGATTTGTGGTTGTGGCCGGTCGCGGAGATGTGCCGGCGGTGGGCGCGAGGGCTCGCCCAGGGCGATGAATCCGGCTGCCCGCCCGGGCATCGGCAACCCCTTTTCCCGTAGGGAATTCATGTCCATAGCCCGTTCGACCGGGCGACCCGCCCGTTTCCCGGAGGGAATCAACCGCCCGACCGGTGCGTTCCGGATGGCCATGGATTCCCTCTGGGTGGTGTGTCTGTGTAACATTCTGTTGTTATAGGACTTGAAGCCCTATAGGTAAGGAGTCGGCGGGAAAAACGCGAGGGCTATGGACATCCATGCCCTCCGGGCAAAAAATCCGGTCTGACCTTCGTGGCCCTCGCGACCTTCGTGTTGCCGACTGACCACGGACGCACAAAGCGGCGCCGCCGGCGCCGTGGAGGAACCTGATCCGACGGCGCAACCGCGTATCGGCCCGGCAGGGCCGACGGAAAGCAGCCGGAGGTGGGGCCGCCTCCGGGAAACCGCGTTTTGAATACGTTCCGCCCTGGCGGGGCGGCGGATGCCGGGCCGCGTCGTTCCGGCGCCCTTCCCGGGCGCTTGTCCCGGTTCAAACTCGCCTCATCGGCAGGAGTCCCGCCTTCGGCGGGCCACCTGCCGGCTATTGTCCCCCGGCCGTCCCGGCCGGTATCCGGGGCACGCGCCAGGATCAGAATGCTGCAGGGATGGTCGTATTGGGAACACACACGAGGCCACCAAGAAGGGTGGAGTTCAGGGCTTGTGCTATGACTAGTTGATGGGAAAGAGGTTGCGCGTAGAGCTGCTATGTCTGCTTAAGATAGAAGTTAGGCAGTGTCCGGCACCCTTTGGCACCCCCCCTAAATACTATCCTCGCGACTTTGAGAAAGAGATATTTTCCCACTGTCAGTAAATTCCAGAAAAAGCTGAATCAATTCAATTAAATTACCCGGACCTCCCCAAGCATAGAAAACATCTTCTTTTACTTCAAAACTCAACCAGTTATTTTCAGTTCTTTCTTCTAAAGTTGTAGGAATGGTATGGCCTGACACGTTTGTTTCTGAAAAATTGATTTCAAGAGACCACCCAGGATTGTCTATTGTGCCTATCCGAATTCTGCGATCATGTTCCCATTCTCCATCACAATTCGATTGATACCAATTCATTAGTTTATCTAATTCATTTGAAATAGCATGAGTCATTTGGGTATCTCCTCGGGCCTCGCCGGCCGCACGCCACCTGGTGTTGATTTTTCGCGAACATATGGGGTGGAACATAAGTGACAGACACTACCTAAATCCTACCTAACCCATACCTTTTCTATCCGTTATCGTGACTATTCCCGTGACCCGTTCTCCGTCAAAACGTCATGCTGCATGTCCCGGGGAACTGTAGGCGCTCATATTTTACCGGAAAATCCTTCTTCGGTCGTCGGAAGTCTTCCGGCCCGTTCCGATCGGGAAGGGGGGGGCGCGCCGCGGCGACACGCCCCCGTCCACCCGCGCCTCGGGCGACGGGCCCGCCATCAGAGAAGAGGAACCGCGGAGATTCGCCGAGGACCGCAGAGGTGAGAAGCAGGGTTGGGGGGAATCCGACCCCCGGCTTTCCTTGTTCGCTTTCTGTCCGGTTCGCCAGAGCGGAAGCCGGATCCGTCGTGGGCGGTCCCTTTCGTTGTTCAGCTCAGCCCGCTTGTTTCGGCCCTCGGCGGCGCTCCGCGGCCCTCCGCGGTTTCTCTTCATTCCCGGATGGCCTCGGCGCACGGGTCGGCCCGGCGCAGGTTCTCCTCGACCGCGCGGCGGGAGGTGTTGGCGTAGCAGTAGGCGCAGAAGTGCGGGCAGGTGTCGTAGCAGCCGATGTCCGTGCTGACGATGCAGCCGCAGTCCTTCCGCTGGCCCTTGTCCTTCAGCCTCGGGGAAACCCTGGCGCTCGCCCCCGGCCCGAACAGGCCCGGCGGTTCGTCGCCGGCCAGGCCGAGGAAGGCGAGCAGCGCACGGTCGTGGGGGAAGAGCCGCGCCAGCAGGTCGCCGTCGATGCACCGGCCGGGGGGCGCGCCCCAGGCCGAGAAGTCGTGCGGCTCGGCGCAGGTGGCCGCCTCCATTCCCCAGTCCCGGCACAGGGCGGCGATGCGCCGCGCCGTTTCCTCCATTTCCTCCGGTCGGAAATCCCGCCAGGCCACCCCGGTCCGGGCGAGGTTGGCGCGGACCTTGGCGTAGCCCGCGACGTCGGCGAAGCTGAAGATCAGCTTCCTCGTCGCCCCGGCCAGCCGGTCCCCCACCCGCTGCACCCTCTCCAGCAGCCGGGCCGGCGTCAGGTCGCCGGCCAGCAGGAGGGGGTCGAAGCGCCAGACCACCCGTTCCGGCCCCAGCCGGCCGGACAGCCGGCGGAAGGTCGCCACCCGCTCGGCCAGGGGCGGCAGGTGGGGCTCGAGCCCTTCCGCCTCGTAGTCGTTGAGGGAAAACTGGACGTAGTAGCCGAGGCCCCGCCGGTCCCACTCCGGCAGGAACGGCAGGAGCGGCGCGGGGTTCTTGGACCAGAAGACGAAGGCCCGGGCGCGGGCGAAGGTAACGTACTGCCGGGTGTGGGTGAACGGGTTGACCCGGGCGGCGTGCCCGCGGGCGAGGCGGTGGGCCAGCCAGGGGGCGTGGAAGGCGGGGATGTCCGTGGACCGGCTGGCCGACACGATCACCGGGGCGAAAGCCTCCGCCCGTTCGCCGGCGTCGGTGACGATTTCAATTTTCTCCTTTCCGTGGGCGGCCAAATCCTCACCCCTTTCGCGGCCGGGAAATTCTCCGACTCACCGCTGACTACCGAGAGTAAAAGAAATTCCGGGGCGTTGCAAGGGATGAGCGTTTTCTCACGGGGGCACGGAGGCACGGGGCCAGACGAGGAGGGGGTTTTGCCTTATGTTGCATGAAAATTGCAATATTGCATTGGGGTTTTCCGTGATCCTTCCTCCGGCCGTGCCCCTGTGTCTCCGTGAGATAAACCACTAATCGCACTAATGGTTGATGATGATTGCGACCTGGCCACCATGCAGCCGGGCGGGATTCTGTCGATGCCGGACATCCGTGTGGGGGGGGCGTCCTCTCACGGGGGCACGGAGGCACTGGCCGGGAGAGGGGTGGATTATGCCTGATGTTGCATGGCAATAACAATATTGCAATGGGGTTCACTGTGGTCTCTCCTCCGGCCGCGCCCCCGTGCCTCCGTGAGAGAATCCACTGATCGCCCGAAAGAAAAGCGGCGCGACGGAAACCCGCCGCGCCGCTGGCAGAGGAGAAAGGGGCCGACCGCCCGGGCCCGGGCGCGCCCGCGAAAAAGGGCTCACTTCCCGGCCGCGTTCACCAGCCCCTCGGCCGCCTTCTCGATGGCGGCGCCGTCGAAGCCCTGCCGGGCCATGATCTCTTCGGGCGTGCCCGAGGCGGCGTAGTCCTTTACCCCCAGGAGCTCCATCCGCACCGCCTTGCCGGCGCGGGCGAGGTGCAGGGCGAAGGAGGCGCCCAGGCCGGTGCGCACGTTGTGGTCCTCGGCCACCACCAGCCGGCCCACCCGGGCGACGTGGTCGAGCATGGCCTCGTCCAGGGCCAGGGGGCAGGACACGTTGTACAGGGCGGCCCGGATGCCCCTGGCCGCCAGGCGCTCCACGGCCTGCAGGGCGTTCGGGATGGCGCTGCCCATGGCCGCCACGCAGACGTCGTCGCCGTCGCGGAGCTGGTCCGCCTGGCCGTAGCGGAACTCGTAACCGGCGCCGAAGAAGGGCTGCCCGTCCGCCCCGGCCACCGGGTGGAGCTTGGAGCGGCCCATGCCGATGAAGATGTTGCCGCTCTGCCGGGCGGCCCAGCGCACGGCCCGGTCGGTCTGGTTGGGGTCGGCCGGGATGACCACCTTGAAGTGGAACAGGTTGGCGAAGGCGCCGACGTAGTCGATGCACTGGTGCGTCTTGCCGTCCTCGCCCACGTCGAGGCCGATGTGGGTGCAGACGACCTTCAGGTTGGCCTCGTTGATGTCGTTGAGGCGCTGCTGGTTGTAGGTTTCGTCCACGCCGAAGACGCCGAAGTCGGACCAGAAGGTCTGCACGCCCTGGGCCGACAGGGCCCCGGCGGCGACGGCGGCGTGGTGCTCCATGATCCCCGTCTGGAAGAAGCGGTCGGGGGCCGCCTTGGCGAAGCCCTGGGTCTTGACGCTGGCCGCCAGGTCGCAGTCGAACAGGGCCAGCGGGGTGCAGTCGGGCTGCCCGGCGTTGGCCCGGTACACCTCCTCGAGGGCCCGGCCCCAGGCGCTGCGGTTGTCGGTCGCTGCGTCGACGGGGTACAGGACGGGCTGGCCCGGGTCGAGGCGGGGCGGGAAAGCGGGGATTTCCGTGCCCTTCAGGTGGGCGGTGCCGCGGGCGCGCCGGGCGCGGAAGCGGTCGAGGTCCATCTCCTGGCCGAGGACGGCCAGGGCTTCGGCGAGGCGGGCTTCCGGCAGGGCCTGGCCGTGCCACTTCTCGTCGTTCTCCATGAAGGGTATGTCCTTGCCCATCACAGTGCGGGCGACGAGGGCGGTGGGCCGGCCCGGGTTGCGCCGGGCCCGGCGGAGGGCGGCGTAGAGGGCGCGCAGGTCGTGCCCG
>CAYTBK010000100.1:0-9435 GCA_964436005.1 uncultured Acidobacteriota bacterium
GTCTCAATCCCCTCAAAACGGGGCAGTTATTCCGGGAGCGGCCTTTGCAACCTCAAGATTCCACGAGGGATCCAAAGGCAAAACGCGTAACCTCGCCCGGTTTTCCCAAACTCGTCCGGCACCCATCCCCCCGGAATCGGTAACATCAAACATTCAAAGAACATGCGCGGCGCGTAACCTCAACCGCATTTTCCGGGAACCGAGGCCGACTTTATCGCAAATCGCGTGCCGAAGCAAGGGGGACTCCCCCGCTTTTTTCAGCGCCCGTTCCTCTTTTCCGGTTCCAGCACTCGGGCCTCCTCGGGGTTGAAGTAGGCCACCAGGCGGGCGCGGATTTCCCCCGGCGTCCGCGGCCGGCCGTCGGGGTCGGCGACGATGCCGAGGATCCGCTGCAAGGCTTCCCGGGTCCGCCGGCGGTGCGCTTCCCGGGGGTCCGGGATCCCGTCGGCGGCGTCCAGGAGCGCCCGGTTGAGCGGTTCTTTTAGATCGGCGGATTGGGGTAGCCGCCGGCACATGCGGTGGAAGGTCCCCGACGGGCCGCCCAGGCCGGCGGGACGAAGCCCCGCCACCAGGACGGCGGCCCCGTCCACCCAGGTGGCCAGCCCGCCCCAGAAGCAGAACAGGAGGACGTCGGCGACGGCGAGGCCCGCACCCTTTTCGGCCCCCAGGGGCAGGACAGACCTGGCCGGGTAGTCCGGGTCCAGGTCCTTCTCGCCCTGCACGCGGCCGATGACGAGCTCGTCCAGGGTGGGGACCGCGTACCCATCGGTGAGGAAGCGGAGGGCCAGCCGGTTCACGCCCGTCCAGGCCTGGTTCCAGAGGGGCCGGCCGGTTGGCAGGGGTCCGCTTGCGGCCGCCGCCAGAACGTCCGCCCGCCCGGCCAGCAGGCGGGAAAAGGCTTCCCGGGCCCCATCCCACGAGCCGAACCGCCTTTCCAACAGTTGGCGCGCTTCCCGCCAGCGCCCGATGTTCACCCGGGACCCGCCGGAACGCATGGGGTAGAGGATCTCGAAGCCCCGGGGCCTCTTCTCGGCCATGGCCCACAGGTGCAGGTCCACCGCCGGCGAGCGCAGGGTGAACAGGCTTCCCGCGAAGAGGATGCGGCGGAAGGCGTCGTCCGTGGGGACGGCCGCCCACTCCCCGGCCCGGGAGACCAGCACCTGCAGGTTGTGGACGAAGTACTTCCGCTTCAGTTTACCCGTAACCGCCAGGGGAGGGGACAGCTTCAGGAAACTTCCTCCCCAGTTCTGCGTGTTGTCGCTGTTGAAGGGGTCGAGGCGGGGCGGTTCCTTCACTTCCTTGTTCAGGAGGGACAGCTCATGCTGTACTTCCCGGAGGGAGAAGAAGGTGACGTTCCGTCTCCTCTTCCCGGCGACCTCCTCCAGCGGGTCCGCGGACCGGGCCCGGCCCATGTACTGCACGAAGAGCTCCGGCGAGCGGGGGAGGTCGAAGTGGACGACGGTGCGCACGCCCTGCAGGTCGATGCCCATGCCCAGGGCCTCGGTGGAGACCAGGACGGCCTTCTCCCGGCTGGCCCCCGCCAGCTGGGCCGGGTTCATCCGGCGCCCGCTGTGGTAGGCGAACACCTGCCCGTGCCAGGGGGCCAGGTCGGGGTCCTGCCGCAGGAAGGAGGCCACCTGCTCCACCCCGGGCCGGGCGCCCAGGCCGGCGAAGCAGCAGAAGACGAAGAGGCGGTTCCCCTTCCCGGGTTCGGTCTCCCGGACCACCCGGCGCAGGGCGGCCAGCTTGGCGTCGAAGGCGCCGCCCCCCGCCCCTGCGGCGTCGATGTCCTCCACTTCGAAATCGATGTCGGGCCGGTTCACGGCGGAGCGCCAGCAGCGGGCGGCGGGCAGGTCGAAGGCGTAGCGGGCGCGGAGGTCCCGGAAGGCCTCCTCCCTCTCCGTGGCCGTGAACCCGAACACCGCTGGCGCTTTCCGCCCCTCGCCGTGGGCGCACCCGGCCATGGCGCGGGCCCGGACGCCCCGCAGGAGGGAGAACGCCAGGCCGTACTGGTGCATGAGCGCGCTGCGGCCCCACGTGCCCAGCAGGTGGCTTTCGTCGAACACGAAGCGCTCCCAGTGGGGGTAGTTCAGCAGCTGCTGGAAGAGGACCGGGTCCTGCAGTTGCTTGGGGTTGATGTACAGCAGCCGGAGCCGCCGGTCGCCCGCCTCGAGCCTCCGGCCCAGCTCCTTCCGGGACCCGGTCACCCCGCTGAGGGCGTCGACGCCAGGCACCACCTCGGGCAACTGGTCCCGCAGGTCGCGCAGTTGCCGGTCCGCCAGGGCCTGGGTCGGCGTGAAGATCACGGTAAGTCCCTCCCCCAGCAGGGCCGGTGCCTGGAAGCATAGCGACTTCCCGAAACTGGTGGGCAGCACGTGGAAGCGGTCGTGGCGGGCGTTGCGCACGCGGTCCACCACCTCGTACTGCGACACCACCCGCAGCCGGTCTCCGGTCACCGAGACCAGGGCGCGGAAGCCCTTGTTCACCGACTCGACGAGACGGCGCAGGTTGTCGGCGTCCTGTTCCGCCGAAACGGCGCCGCCCCCGGCGAGGAAAAGCCCCCGCACCCGGCGGTATTCCGCCGTGAGGCGCTCCAGCCTCTGCCACTCCTTTTGGGGGCCCAGGCAGACTACCTTGGCCGGGCGTTTCGCCCGGGCCAGGGACTCCGCCACCTGCCGGAACCAGGACGGTTCCTGCCGCGCGACGGACCACCGGTCCAGAACCTGGAAAAGCTTCCGTTTCTGAGGGCGGCGGCGGCCCTTGTGCCAGACCAGGTCCACCAGCCGGAAGAGGGGGCGGTGCTGCAGCTGTTGCAGGGTCACTCCCGCCTCGTCGTGGGAGGCGTACTCCCCGGAGAAGGTGAGCAGGCGCTGCGGCAGGTCGTCGCCGCCGCGGACGTCGCCGGCGGTGGCGGCGGCCGCCGGGTCCGTCCAGAAGCCCGGGGGGGCGTTCGCAGCCACCTCCCCGAAGACCGGCTTCCCCCGGAACGGGAGCGGCGCCCAATCGTCCAGGCGGCGCCCCGCTCTTGCGGCGATTCGGGCCAGGTCGAGGGATTCGCCCCGGTACCGGTTCTCCGCGTCGACCAGGTCGCTCCCGTAGGGGAAGACGTTGCCGAGTTCCGGCGCCGAAGCGCCCGGCCGCCCCAGCGGCGCCAGCAGCGGCACGGCCCACTGGCGGGTGAGCAGTCGCGGGTCGAACACGGCCAGCAGGCCCCGGTCGCGGCCGGTGCGCAGGAGGCGGCCGGTCCACTGCGTGAAAGCGATGCGGGTCAGGGGCAGCAGGTAGGACTCGAAGGCGCTGTCGGGGCGGCCTTCGGCCCTGATCCGGGCCCGGGCCTCCAGGTTGTCTTCGCAGCGGTCCAGGCGGTAGCGTTGGTAGATGACGGTCAGCCGGTCCCTCCAGCCGAGCGTTTCCAGGATCGCTTCGTGCACGGGGTCGGCGGGGTTGGGGAAGGGGATCTTGGCCAGGCCCACCCACCGGACGGGGTTCACCCGCCCGGCGGCGCCCGGGGCCCGCCCGGCCCAGAAGTCGTCCAGGACGTCGAAGCCCTCCCCGTAGCTGGCCATGCCGAAGAGGACGCGGCAGGAACCGTCCACGAAGCGCCGTTTCAGCTCCTCCCGGGACAGGGCGCCCTGGAAAAGCAGCTGCATGCCGCCTTCCCGGGCCTCGGGGCATTCCTCCAGGAGCAGCCGGAGCACCTGGAGCTGGAGCCGGGACGTGCACAGGACCAGGCCCCGGGCCCCGCCGGGGATGCCGTCCATGTGCCGGGTCAGGCGCACCCAGCGCACGGCTTCCACCACCAGGTCCAGGAGGTGGTCTTCCCGCAGGTAGTCTTCGGGGGCGCTCACCTGCTCCGGGACGAACACCCGGACGCTCTCCCCGGGGTCGAAGGGCGAGGGCACCCGCTTCACTTCCGGCTTGAGGGCGGCCAGGCCCAGCCGGCGGACGAAATGGTTCTCCCGCTGGTTTTTCTCCTGCCCCGGCTCCACCAGCAGCGTGGCCGACACCAGGGCCACCCGCTCGAAGGCGCCGAGGAAATTCCCGGCCGCCCCCGCCACATCCACGGGGAACTGTTTCGCGCGCCAGTTGTAGGCCCCGCTTCCGGCCAGGCCGGCGCGGGCGGAACCATCCCGTTCCACCCCGGACGGCGCCTGTTCGCCGGCGGCCGCCCCGTCGGCGTCCCCGTCCAGGCTCTCGCCGCAACGGACGGGACTTCCCAGTAGTTCTAGATATACGGCAAATTCTTCGTCGGTATTGAATGGGTCGCGCAGCGTCATCCGGGCTGCCCCGTCGAAAAGAAGGATGCCTGCCATCAGCCGGTTCCAGGCGTCGCCGGAGGCTGCCCCATTCCGGATGTCGAGCATCGTCCCAAACCCGGTTTCCGGGTCGGTCAGCCGGGCCAGGGCCGATTCGGCGAAGCCGGCGAGGAACTGGCGGAAGTGGATGCGCAGGATCCTGGCCCCGTCCAGCACCGCGGCGAGCTCGTCCATGCGGGCGGACAACTGCTCCAGGGCCGCCCGGACTTCGTCGCCCAGGTCCTCGGCCGTGGGTGGCTCCGCTTTCTCCCTCCCGGGCCGGGGGGACGGCAGCAGGTCCCGCAGGGCGTCCAGGAAGGCCAGGGGCGAAGCTTCCGTTTCCCGGTGGTAGGACTCCGGGCAGCGAAACAGGTTCTGCAGTTCGGCCAGTTCGCGGGTGACTTCCCGGGTCGCCTCCGGGCTCATGACGTGGCTGTCCGCTCCACGGAGCAGCAGAAAGCGTTCCCAGCGGGACACCTGCTCCCGTAGCCGGCCCACTTTCTCCCCGTCGAACTCCGGTGCCGGGGCCACCCGGCACAGGGCATGGGGGCCGAACAGGAGCGGTTGGATAAAGGAGCACCAGGAGTGGGCGTCCCCGCCCAGCCGGCAGGCCGCCCCCAACGGGCCCGCCGCCGCTTCGTCCCGGCTGGCGGCGAGGCTGCGCATGGCGCGGTTCAGCACTTCTTCAAAGGCCTTGACCCGTTCCGCATACTCCCGCAGGGCGGTCTCCGCCCGGCCCAGGGCCTCCCGCAGCGCCGGCGGCGTGTCCGGGTGCCGGAACGCGGCGCGGACGGAAGGCAGGAGCCTCTTTTCCAGCAGGAAGAGCCGGCCTTCGCTGTCGGCCTGGTCCGTGCCCAGGCTGTTGGCGTCCCGGTACACGGCTTCCACGTGGTGGCCCTCGTCGAACAGCACGGCCGACGCCTGACGACGGATGGCGCCGGGAAAGCCGGCGGGTTCGGAATTTTGCCCCGCCGTCTCCCCCGCCGCGGCCGCCATGACCGGGCCCGACCTCTCCCCGGCCAGGGCCAGGGCGTGGTTGACGATGATCACGCGCCGGCCGGGGTCGGACACGGCCTGCTGCTTCGCCCGCACGGGGCACAGGCCGGCGGCCGGGAACCCGCAGCCGGCGCAGGGCGACTCGCTGCGGGAAAAGCAGACGGCTTTCCGCCCCGTCCCCAAGGGATCGAACTGGGAGGTCACGTGGTAGGGCATGTCCTCCAGGCACCCGTCCCACGGCTCCCCCCCCTCCGGAGGGAAAACGTGCCGGGCGAGCACCTGCACCGCGTAAACCGCCAGCGCCGCCAGTCGCCAGTTCTTCCCCTGGCCGTCCTTCGCCAGGATTTCGGCCAGGCGCCCCAGGAACCGGGCGAGGCGCCAGGGGCAGTAGTAGTTTTCCTTCCCCTTCACCACGACCTGGCCGACGGGCGGGCCGTCGCCGGCCGCGTCGATTTCCCGCAGCGTGGCGCTGACCTGGGCCTGCAGCAGCTTGGTGTGGGTGGAGACGACGTACTTGGTCCCCGGCCGGGACTGGAGCAACCTGACGATGGGCAGCAGGTAGCCGAGGGTCTTCCCTGTGCCCGTGCCCGCTTCCAGCAGCAGCGGCCGGCCTTCCTGCAGGTGCTCCCCGACCGCCCGCAGTATTTCCCACTGGGCGCCCGGCCGCCCCGGGGCGCCGGGGGCGGGCCGCTCGCGCCCGGCGGCGAAGACCCGGTGCCCGGCGCAATCTTCCGCGCCCACGCGTACGCCGTCCAGGGAGACTGGACTGCCCCCGCCCTCGGAGGCGACGGAGGGGTAAGGGGCCGCCTCCTGCAGCAAGGATTTCACGCGCGAGGCCACATCGGCTTCGCTTCCGCCCAGCGCGGGGAGGCCGCCCGGGATGTCGGGGCCCAGGAAACGCTTGAGCGCGTAGGAATCGGGCAGCAGGCCCAGCAGCCGGCGGGCCGAGGCCTGGCGGGCCGCCGGGAGGAGCACCCCGTCCAGCACCCGCTGCAGGAGCTGGACGTCGTCCAGGGCCCGGTGGGCCTGCCGGCACGGTTCGGGGAGGCGCCGGGCCAGGTCGGCCAGGCGGTGCCCCCCGGCGTGGGGGAGGAGCAGGTAGGCCAGGTCCAGGGTGTCCGCCGCCCCGCCCGGCCAGCCCGCCGACGGCGGCCGGTGCAGGATTTCGTAGTTTTCGTACAAGGCGGCGAAACGTTCACGGTAGGCCTCGGGGGTCGCCAACCCCTCGATCCAGGCGGCGTTGGACTCCATCACGTCCTGGTCAAACAGGACGTTGTGCCCCACCTGCGCCCATCGCCGGGCCTCCGCCAGGGCGGTCCTCAGTTTTTCGGGGTCGGTCGCCTCCCGGCGGCCGGAAGCCCCTTCGGCCCCGCGGAGCGGTGAGAACACCCACTCCCGGGGGGCGCTTCCTCGCGGCCAGACCGCCAGTTCCCGGATTTCCCGGGCCGTTTCGCGGCCGCCGTTGACTTCCACGTCCACCAGCGCGAACCCGGCCTCTTCCGGCCGGGGAGGCCCGAACTTCCGTTCGACGGGGAGCAGGGCCTCTTCGGCCGTCTTCCGGGCCACGGCGGCCTGGGCCTGGCGGACGCGCCGGTGGAGACCGGCGGTCCCCTGGGAGGCCGGCCAGAGGGTCCGGAATGGGCGTTCCTTTCCGGCCAGGGATCGGAGAGCGGACGCCAGGTGAAAGATCCGTTCGGCGGCGCCCGACGGCGCCCGCCTCGGCAGGGCCGCCCCCAACGCCGCGCAACGGGCCCAGTCCGCCGCCTGGCCGGCCAGCTCCGAAGGGGAGAGCCGCGCGCGCAGGGCTTTCCAGGCCTTCTGCCCCTCCTCCCTGGCGAGCAGCCGGCGGAGCAGGGACCGGGCCGTAGCGCCCCAGGCCTCCCCCTCGCCGGAAGGGACGGCCTCTCCGCTCCACCCGGTGGCCAGGGCAAAGGCGGCCACCACCTCCGGCCGGCGCCGGCGGTGGAACTCCGCCAGCAGTTCCCAGCGGTGGCCGGCGTCCAGCGCATGCCAGCGAAGCGCCTTCTTCTCGAGCACCTGGCGTGCGGCTTCCGGCGAGGCTTCCGCCGGCGGCAGGCCCAGCAGGGCCGAGAAACGGGCCCGCAGCGGGTCCTGCGCGGCGAAGAGCGACGGCAGGAAAGAGGAACGTTCGGACTCGGGGAGCGTTTCCCAGGCGTCGTGCCAGGAGGTGAGGGACATGGTGCACCTTCCGTTCGAATTTTGAACAGAGCATTGTCCCCTCAACGGCCGGCGAACGCAAGCGGTTCGCGCAGGCTAAACCGGTCGGCCGACGGCACCTTCCGATGGCGGCGGAAACGATGGCGGCCACCCGGGGCCTTGGGAACACCGATGAAAAATGAGGAACCGCGGAGGGCCGCAGCGAACCGCGGAGGGAAAACGAACCGTCGGCCGGGTCGAAGATCGGGAACACTGATGGACAGGATAAACAGGATGAGGAAGCTGCCGGCATCCTCGGCGACCCTCGGCGGAACTCCGCGGTTTCTCCCCTTTGGAGGCGGGCCCGGCCCGCATCGGCCAAGTGTGCTCTATTCTTTATCTCTCTGATTGATGCACTGGCCCGGTTTCTTGACTGGATCGGCCGGCAGGGCCGGTCCGGTCGGATGTTCTCCGTGACCCCTGCGCCTCCGTGAGAGCCCGGTTCGTTTCAGTGGCGGAAGAACGCTCTCACGGCGGCACGGGGACCACGGGGGAGCCGGATTGCGGCGCGATCATCGAGCCCCCGCGCCGCGGGAACATCGATGAAAAGCAGGAAACCGCGGAGGGTCGCAGAGAACCGCGGAGGGAAACCGAACCGTCGTCCGGGTCGAAGATCGGGAACACTGATGCACATTATAAACAGGATGAGGAACCTGCCGGCAGCCTCGGCGGCCCTCGGCGGAACTCCGGGGTTTCTCTTGTCTGGCGGCGACCCTGGGCCACATCGGTTGAACGGGTCCTGTTGACGGCGGCGAAATCCGTTCCGGCTCCCCAGCGGGGATCCATGTCAAACGCGTCCCGGACGCTGGCCTGTCCCTGTTGCGGTTGTCGAAGTCTGTCCCCAGATATTGATTTGCTTCCGCCCCCGGAAGCAAATCATCGCAATCCACTGAAAACGAAGCGGCTATTCCGGGCTTCTCAACATGTTCCAACTGGATCGGAGCAAACCAGCATGGCGGTCTGATCGATGATTTCATTGATGTTTTCGTCTTCTCTGGCGACGAATTCCGCGCATTCTTCGAGCTCCGGAAGCATTTTGCTGAAATGCTTGATGATTTGCAAGATGGCCGCTGCACCGGAGAACCGTTCACGTGATACGTACATTTCCCCTGCCGCCGCCGCTTTCGTCCCTTCCTGCGCCAGCATCGTCAGCCCTTCCATCATGAATGCAAAGATATCCATCAATCTTTCTTCCACTGTCATTTCCGAAATGTCGAATTCCATTTCTTCTTCCAATTCTCACCTCCATCGGCTTTTTCACCACAACGTGGGATTCTGTGTCCTGTCCATTTCTTCCGGGGGCTTCCGCGTTTTCTGCGCTTGCCTGCCATATCCGGCTTGGACGCATCCGTCAGGGCGATGAACCCGGCCGGCCCGCTCAGCTGGCCCGGCCGCGGGGGTGCAGCAGGGCGGCCGTCTGCTCGATTCGCCGGATCAGGCCGTCCTTGGCGCCGGCCAGGTAATCCCGGCAGGCGGGGACCTCGGGAAACAGCCCGCACAGTGCTGCGGCGGTCTGCGCCAGCGAACAGGCGGAGGCGAAGCGCTGGCGGGCCAGGGCCTCGTCTTTCTCGTCGATGGCCCGGGTGCCGGCTTCCGCCAGGGCCATGAGCCCTCCCTCGATGAACTCCACCATTTCCCTCACCCTGTCCTCGTACGGGCGCTCCGCTTCCGTTGCGGGGGGCGGGGGGCTTTCGGCGGGCCCCGTGCGTTTTTCCTTTTCCATGCCTTCCTCCTCATTTTTCAGACTGCAAAGGATGCCTTTCCAGAAAGGCCGGTGGCCCGGTTCCTTCGCTAGGGGCGAAAGCCCTTCAGCGGCCCAGCACTTCGGCCAGAAAATCCGTCCGGGTCGGGCGCTTGATCCCCTGCCTAATCATGAGAGAATTTGCCGGGCTGTCCGGCCTGCCTTGGGAAAAGTGTAGCCGGGAGG
>CAYTBK010000100.1:9535-14334 GCA_964436005.1 uncultured Acidobacteriota bacterium
GGGTCCAACCTGGACGAAGGCGACCTGGCTGCCTGGGTCGCCCGGCAGCCGGATTGCGCCTACCCCTTCACGGACTGGGAGCCCTGTCTGCTGCCCGACCACGCTCCGGCCTTTCCCTTCCGTTCCGCCGTTCGGGGCGGGGGCGTGCTCGACGTGACGTTCCGACGCGGCTTCGCCGTGCCGGGCGCCCTCTTCCACGTGGCGGCGGGGGGGTGGGAAACCCTGGACCGGAAGGAAGGGCACCCCTTCGTCTACCGCCGCACGCCGGTGACCGTCCTGGACCTCTCCGGCCGGGAGCGGCCGGCCCTCACCTACCAGGTCGTCGAGGACATGCGTGACCCCTCCGGGTTCGTTGCACCGGCGCAAGCGTATGTGGACGTGGTCTGCCGCGGCCTGGCCGCGCGGGGACTGGGCGACGCCCACGTGCGCGAGGCGGCGGCCGCCTCGCCCCGGGCGGGACGGCTCAACGCCCTCTTCGTCTACGGGACGCTGCGGCGGGGGGAGTGCCGCCACTCCCTGCTGGAAGAATCCGGCTGCCGCCTGGTGCGGGACGACGCCAGCCTGGCGGGCGCCCTGCTGGACCTGGGGGCCTTTCCCGGCCTGGTGCCGGGAAAGGGCGGGGAGACGGTGCGGGGAGAGGTGTACGCCATGCCCCACCCGGAACCCATGCTCGAGGAGCTGGACGAGGTGGAAGGCTTCCCCGGCTTCGGGTGGAGGGCCTTCTTCCGGCGCACGGCGCTGTACGCGTCCTTTCCCGGGGGTGGGCGGCTGCTGGTCTGGGTCTACGTCTATGCGAGGGATTCTGCGGCCCCCCGCATCCCCTCAGGCGACTGGCTCCGCCGCCAGCGCGGGTGACGAACGTTCCCTATAAGAAAATTGATAAAACGAAATAGATTCGATCTTGTTGACCCGAGTTCTGGAGTGGATGAAGGACCGGGACGAATTACTGCCGCTTCTGGTCATTCGACGCTATTGGAAGCTCGTCCATTCTTTCTGCGTCCAAGCCGATCTGTTGGACCGGGACTTGGCGGACGTCCAGATGATGGCTTTGCCCTTCCGGCTCATGAGTCCTCCCTTGGAGTATCCCCAACCCGGGCTGTTGCGGTTGACAGCCTCGTCTGTATAGCCGTGTGTCAGCCTCATGATTCAAATCGTCTTGTGAATCATCGCCGTATGGGCGCCTGACACGAGAAGTACAGAAGTCATAAGACAGAAACATGGGTTGAACGTCGTTTCTCTTGTATCCCGATAGCCAATCACCGGCAGCCTCCCGAGAACCTCGGCACGATAATCTCTTGCCAGAAAAAGGCTTACATCGGTTTGATCTCGTACCCCATGGCCCGGTAACCGCTCTGGCGCTTCTCCCACATCCGAACAAGTTGCGGCTGATCGGGTTCCGTGTAATCGTATATTCTCACGTCCCTCTTGTTGGCGTGTTCCCGGTGCAAGCGACCGGCATATTGCTGCAAGGTTCCTTTCCAGGAAATCGGCATCGCCAGTACCAGTGTATCGAGCGGGGGATGGTCAAAGCCTTCGCCAATCAAGCGGCCGGTGGCGAGCAAAACTCGCGGCGCCGACTCATCCAGTACCTCCAGATCGGCGAACACAGCCGTTCGCTGCTTCTTCGACAAGCGGCCATGCAACACAAAACAGTTTGCGACCTCATTGCCCAGTGCCTCCAACAATAGTGGAAGCTGGTCCGTCCGCTCGGTGAGCACCAGTACCTTTCGCCCTTCCCGATAGGCGGCCAGCACATCCCCTGCGATACGCCGGTTGCGAGTCGTATCGTTGGCGATAATGCGGAATACGTCCTGAATCGATGAATCCGGGGGGATTTCAGGCGCGGGCAAGACCTGCAGCCAGACATTCAGATGCGTCGGGCCGGATTCCGGTCTGCCGGCGCTATGGCGGATCGGTCCGCATTGCATGAAGATGATCGGCTGATGACCGTCCCGGCGTATCGGGGTGGCGGTCAGGCCCACCACGAATCGGGCCTTGGCCTGCTTGAGTATTGCCTCGAAGGAAAAGGCCGACAGGTGATGGCATTCGTCGATGACGATCTGCCCATACTGGTCAAGGAGTACTTCCAGATTCTCCCGCCTTGACAGCGACTGCACGACGGCGATGTCGATCTTGCCGGACGGCTTTTTCTTGCCGCCGCCGATGACGCCCAATCCGCCCTTGGGGATTTCCAGAAATCCGGTCAATCGTTCCTGCCACTGGCGCAGCAGCTCGGTGCGGTGTACCAGCACCAGCGTACTTACCTTGCGCCGAGCGATCATGGCCGCAACGGTGACCGTCTTGCCAAAGGCCGTAGGGGCGCAGAGCACGCCAATATCGTTTATGAGCATCTCTCGCATCGCCGTCCTCTGGTCCTTGCGCAACGTGCCGGTGAATTTGGCCGTTACCTTACGTCCCGACAAGCGTTCATCCTGAAGTTCATGACGGATGCCGTTCTCCTGCAACAAGCCGATCACCGCATCGAAGCAGCCTCGCGGAAGGCCGATGTGCTGCGGGTAGTTGTCGGCGCATCCGATGATGCGCGGTTTGTTCCACACCGGCAGGCGCATGGCTTGAGCCTTGTAGAATTCAGGGTTTTGGAAGGCGGCGAGACGGATCAACCGATTGGCCAGTGATTGTGGGAGGTTGTTTTTGGCAATGAAAATCTGGTTGGCGACCACCAAGGTCAGCGATTCCGGCAGAGGACCAGCGATCCGGGCAGAGACAGGAGACGGACGCTGCCACGGCTTGCTGTCCTCATCCTCGTTCGCGAAGGCCACATCCAGCGGATGCCGGCCGCCGCTGGCCCGGAGAACAGCGTCTTCGAGGTCGATTCGCGATATGGAGCGGACGGACGACAGATAGGCCCACTGATCGGAGTATGGTTGCATGTGTTCGTCAACAAATACGCTGCGGCCCGTTTCCCTTGGCTTTTTCTGCAACGGCAACGCGATCAGGTTGCCGAAGCCACCCTTGGGAAGGGTATCCTGATTGGGAAACAGGCGGTCATAGCTTGCCAGAGACAATTGGCGGGTACGATCGCAGGTGTGACTGATCAGCGCGGCCCCAAGCTGCCGGGCCTTGCGGGCCGGGACCGGCTCGGTAAAAATGATCCAGACGTGTGCACCTTTGCCGGAGCGGGAAATCTCCAATGCTGCCGGTATTCCCAATTCTCGGCAGGACTGCATGAAGGATGTGGCGTCATCACGCCAGCCGGCCTCGTCGAAATCAGCCGCCAGAAAAAAACAGCTGTCGTCGGTCAGAAGTGGGTAGACACCGATGGTCCGCTTCCCGGCCAGATGGTCGTAGATAACCTGATCGGTCACTGGCATCAACTTGCGTTGGTGGCAGTCGCCGCACTTGATGTGGGGCTTATTGCAGATGCCACTTTTCCACTCGTTGCCGCAGACCGGTGAATAGCCGGATGCGCCCTTGGTTGACTCCCAGCGTTGGGGATAGACATCCTCGCGTCCCCGGAAAAGGCGACGGAACAAGGCGATTTTGCCGGTGGTGGTGAATTGGGCCGGGGCTGGAGCTGGTTTCGGTAGCGCGGGGACGGGTTCAGGGTTGATAGGTTTTTCCCAAGGGATGCCATGCTGGGTCAGCAGCGCCTTGAGGCGGACGTTTTCCTCCTGCAGTATCCGCAGTTCCTCCGAGACGTCGCCTGGTGTATTCTGATTCAAAAGAATAACATCTCCTTTTTGATCCAGAAAGTAATGGGATGAGCGAAGTCGTTACGCTGCCATTGACAGACTCGCCCTATTCCTGCCGTTGCCCCATCTGCCGGGCCGCCAGCAGGATGTCCCGGCAATCCGCCTGGGCCATCCCGATGTGCTTCTGCAGCGCGGCCAGGTCGCCCCGGCTCAACATCAGCACGCACAGCTGGACGGTCTCCAGTTCCTGCGCATCCGATTCCCGGTGGAAAGGCAGATTCCGGCCGCATTCGCGGTCCAGCAGATCGAGCACGACCGGGTGCTGTTCGGGAGGGAAATCCCGGCAAACGATTTCTTGCACTTTCGCCGTCAATCCGGCGGGCCGGGGTTCGCCGGTGGCCTTGTCGAAATCGCGCTGGGCTCTCTGGAACTTTTCCTGCGCCGCGCGAAGCCGGTGGCCGGCCTCGATCAAAGCCGGCGTCGGTTTCCCCGCGGAGGCCTGGACGGCATCAGCCACGGCTTGGGCCGCGGCGGAGAATTCGGCCCTCGCTTCTTCCCAGCGGGCCGCTTCCGGCCAATCCCTGAATTCCTCGGGTATGGTGTTCATCGTTTTTCTCCGGCATCTTCGGGCGCCAGACGTCGCACCCGGTAGTCGCCCGGGTCGCGGAGCGCGGATTCGGGGGCTGGGGGCAGCTCACCGTCCATTGTCCCGCCGCCCCCCGTCTGTCCGCCCACCCGGTAGAGGCTGAACCGAATCTCCATATCGCACAGGACATGGCCGACCATGGTCGGTTCGCACAGGAGACCGGAGGTTCACTGGCCCGTTGGCATTGGAGGACAATAGCCGGGAAAGAGTTGGAAATCAAGGGACAACCCGAGGAATCAGGGGCATCGGCGAAGGCCCGGTCTGCCGTTCGTGGCCGTCGTGACCTGGGGTTGATTAATCGCAAAAGCGCGAAGCGGCGCCGCCGGCGCGGGATCCATGAGCCCAGGCCGCCGGTCTGGGACGGGGGAGCCCGGAAACGCCCGGGCGGCCAGCCGGGCCGCGACCGGCCCGACCCGCGCGGGGAGACGTATTTGAACACGAGGCGCAGTAGAGTAGAGGAGTGAGCGAGAAAGTGTAGGCTCCAGCTTAAGATGTTTCAG
>CAYTBK010000101.1:0-14311 GCA_964436005.1 uncultured Acidobacteriota bacterium
TGATCTGTTTCAATTTCTCTTCCACCATTTCAGTACTCTCCTTGCGATGTAAACGGTGATTATACGGGGAAGCGGCGCCGCGGTCAAGGAAACGAGCACCGGCCGGCGCACCCCCCGCCCGGCCGCCGCCCGGGGCGGGAACGCTCCGCCTCCCCGGATATCCGTTTTCCCCTGAGGCAACCGTCTTACTTTCATTGCGTTTGTGCCGGCATGGCCCTTTCATCCGCGGCATTCCCGAGCGAGGCCCATGAACGAAGAAACGAAAAAACAAGGAAAGGCGGCCGGCGACAGCCCGACAAAATCCAACTATTTATCTTATCTTTTTTTCGTGAGATCAGTGGTTCTCTTCCCCGCCCCGACCGTAAGCGAAGGCCTTCCGGGCATTGCCCGCGTTCCGCGTTGCCGCGCCAAGGCTGCCGGCGCCCGAAACCCTGCCACGGGGTGCGCCTTCCGGCGGAGGGCGCCTACGCCGGGCCCCGCCAGGCGGGCGGTGCGCCGGGGAAGCCCAGGCCCTCGCGGGCGAGGAAGCCGTCCAGGGCCGCCAGGGCCTCGGCCACCACCCGGGCGTGCCGCTCGGCCTTGGGCGGGCGCCGCTTCCCCGCCGGCGTTTCGGCGGGCGGCAGCAGGCTGAAGGTCATGTTCACCGGCTGGTAGTGCTCCGGCTCGGCGTGGGTCCAGTAGTGCTGCAGGCTGCCCAGGGCGGTGGCGCGGGGGAATTCCAGGACGGGCTGCCCCGCCAGCCGGCGGACCACCTGCAGGGCGCTCAGCAGCCCGGTGGCCACGGCCTCCACGTAGCCTTCCAGCCCCATGATCTGCCCGGCCAGGTAGACGCCCGGCGCCGGCTTCATCTCCAGGGCGGCGTCCAGCACCGCCGGGGCGTTGAGGTAGGTGTTGCGGTGCATCTTCCCCAGGCGCAGGAACCGCGCGTTCTCCAGCCCCGGGATCAGGCGGAAGACCCGCTCCTGCTCGCCGTAGCGCAGGTTGGTCTGGAACCCGACCAGGTTGTAGGCGTCGGCCAAAACGTTTTCCTTGCGCAGCTGGACCACCGCCCACGGCCAGCGCCCGGTGCGGGGGTCGTCGAGGCCCACCGGCTTCAGGGGGCCGAAGCGGAGGGTGTCGTCGCCCCTTTCGGCCAGCGCCTCCACGGGCATGCAGCCCTCGAAGTAGCGTGGCTCCTCGAACTCGTGGAGGGGGTGCCGCTCGGCCCCCCGCAGGGCTTCCACGAACCGGGCGTAGCGTTCCTTGTCCAGCGGGCAGTTGACGTAGTCGCCGCCGCCCTGGCCGTAGCGGGAGGACGCCCAGGCCACGGAGAAATCGATGGAGTCCCCGGCCACGATGGGGCTGACGGCGTCGTGGAAATAGAGCCGCCCGGCGCCGGCCGCCGCCGCCAGTGCCTCCGCCAGGCGGTCGGAAGCCAGGGGGCCGGCGGCCACGACGAGGGGGCGCCCCTCGTCCAGGTCCGACGCTTCCCGCCGTTCCACCCGGACGAGGGGGTGCCCTTCCAGGGCGGCCGTGATCCGGGCGGCGAAGGCTCCGCGGTCCACGGCCAGGGCCTGTCCGGCGGGTACCCGTACCCTCTCGGCGACGGCGAGGACGAGGCTGCCCAGGCGCCGGAGCTCCTCCTTGAGCAGGAAGGGGGCCGACGCCGGGGATTCGGACTTGAGGGAATTCGAGCAGACCAGCTCCGCGAACAGGCCGGTGGTGTGGGCGGGGCTCGGGCGCCCGGGGCGCATCTCCACCAGGCGCACGGGCACGCCCCGGCTTGCCAACTGCCAGGCCGCCTCGCTGCCGGCCAGGCCCGCCCCGATCACGGTCACGCGGGCGGGTTCACCCGGCCGGGCGTTCTCCATGGCGGCCTATTCCACGGCTTCCAGGAGGATTTCCGCCACGTCGCGGACGTCCACGCCTTCCAGGTTGGTCTCCTTGACGCCGTCCGACAGCATGGTCATGCAAAACGGGCAGGCGGTGGCCGCCACCTGGCAGCCCGTCTCCTTGACGTGGGCCATGCGGGCGTGGTTGATGCGCGTGCCCAGGTTCTCCTCCATGAAGACCCGGCCGCCCCCGCCGCCGCAGCAGAAGGCCTTGTCGTGGTGGAGGGGCATCTCCACCAGCCGGGTCCCGCCGATGCTGGCCAGCACCTCGCGGGGCTCGGCGTACAGGTCGTTGTAGCGGCCGAGGTAGCAGGAATCGTGCAGGGTGACGGAAGCGGGCACCGCCCTGGTCGGCTTCAGCCGGCCCGTGCGCACCAGCTCGGCCAGGAAGTCGGTGTGGTGGCGCACCTCGAATTCCCCCCCGAACGCGGGGTACTCGTGCTTGAGGGTGTTGTAGCCGTGGGGGCAGGTGGTGAGGATCTTCTTCACCCCGGCTTCCTTGAAAGTCTCGATGTTGGTCTGGGCCAGGGTCTGGAAGAGGTACTCGTTGCCGGCCCGGCGGGCCGAGTCGCCGCAGCAGGTCTCCGCCTCGCCCAGGATGGCGAAGGAGACGCCGGCCTTCTTCAAAAGCTTGGCGAAGGCCACGGCCACCTTCTTGTTCCGCTCGTCGAAGGAACCGGAGCAGCCCACGTAGTAGAGGTACTCGAACTCCTCGACCTCGCCCACCACAGGCACGTCCAGCCCCTCGGCCCACTCGGCCCGCTTGTGGGCGCCCACGCCCCAAGGGTTGCCGTTGTTCTCCATGCCGCGGAAGGCCTTCTGCAGCTCCTCGGGGAACTCGCTCTCGGTCAGGGTCTTGTAGCGCCGGAAGTCGGCCATCCACTGCAGCTTCTCGATGAAGAGGGGGCAGGCCTTCTCGCAGAACCCGCAGGTGGTGCAGGCCCAGATCTCGTCGTCCTTGACGGTCTCGGACTCGAACAGGCTGGGCAGCTCGGCGCCCTGGCCCGCCAGGATCTCCCCCTCGTGGGCGTAGACGAACTTCTTCAGGTGGTCGTTCATCCGCTTCGGGGAAAGGGGTTTGTCGGTGGAGAAGGCCGGGCAGTGCTCGTGGCAGCGCCCGCACTCGGTGCAGGAATACAGGTCCAGCACCGATTTCCAGTTCATCTCGGTGATCTTGGCGACGCCGAAGGTCTCGGCGTTCTCGTCCTCAAGGTCCAGCTTCTCCAGCTTGCCCATGGGCTCCAGCTTGCGGAAATACACGTTGAACAGCGAGGTCAGGACGTGGAAGTGCTTGGAGCCGGGCAGGATGTTGAGGAAGAGGAGGAGGGTCAGGGCCTGGGTCCAAAGGAAAAAGATTCTGGCGTCGATCAACCAGTCCTGGGAGAAGGTCGGAGACACCGCGGCCAGGGCCTTGCCCAGAAAGCCGGCGGAGTGGCCGGTGAGCATCTGGTTCACCGCGGCGGTCTTCATGTCGCAGGCCATGAGAAGGAGGATCAGGCCGAGCACCAGGTAGGCCTCGCCGGAGCTCTCCACCCGCCGGGGGCGCACCACGAGCCGCCGGAAGAAGGCGTAAAGGATGGCCAGGGTGACTAGCACGATGAAGAGGTCCTTGGGCCAGGCGTAGAGCTCGCCCAGCATCTCTTCCGGGTCGAAGTGGGCCAGCGGTCCGAGGAACACCGAGGCGGTGTGCAGGCCCAGGACGCAGAAGCCCCAGAAGATGAACGCGTGCATGAGGCCGGTGGAGGCGTCCTGGAAGATGCGCTTCTGCCCGAACACGTGGACGATGGTCTGGCGGACGCGGTCGCCCGTCCGGCCGAAGCGGTCGCACGGGGCGAACTTCTTTAACACGGTAACTTTGCGGTAGATCTTCACGGCGAAGAGACCGAGACCGGCCAGGAAAACGGCTAAGTAAAGGAAGTATTCTAATGATCCGAAAGGCATGGGGCACCCCTTCTCCAGAATGGTGCGCCATTATACCGTCCGGCGGCGCGGTGTCAACCCGAAGCGCCTCGGGGGACCATAGAGAGGGAAAGGAAAAGCGGGGGCAGGCGAGGGAATGAAACCGGCAAATTTTCTGCTACAGGCAGAGGATCAGCCGGAGCGCTTCCTCGATTCGGCGAAGGTCCTCAGGGGCCAGCGGGCCGGCCGGTTCGAGCAGGCGGCTCTTGTCCACGGCACGGATCTGGTCGCAAACCGCAACGCCGGACATTCCGGAGAATTGCACAGAGACCGTCAGGGGAGGGCGGACCAGGCTGGAAGACGACAAGGGAACGACCACCACGGTCCGGCGGGCCAAATTGACCGGTGTGGCACCGAGCAGGACGCACGGTCGCCGCTTCTGGATTTCGGAACCGATCTTGGGGTCCAGATTGACCCAGTACACTTCACCACGCTTCATGGTCCGCGCCATCGGCCGCCGTGACATCCCAGTCCGCCATTTCGACGCGCAACGACTCGTCCTGCTCGACTTCCCGGGCGATACGGTACAGCTCCTCCTCGCGCCGCTTCAATTCCTCCTCCACCAGGCGGGTGATGAACCGGCTCCTCTGGCGGTCCGGCACCAAAGCCCGCATCCGGGACACCAAACCCTCAGGGAGGGACAACAGCACTTTCTGCATGAGAACCTCCTGAATCTCTCTAAAGATATAATATATCCTGTCGTGCACCAGTGGAAGCGAAAAAACGCGAAAAACTATCCGCCGCCATGAAATGCGCCGACGGCGGCGCGGCCCCGCCCCCTCGGGAGAAGTCGCCGGGCCGGGGCGGAAGACCGTACCGATGCCCGAACCATGGTATACTGCGGCCCAATCCAGCCCGCCAGGAGACGACGTGCCGAGAACCGACCGCCCCCCGCTTTCCGAACCGGCCGCCCTGGGCATATTCCTGGGTTTCCTGGTCTTCTTCTGCGCCGCCATGATCGGCTGGGCCAACCTGCCCCACTACAGCGCGGCCTACGGCTTCTTCTCGACACAGGCCGCAGTGTACGCCCTGGGGACGCTGGGCGGGCTGGGGGTGGCCGCGGGCTGCGTCCTGCGCCTGTTCCGGCGGCGCCGGGCCGCGGTGCGGGCGCACGTCTACGCCCTGCCTTTCTTCCTGACCGCCCTGGGGATGCAGTTCGGCGGCAAGGACGGCTTCTACGTCTGGTGGTTGGCCCTGGCCGCCCTGGACCTGCTCGCCGCCTGGCTGGCCAGCGTGCCGGACGCCTTCCGGACCGGGCCGGCCCAGGCCCGGCGGATGGTTCCCGCCATCGTTGTCGGCAGCCTCTTCCTGCTGGTCAACGCGGCCATCGTTATCGGCATCATCCTGTGGGACCCTTCCAACGCCGAATTCCCCTACGCCGGCCTGTTCTTCGCCAACGCCGCCCTCAACACCGTCATTTTCGGCATCGCCACCGCCCGGCTGTACTTCGGGAAGGGGGCCGCCGGGACGGCCTTCCTGATCACGGGCGGAATCCTGGCCTTCCCGCTGGGGCTGGTCGCCGTCGGCTACGCCGTGGCGGCCCGCCGGAAAGCCCGTCGGTCGGAAGAAACCCCGGGGAAGCAGCGGGATCCTTCGGCAGAGGACAGGGTCGAAGAAGCGATGGGACGGGCCTCGCGCTGCATCGACGCGGGGGACCCGGCGGAGGCGCTCCGGCTCTACGAGGAAACCCGGCTCGCCTTTCCGGACAGCCCGCGCGGGCCGGAGATCGAAGCCGCCATGGAACGGCTGCGCGAACGGATGGAACCGGCGGGCCGGCGCCTCTGACACCGGACAAGCATTTCCGATTGCCGTTCCCCGCCCCTCGCCGAGGGGCGGGGAAGCGCAGGCCAAGGCACCCCGTCTCTCGCCGCCCGGGCCGCCTCCCGGCGGGAGGCGGCCTGCCGGGGGAACGGCTACGGCAGGGACCGCACCAGCCGGAAACCGCCCGTGTCGGAGCGCTGGAAAGGCGAGTTGAAATGGCGGTGGGCCGAACGGCAGAAGAGCGCCTCGCCCCCCCAGCTGCCGCCGCGGGCCGACCGGTAGGTGCCGTAGGAGAGGCTGCGATAGTCCACGACCTTCCCCGCCGGGTAGCCGTAGTACCAGTCCCAGCACCACTCCCACACGTTCCCGTGCACGTCCTTCAGGTTCCAGGGGTTCGCCGCCTTTCCCCCCGCCGGGGAGGAAGCGCCCAGTTCCCGGCTGTTGGAGAGGAACCAGGCCGCCGTCTGCAGCTGCAGGTACAGCTCCGGCGTCGCCGACTTGCCGCAGTTGTCGGCCGTGTAGTCCGGCTCGGCGATCCAGAAGGGGGTGGCCGTCCCGGCCCGGCCGAAGTACTCCCACTCCCCCTCCGACGGCAGCCGGTACCCGGTGGCCGACCACTTGCAGTAGACGAAGTCCGTCTGGTAGTTGCCCGCGTCCAGGGGCACCGTCAGGTCGCTGTTCCGGTAGTAACAGCGCTCGTAGCCGTTTTGCACCGACAGCAGGTTGGCGAACAGCACGGCCTCGTACCAGGTGAGCCCCTGCACGGGGTTGGCCGGGCCGGCCCCGTAGGCCGGGACGGTGGGGTCCTCGGGCAGGGTGCCCTGGGCGAGCCGCAGGTCCGCCCACATCTGGCGGGTCACCTCGGTCTCCATCACCGCCAGGTCCAGGGTGAGCTGGTGGGTGAACTGGGTCTGGTCGGCCATCCGGCACGGTTCGTCCTCGGGCGACCCCTGCACGAAGGTCCCGGCGGGCACGAAGCGCAGGCTGCCCACGACCGGGTCGGGCCCGACGGGTGCCCCGGCGGCCGGCCGGGACAGCTTCCGCCCCAGCAGAACCACGTCCCGGCTGTCCACCCGCCCGTCGCCGTTCAGGTCGGCCGCCGCCCGGAAGGCGTCCGCCCCGGGGAATTCGGTCAGCCAGCGGGACAGGAGAAGGTGGTCGGCCGCGTCCACCGCGCCGTCCTGGTTCACGTCCCCGGAAAAGTACCGGCGGGGCTCCGCGGCCCCGCTCACGGCGGGATCCTCCCCGGAAGGGGAGCACTCCCCCCGCGCCAGGCCGAAAGACAGCGACGCGGCCGCCGCCAGCAGGAACGCCAGTGCCTTGATTTCTGTCACGTCCACTCCTCCCGTCCACAAAGGTTTGGGCCAATCGGGGCCATGATACCGCAGAATCGCCCGTCTGGCAGCAGGAGAAGGATTTTTCCACCGGAAAGAAAGCCTCGCCCGGGGCGGGCCCACCGCTCCCCCGGGGGAACGGCCGACGGTGTCGGTTCGGCCGGGAACCCCGTGCGGAACTCGGCAAGGGGGGGGTCAGGATGATTTCAGGCCGGCGCGGAGGACGGCGTCCCGGGAGACCAGGCCGCGGAACTCGCCGTTCGGCCCCACCACCGGCAACCGCTTGATCCGGCCGTCCACCATGAGCCGGACGGCCTCCTCGACCGAAGCCGTCTCCGGCACGGTCACGATGTCGGTGCGCATGGCCTCGCCCGCCGTCTCGGGCCAGGCGCTCCCGCCCGCCGGGCCGGCCTTCTTCCCGCCGGTCAGGAACGGGACACGGAAGCCCAGGCGCTCCCAGAAGCCGGGCCGCCCGGCGAAGAGGGGCAACAGGTCCCGGTCGCAGATCAGCCCCAGCAGCCGGTTCGCCTCGTCCACCACGGCCACCCGCTGGAGGCCGCCGTCGTCGATGACCCGCAGCACCTCCTCGATGGGGGTGGAGGCCAGCACGGTGTGCACGTCGCGGTTGACGATCCGGGACACCTGCCCGGCCGGCCCCACGGACACGCCCTGCCGGCTCATGGCGGCCCAGTCGGGGTTCTCCCGGGTGACCGTGCGGAAGATGTCCACACGGGACAGCATGCCGCAAAGCCGCCCTTGCGCGTCCACCACCGGCAGCCGCTTGAGGCCGCGCTCGAGCATGCGGGCCACGGCCTGCTCCGCCGGGGCGTCCTCGGGCACCGTGACCACGGGGACCGTCATGATCTCCGCCGCCGATTTTCCTTCCAAACCCTGCAGGGCGGCGTCCGCGTCCGGCGACCAGACGTCGCGCAGGACGCCGAGCCGCACCGGCAGGCCCGCTCGCCGGACCAGGTCGCTCTGCGTGACAATGCCCACGGGCTTCCCTGCATCGTCCACCACGGGCACGCCGTTGAAGGTGCCGGGCACCAGCAGGTGCACGATATCGGCCGCGCTGGCCAGCAATCCCACCGCCCGGGGCTCGGGGCTCATGATGTCCTTCACGCGGAGGGCCGGCGGCAGGAGGCGGGCCTTCACGCGGTGGAACAGCCCCTTCTTCCGGCCCACCAGGACGATGCCGTCCGCGACGAGTTCGTCCAGCAGGGGCAGCACCCGGTCCAGCTCCGCCGACGGCAGAACGATCTCGATCTTCAAGGGCATGTCCAGCGAAAGGACCTCGAGGCCGACGCTGGCGATTTCGCCGTCCTCCCGGCACCCGGCGACGCCCCGCGTCACCAGGCAGCGGGCGGCGATCTTCAGGTCCCGCACCCGCCGCACCAGGGCCTGGGCCAGGGCCGGCCCCCGGCCGGCGCCGCCCTCGCTGGTGAAGACCTCCACCACGCTGTACTTGATGGCCATCGAACCCTCCTATCCCCTGGCCAGCCAGAGGCCCAAGATCACCAGGCAGAGGCCGCCGAGGTTGTTGACCAGCACGTTGACCACGGCCAGGCCCACCGCTCCCGACTGCAGGGCCGCGGTCGTCTCCCAGGCGAAGGTGGAGAAAGTGGTCAGGGCACCCAGGAAGCCAGTCACGAAGAAGAGGCGGAAGGAAGGGCCGAACGCGGCGAAGCGCTCGGCGAGCCCCAGGGACAGCCCGATCAGGAAGCAGCCGGCCAGGTTGACGGCCAGCGTGCCCGCGGGGAACCCCGCGCCGAACCAGCGGACGCAAGCGCGCGAAACCCCGTAGCGCAACAGGGCGCCGACGCTCCCCCCCAACATGATCCACACGGCTTGCATGCCCTATTCCCCTCAACCCGTTACATTCTCGGCCCGCGGCCGGAACTCGCCACCCACTATAGCATTGCCGGCCGGGCGGCCCAACAGGTTCCACCCGGCGGGAGGAAAAATCTTGCAAAGCGCCGGGCGAGGATCCAAACTGGCGGGGCGGCCCGCGGGAGAAGTCCCCGCCGCCGCCGCGAGGAGCTGCGATGCAATCGCCCATTTCCAGTCGTACCAACAGTCGAATCAAGGACTTCCTGGCCGCCCGGCGCCAGCCGCCCGCCACCTCCGGCCGCTTCGTGGTGGAGGGGGAGAAGCTGCTGGAGGAGGTCGTCCGCAGCCCCCACCCGCCCGTCCAGGTCTTCGTGCTGTCGGGCTGCGAAGCGGGATTGCCGGAGCTTCCGCCGGGGTGCGAGGTCTTCTCCGTCACCGCGCCGGTCATGGAGAAACTCAGCGCCCTGCCCTCCCCGCCCCGGGTGGTGGCGGCCTGCGCCCGGCAGGACATGCCCGTGGGGGAGGAACTCCGGCGGAGCAGCCCCTGGCTGGTTCTGGACGACCTGCAGGACCCTGGCAACACGGGGACGGTGTTCCGGTCGGCGGCCGCCTTCGGCCTGCCGTTCCTGGTGCTCTGCGGCTCCACCCCGGACCCCTTCCGGGAAAAGGTGATCCGCGCCTCCGCCGGCGCCTCGCTCCGGTTGCCCGCCTGGCGACACGACGACGCCGCCGGCCTCGCGGCCGCCGCCCGGGCGGCCGGCAAGCGCGTGGTGCTCCTCCGCCCGCGCGGCGGCACGACCCTGGAGGACCTGGCCGACCCCGCGGGCTGCCTGTTCGTGCTGGGCAACGAGGGGCACGGCGTCTCGGCCGCCTTCGCCGCGGCCGAAGACCAGTCGCTGCACATCCCCATGGCCCCGGGGGTGGAGTCCCTCAACGCCGCCACGGCCGCCTCCGTGCTGCTCTACGACCTGTTCCGGCGCCAGGCCCCCGGCGGGGGGAGGCCCTGATGGCGGCGGAGAGGACCCGGCCCCGCCAGACCGAAGACGGGCTTCTTTTCCCCGAGGCGGCCGCGGAGGCCCCGCGCGACCCGGCGCCCGCGGCAGAGGCCAGGCCGCCGCTGGCCGAGCGCATGCGCCCCCGCAACCTGGAGGAGTTCATCGGCCAGAAGCACCTGGTGGGCCCCGACAAGCCCCTGGCCAAACTCATCCAGTCGCGTCGGCTGCCCTCCCTGATCTTCTGGGGCCCCCCCGGCTCCGGCAAGACCACCCTGGCCACCATCATCGCCCGGCAGCTCGACACCCAGCTGATTTCCTTCAGCGCCTGCCTCACCGGCATCAAGGAAGTCCGGGAGGCCATGTCCGACGCCGCCTACTACTACGAGAAGACCGGCAGCCGCTCCATCCTGTTCATCGACGAGATCCACCGCTTCAACAAGTCCCAGCAGGACGCCTTCCTCCCCTTCATCGAGAAGGGGCAGATCCTTCTGATCGGCACCACCACGGTCAACCCCAGCTTCGACCTCAACGCCGCCCTGCTGAGCCGGCTGCGGGTGTTCACCCTGCGGGAGCTGACGGCAGAGGACATCGAGGCCCTGCTTCGGCGGGCGCTGGAGGACCCCGAAGACGGCGTGGGCTTTCCCAGCGTCTCGGTCCCCCCGGAGATCGTCCACAAGATCGCCCTGTTCTCCGACGGCGACGCCCGCAAGGCGCTGAACGTCGTGGAGAACCTCGTCTCCTTCGCCGCCGCCAAGGCGGAGGCGGCGGAAGAGTACACCGTCTCCGACGACGATTTCCGGGAAACCCTGCACCGCAAGGTCCTGCGCTACGACAAGGACGGCGAGGAGCACTACAATCTTCTCTCTGCACTGCACAAATCCATGCGCAACAGCGATGCCCAGGCCACCGTCTACTGGCTGGTGCGGATGCTGGAGGGCGGCGAGGACCCGCGCAACATCTGCCGGCGGATCATCCAGTGCGCCTCGGAGGACATCGGCCTGGCGGACAGCCAGGCGCTCCACCTGGCCGTGCGGGCCTGGCAGGCCTACGAGTTGCTGGGCCTGCCCGAGGGACGGCTGGCCCTGCTGCAGGCCGCGGTCTACAACGCCCTGGCGCCCAAGTCCAACGCCCTCCTGAACGCCTACCTGCAGGCCCGCCGGGACGTGTCCGATGGCTTCCAGGAAGGCGTCCCGCTGCAGCTCCGCAACGCCCCCACCGGCCTGATGAAGGCCGAAGGGTACGGATCGGGCTACCGCTACGCCCACGACTACCCCGAGGGGACCACCGACATGCCCTGCCTGCCGGAGTCGCTGACGGGGCACGTCTACTACGTCCCGTCCTCGGCGGGGGTCGAGTCCCGCATCGCCGAAAAAATCGGCGAAATCGAAAAACGGAAAGCGGAGTTCCGGGCCCGGGAGCAGCGGGAAAAGTCATCGAAAAAGTGAAATCCACTAGGTTTCCTGTTTACTTCGGAAGCCGGATGGAGTAGCATCCAGTAGAAATTTAGGGGTTTTGAGGGCATTCATGGGTAACAGGAAAATCTTGATTGCCGATTACAACACCAGAGACCTTCAACAGATGAAGAAGCTCTTCGGTGATTCCGGCTTCGATGTCGTGACCGCGCAGGACGGCAAGGCCGCCCTGGAGATCTTCGCCAGGGAGCTGCCCGAAGTCGTCCTGCTTTCCGCCATGTTGTCCAAGGTCAACGGGTTCGACGTTTGCAAGCAGATCAAGGATACCGACGCGGGGAAAGACACCCCCGTGATCATCGCCACCTCGGTCTACAAGGGGCAGAAATACCGCATCAAGGCCATCCACGAGAACAAGGCCAGCGAATTCATCGAGAAGCCGATCCCGGACGAGCAACTGGTGGAGACGGTCCGCCGCTTCACGGGCGACACGCAGAGCCTGATCAGCTCCCGCAAGTCGGCCATCGCCGCCAAACCGGCGGCCCCGGCGCCGCCCGCCTCCGAAGCCGAGAAGAGTGCCGACGAGATGCTCGACGCCATGCTTTCCCCCGGCTCCCGGAAACCCGCGGCCGAAACGAAGCCGGCCCC
Source organism: uncultured Acidobacteriota bacterium (assembly GCA_964436005.1). GTDB lineage: Bacteria > Acidobacteriota > JAAYUB01 > JAAYUB01 > JAAYUB01 > JAGNHB01. The sequence continues at coordinate 11,808 of CAYTBK010000101.1, forward strand.
GGCCCCGACCGCAGTCCCGGCCCCGCCGGCCCCCAAGGCCGCGCCCGAGAAGTCCATGGCCGACATCGAGAACCTTTTCCGCAGCGAGCTCGGCAAGTCGCCCGGATCGGCGCCGGCGGCCGCCGACAGCGACGATTCCCTCGACCGTCTCCTCAGCGACACGCTCTCCGGCCTGGGCATCTCCCTGGACACCAAGGACAAGGGCGGCAAGAAGCCCGCGCCGCCGCCCTCCGAAAAGCCGCCCATCTCTTCCGTGCCCGGCATCGTCGACACGGGCGAGTTGAAGTTCCAGCAGCTGAAGGACGGCATCTTCAAGGACGACATCGCCGCCGAAAACCTGAAGGCCGTCGAGAAGATGATGTCCTTCGACACCGACCTCGAGCGGAAGCTCAGCGACACGCTGAGCGGCGTCGGGATGTCCGACACGAGCATCGGGCAGGTCATCGAGGCCGTCCACCAGGAAGTCCCCGAGGAGGCCCCCGACGAGGGCACCAAGTTCGGGGACTACGTCCTGGTGGAAAAGATCGGCCACGGCGGGATGGCGGAACTCTTCAAGGCCAAGAAGCGAGGCCACGAGGGGTTCCAGAAGATCGTCGCCATCAAGCGGATCCTTCCCCACCTGTCCGACAACAAGGAACTCGTCACCATGTTCATCGACGAGGCGAAGATCGCGGCGCAGCTGTCCCACCAGAACATCGCCAACATCTTCGATTTCGGGAAGACCGACAACGCCTTCTACATCGCCATGGAGTTCGTGGACGGCTTCGACCTCAAGAAGGCCCTCAGCAAGGCCAAGGAGCTCAAGCTGCGCTTCCCGCACAAGCTCGCGGCGCTCGTCGCCCAGCAGGTCTGCAGCGCCCTCGACTACGCGCACCACAAGAAGGACTTCAACAACAAGGATTTGAATATCGTCCACCGGGACGTTTCCCCGCAGAACGTCATCCTCTCCCGCGAGGGCGAGGTCAAGCTCGTGGACTTCGGCATCTCCAAGGCCGAATCCAAGATCCACCACACCGTGAAGGGCGCCCTCAAGGGCAAGCTCCTGTACATGAGCCCGGAACAGGCCTGGGGCAAGACGGTCAACCAGTCGTCGGACCTGTACTCCCTCGGCATCGTCCTGTGCGAGATGGTCAGCGGCAAGGTCCTCTTCGAAGACTCTTCCGAGTTCGACGTCCTGGAGAAAGTCCGCTCCGGGAAGATCCCCCTCCTCGAGCAGGAGCAGGCCAGCCTGCCGCCCCGCCTCAAGGCCATCGTGGACAAGGCCCTGCAGATCGAATCGGACAAGCGCTACACCAATGCCGCCTCCATGGGCAAGGACCTGCACGACTACCTGCACTCCGGCCAGTCCGTCCCCACGCACAAGGACCTGGCCCAGTTCCTCTTCCGGCTTTTCCCCGAAGTCTTCGGCCTCAAGGAGGCGGACGTCAAGAACCTCTCTTTCGAGGAATTCCAGGAAAAGATCGTCGTCTCGCCGGCCAAGCCCGACGATGCGGAGACCGTGGCCTTCGACGAGGCGGAACTGGCGGCGCTGCCCAAGTTCCCCCCGCCGCCCGCCCCGGAACCCGTTCCGCCGCCCCCGGCGCCCGCCCCGCCCCCTCCCCCTCCCCCGCCCAAGGCGAGCCCCGCTCCCTTGCTGCTGGAGGACGAGGAAATCGTGGTGCCGGAAGATGCCGGGGCCCCGGAACCCCTGCTCCAGGTGCCGGTTCCCGTGGCCCCGCCCAAACCGGCGAAACCGGTGGAGGTGCCCCGGCCGGCCCCGGCCAAACCGGCCCCGCCGGCCCCCAAGGCCGTGCAGAAACCCATCGAGGTGAAGAAGGGCCCCGAGAAGCAGCCCCCCCGGAAAGGGGCTCCCGAGCCGAAATCCAAGAAGGGGCCGGAACCCGCCCCCAGGCCGGCGGAGGAGAAGACGCCGACCAAGCTGCTCAAGGAAACCAAGAAAGCGTCCCCGGCGCCCGTTTTCGGCGCCAAGCCAGCCCCGGCCAAGAAGTCCCTCCCCATGGGGGCGATCATCGGGATCGTGGCGGCGGTTGTCGCCTTGATCGTCGTTCTCGTCCTTGTTTTCGGCGGGAAGTCCGCGGAACCGGCCAAGCCGGCCACCCCGACGCCTGCGGCCGGTGAGACCGCCACGGGAACGCCGGCGGAAGGCGGCGCGACTCCGGCAGGGGAAAGCCCCGCCAGCGGCACGCCGGCAGCCCCCTCCACCACCGCGGAGACTCCGGCGGCCAGCAAGCCGGCCGTCCAGCCGGGCACGGCACCGGTGGCCCCCGCCCTCAACCCGAACGCCCGGGCCGCCGCCATCAACGTCATCCCTGGTTCCCAGGCCGGAACGGCCGCGGCCCCGACCATCGGGCTGCCTTTCGCCTCGAGCCAGCCGCCCCCCATGGCCCCGGCCCCGGCCCCCGTGGCTCCGCCTCCGCCGACCCGGGCCGCCGCTCAGCCGCAGCCGGTGCAGCCCAAGAGCGACTTCCAGCTCAGCCTTCCGGCGGCCGCCCAGCAGCAGGTCG
>CAYTBK010000102.1:0-14187 GCA_964436005.1 uncultured Acidobacteriota bacterium
TCAGGAAAATATTTAACTTTTGGCAATAAAAATTATAGGCATATTCTTATTCCATGCAGATCGAAGCCTCGACTCTCGAAATTTTTCTCCGCGCGCTGAGCGAACAGCTTGCCCTGCGACACGCACGGGACCGCACACTCGTTTTCTGCTTGACCGGCAGGACGGTCAGCTGACCCGTCAGAGCGAGCAGGACGGGCATGACCCAAACCTCCGGCCGAAAGCTCTTGCTAGTTCTCAGGATTTTGAGTAAAATTACTCAGGACATTGAGTAAATTTGCAGGGAGAGGCGGAAATGAACTACCAGCGGCCTTTGGGCCGGATCCTGCAACGTCGGATCCTGGAGCCGCGGCGCTTTTTACAGGTGCTCTCCGGGCCGCGCCAGGTCGGCAAGACCACCCTCGTCCGGCAGGTGCTCGAACAGACCGCGCTGCCCAGCCATTACGCCTCGGCGGACGAGCCGACCCTCCGCGGCGGGATGTGGATCGAGCAGCAATGGGAAATCGGCCGGCTGCGGGCGAAGGGCCCGGCAGGGGAGCGGCGGGACGCGGTCCTGGCGCTGGACGAAGTCCAGAAGGTGCCGCATTGGACGGAAACGGTGAAGCGCCTGTGGGACGAGGACACCGCCCGGGGGATCCCCCTCCGGGTGATCCTGCTGGGTTCGTCGCCAATGCTCTTCCAACGGAGCCCGGGCGAAAGCCTGGCGGGCCGGTTCGAGACCCTCCCGGCCGCCCATTGGCTGTACCCCGAGATGAACGCGGCGTTCGGCTGGGACCTGGAGACCTACCTGTATTACGGAGGCTATCCGGGCGCCGCGGCGTTGATCGGGGAGCGGGAGCGGTGGGCCCGTTACGTGCTGGACTCCCTGGTGGAGACCATCATCGCCCGGGACATCCTCCTCCTGACCCGGGTGGACAAGCCAGCGTTGCTGCGCCAACTGTTCCGGCTCGGCTGCCACTGCTCCGGGCAGGAGCTGTCTTACCAGAAGATGCTGGGCCAACTGCCGGACGCCGGCAACACCACCACCCTGGCCCATTACCTGGAGCTGCTGCGCGGCGCCAGGATGGTCGCCGGCCTGGCCAAGTACAGCGGCAGCCGGCTCCGCCAGCGGAGCTCGAGCCCCAAGCTGCAAGTGTACAACACCGCCCTGCAGACGGCGCAAAGCCCTCGGCCGCTGGAACAGGCGCTGCTCGATCGGGAAAGCTGGGGCCGACTGGTGGAGTCGGCCGTGGGCGCTCATCTGCTCAACGGCCTGGCCGGGACGGGAGTCCGGGTCTTCTACTGGCGGAAAGGGAACGCGGAGGTGGACTTCGTCCTGCAGCAAGGCGACCGCGTGCTCGGCATCGAGGTCAAGAGCGGGCGGAGCCGGACCGCCCGGCCCGGCCCGGCGGCGCTGCGCCGGGAATGCCCTGCCCTGCGGACCCTCCTGGTCGGGGCCCAGGGGATCCCCCTGGACGAGTTTTTCACCACCCCGGTCATGGACTACCTGCAACCGTAGCGGCCCTCCGGCCTCACTCCGGCTTCTTGAACTTCTTCTTCCAGGGCGGGTCCTTGTGGGGTGGGGCCGCCTTTCCCGGGTAGGAGGGCTTCCAGGCGGGGGCCGGCGGCCTGGGCCGTTCGAACGGGCGGCGCGCGGGCCAGTCCTGCGGGGCGGGCGGGACCGGGTCCCCTTCGCGCCAGATCCGGATGGGGTGGCCCTGGATCTTGCACTTCCTCATGACTTTGAGGATGTGCTCCACCTGCTGGGCCGGCACCTCCACGCAGGTCGCCTGCTCGTCGATGCGGATGGCGCCGATGGACCGCCCCGGCATCCCCGTTTCCCCGGCCAGCGCGCCCACGATGTCACCGGGGCGGATGCGGTGGACCCGGCCGACCGAGAGCATGACCCTGGCCATCTCCACGGGCGGGAGGACCGACGGGAAATCCTGGTCCGCCACCGCCGAAGCCGGGACGTCTTCGGTCAGGATCATCCGGATGAGGGCCCCGATGAGCTCGACGGACGTGGCGTCGGTTTCCAGCAGCCGCTCGGCGATGCGCATATGACGTTCGGGGACGCCGTCTCCCAGCACTTTTTCCACCTTCTCCAGGAAGACCGTGGCGCGCGATTCCTCCACGTCGGCCAGACTGGGGACCTGCGCCCGGCGGATCTGGGAGCCGCTGAAGCGCTGGATGTCCCGCAGCTTCCGGATTTCCCGGCCCGTCACGAAGGTGTAGGCCGTGCCGCTCCGGCCCGCCCGGGCCGTCCGGCCGATCCGGTGCACGTAGTCCTCCTCGTCCCAAGGCACGTCGTAATTGAAGACGATGTCGATGTTCTCCACGTCGATGCCCCGGGCGGCCACGTCCGTGGCGACCAGGATGTCCACCGTCTTTTTGCGGAACCGGGACATGACCCGGTCGCGCTGGACCTGCTTCAGGTCCCCGTGCAGTCCCTCCGCCTGGTACCCCCGGTTGTTCAGGGCCACGACCAGGTCGTCCACCCCTTTCTTGGTGTTGCAGAACACCAGGGAAAGGCCCGGGTTCAGCACGTCGATGAGCCGGGAGAGCACTTCCAGCTTCTGCGGCTCGCGGACCTCGATGTAGGCCTGCTCGACGAGGGGCACGGTCATCTGTTCGTGGACCACCGACAGGTGCAGGGGGTCGCGCTGGTACTTTTTCGTGAGGGCCAGGATGGGCCTGGGCATGGTGGCCGAGAACAGCAGCGTCTGCCGCTGGGCCGGGGTGGATTCCAGGATCGTCTCGATGTCCTCCAGGAAGCCCATGTCCAGCATCTCGTCGGCCTCGTCCAGGACCAGCATCCGCAGGTTCTGCAGCTTCATCGTTCCCCGGCGGAGATGGTCCAGGACCCGCCCCGGCGTCCCCACGACGATGGTCGCCCCGCGCTTCAGGGCGTACAACTGCCGGTCGATGGGCTGCCCGCCGTACACGGGTACGATGTCTACCCCCCGCTTGTGGGCGGCGATCCGCCGGATCTCCTCCGAAACCTGGATGGCCAGCTCCCGCGTGGGGCACAGCACCAGCGCGTGGGTTTCCTTCCTGGTCGGGTCGATCCGCTCCAGGATGGGGATTCCGAAGGCGGCGGTCTTTCCGGTGCCCGTCTGGGCCTGGCCGAAAAGGTCCCGGCCCTCCAGGGCGGGGGGGATGGTCAGCGACTGGATTGGGGTGGCTTCCTCGAAGCCGAGGCCGTCCAGGGCCTTGCGGATGTCGTCGGAGATGGCGAGGGATTCGAAGCGGATCTTATGCACGGGAAACTCCTTTGCTGCTCAAGCGGAATCAGTTTTCCGGCATCGGGGGGACCGTCGGGGGCGCCTTCGCGGGAAACCGGGAGGATTCTCATTGACAACAATGTACAATACTCCACTGTCCGTCCGGAAGCAAGGGAAACTTCCCGGGATCTCCTCGTCCTGGAACTTGCGGTTTCGGGCCCGAACGGGCTATGGACATGAATTCTCTACGGGATAAGGGGTTGCCGGCGCCTGGGCGGGCAGCCAGATCCACAGCCCGCCGGCCGACAACACGGATAGACAGGACGGGGAGGATGGGCCGCGCCGCCCAGACATCTGTCCTTCCGGCACAGCGACGGTAAGAATTGGAGGCCGGCGCCATCCCTAGAGTGCGGCGCGGAGGCCGCCGCAGCGCCGCTTTCGCCAGGCGCGCAGGCCGCCGGAGCGCCGAACACGGAGACGGGCCCCCCTGCCTCGAACCGGCATCTTGCCGGCATCGGATCCAGCGGCTGTGCATGGCTGGGTCTTTGCAAGGGGAGCATTGATTTCCAGCGGGCGAACCCTCGCTCGCGCCCACGGTCGGCGGTTCTCCACGAACGGGTCACGACCGCCAATCTCACCAATCATTCATTCTTAGTGAGATTAGTGGTTATTTTTCTTATATTTTACGCAAGTTCCCGAGTCCCGTTCCTCTTGGTGACCTTCGTGCGCCCCGTGTTTAAAAAACAAGGTTGACCGACACCGCCATACCCCTGCCGGAACTGTCCGATATGGCGACTGCCATCGCAAACCGTTTCCTATCTACACATCATGGCGAAGGCCCCTGAGCCCTGCCGGCACGCCAAATTCTCTGTTGACCATGGGGAACGCCTCGCTATTTTCACGAAGTCGCCTCTGTTAAAATAGCTTCGCGCTTTATTCGCATTTGCGCAAACAAGGAGCCCATCCGATGGTTGGGATCGCCTTGACGGTGGGGTTCCCTTCCCTGACTGTCACAAAAAGGAGGAGGCCGCCATGCGGACCGTTGTAAAAATGTTCCTGGTTCATCTGGCCATGGTGGGAATGGGCCTGTCCGTGCCCGGACAATCGGATCGAGCCGTGGAGACGGCCGCCCGGGTGAAACCGGGCCAGGGCGTGGAGACGGCCGCCGCATACGATCCCCAGGCGGCGGGTCCGCATCGGCTGGTGCTGGTGGACGAAACCGGCAAGCCCCACGAGTGGAACAGCCAACTCCCCCTCGACTGGAAAAGCGATCCGACGAACGGGACCGAACTGGTGATCCGTCTCGAGACGGCGAAGAAGTCACTGGAGACCATGGCGTACCAAGGCGGCCCCCCCATCACGAGCTGGCAGCAGGATCTGCAGGTGCAAGTGCTGGAGGCGCGGACCGGGCGTCTGATTGACTCCTTCGCCCTGCAAGGATCCACGCCGGGGCATTTTCCCGAAAAGGCTGACGTCCGCCAGATCCGCCTGAACGGGCTCCCGGTTTCCTACCGGGAGTTGGAGGAGGCGCTCCGCCCCTTTGTGAAGCCGTTGGAACCACCCCCGGCCATGAAGTTCGTTCACCTTGAACCGGGCATTTTCACCATGGGCGCCCCCCCGGCCGAAAAAGATAGCTGGATTGACGAGCAACCGCACCAGGTTACCCTGACCCGGGGGTTCTGGATACAGACGACGGAAGTCACGCAGTGGCAGTGGCGCTGGGTCATGGGAACCAACCGGTCCTGGTTCCGGGGCGACGATCGGCCGGTGGAAATGGCATCGTGGGATGATTGCCAGGAGTTCATTCGCCGGCTGAACCAGCGAGAACCGGGCAAGAATTACCGTCTGCCCACGGAGGCGGAGTGGGAGTACGCGTGCCGGGCGGGGACCCGGGACAGCCTGTATGGGGAACGGGACGAAATCTCCTGGAACTCCGAAAATGCCGGATCGAAAACCCAGCCGACTGGTCAACGGAAGCCGAATGCCTGGGGTCTGTACGACATGATCGGCAACGTGTGGGAATGGTGCGCCGACCGGTACGGCAACTATCCCGCCGGCCCCGTGACCGACCCGACCGGGCCGAAGCGAGGCAAGGCGCGGGTATTGCGCGGCGGGAGTTGGTACGGTGTCGCCTATTATTGCCGGGCGGCCAAACGCAGCTACCATGAACCCATGGTCCGAGGACCCGAGGTAGGGCTTCGACTGGTCTGGCAGGACGCCGCCGACCTGGACCCGGTCCGGGCCGCCGAAACCGAGAAAAGGATGAAGCAGGCTCAGGTGGAAGACGCACGGAAGCGGGAGGAGCAACGTCGGGCCGAAGCGGATGCCGCCATGAAATGGGAACAGCAACGACGTTCCGAAACCGAGACGGCCCGGCGAACAGCCCTGGAAACCGAACGGATACGCTCGGAGTGGAAGGCGGAAACATCGAAGATGGCCTTGGCGGATCCGGTTTTCGCCGACAAGCTGGGCATGGCGTTCGCCTGGGTCCCGCCCGGGTCTTTCCGGATGGGGTCGCCCATCACGGAGCCAGGCCGCTCGAACGATGAACTCCCGCACCCGGTGACGCTGACAACCGGATTCTGGATGCAGACGACGGAGGTGACCCAGGACCAGTGGAAAGCGGTGACGGGAACCGAACCCCCCGATTTCCGGGGAGGCCGATTCCCGGTGGCCACCGTATCGTGGGACGACTGCCAGGCGTTCCTCCGCCGGCTCAACGACCTGGACCCGGGAAAGAATTACCGCCTCCCCACGGAAGCCGAGTGGGAATATGCCTGCCGGGCTGGCGCGGCAACGAAGTACTACACCGGCGAAAACATGAAGGTAACGGAGGCGAATTTCGAGCGGGACCGGAGCTCGACGGAACCGGCGGGCAGCTACCCGCCGAATGCGCTGGGTCTGCACGACATGGCGGGCAACGTCGCGGAGTGGTGCGCGGACTGGTACGGCCCTTACACCGCCGAGGCGGTGACGAACCCCACCGGCCCGTCGTCGGGGTCGAAACGGGTCTCCCGCGGCGGATGCTGGACAGATCGCTGGTGGTATTGCCGGTCCGCCAGCCGCAACAGTTTCTCCCCCGATTTCCGCTATTCTGGCCAGGGGTTTCGCGTGATCCGCGACCGGTAGAAGAACGTGGCGGAAGCGAAGGTTCCGATTCGCCGCCCTGGCCTTCGGCCATCCGCTCGAAAACGACCCATTCCCGGATTGCCAACAGGCCGGCTCCGGGTATAGGATGGCGATTTGCACGAGATCCAGGGGGCGGCTTCGACACCCCAAAGACGACTCTCCGGCTTTGCGGGCCAGCCTCTGCGGCCGGGGAAGGCACGTGCCGGTGCGGCGACCGTTGCCGCAGGGCGACGAGACGAGACGCGAGGTTGACGCGATGAGATGCCAACGGGGTGTGGAGAACGGGCGTGTGCTGGTCGTGGATTCGTCCGTGGACTACATCGAGCACATCGATCGCCGGCACCCTGGGCGGGCCCTCTTCGTGACCGATCCCGCCGAGCGGCAGCGGGGCGCGCTGGCCCCGCCGGAAGCCGCGAGCGAAGTGCTTGTGTCCATGGAAGAACCGCGGACCGTGCTGGAGGCGGTTCGTTCCCGCCTCGCCGAACAGAGCTGGAGCGCCAGCGGAGTGGCCTGCTTCGACTGCGAGTCCATGCCCCTGGCCGCGTTCCTCGCCCAGGAACTGGGGTTGCCCTACCCTTCGGGCCATTCCGTCCTGGCGTGCCGCAGCAAATTCCTTTCCAAGGAAATCTGGAAGCGAGCCAGGCTGAACTGCCCGGCGGCCCGGCAGGTCGAGTCCGCGCGAGAGGCCGACGCGTTCCGCGAAAAACAGGGCGGCACGGTGGTCCTCAAGCCTCTCACGGGTTCCGGCAGCGAACTGGTCTTCTTCTGCCACGACCGGAAAGAATGCGAGGACGCGCTGGCGACCCTCCGCCGGCGCCTGGACGCCATGCCAACGGCGCGGATGTACGCGGCGCTGGCCGAAGACGGGTGCGAAATCGATCCCCGCCGGTTCTTCCTGGCCGAAGAGTGGTGCTCCGGCGAGGAGTTCAGCTGTGATTTCATCGTGGAAAACGCCCGCCTGCGCGTGGTCCGGATCGCCCGGAAATGGCTCAAGCCAGACCCGGCGCCCGGGACGGCCCTGGCCTACCAGGTGCCCGCGGAACTGCCCGCCTCCCTGGACCGGAGCGCCTTCCTGGAAACGCTCCGCCGCGCCGCCGCCGCGCTGAAGATGGAGCGGGCGGTGTGCATGCTGGATTTTCTGGTGGCCGGCGACCGGATCATCCTCCTCGAAATGGCACCCCGCCCCGGCGGGGACTGCCTCCCGCACTTGCTCCACGCCAGCTGCGGACTCGACATGCTGGGCCTCGCGCTGGACGTGGCCGAAGGCCGGCCGTTTCATGTCCCGCCCGCCCATCGCTGGGAGGCCCTGGTCGGGTTGCGGCTCTTTGCCGCTCGCTCCGGAACGGTCGCCACCATCGATGCCGGCGCCTTGTGCGGCGACCCGCGCGTGCGGAGCGTGCGCCTGGAACACGGCCCGGGGCACCAGGTGGTCCTCCCCCCCGACGATTACCATGCGCGGGTTCTGGGCCACGCCGTCTTCCGCCCCGACGACCGGGGCCCGATCGCGCTGCAGTGCCAGGAACTGCTCGGGAAGCTGCTCGTGACCTACCGAGAGGAGGCCGGGGCATGATGCCGGTCGCGTCCCCTGCCCTGGGCCTTCCGCGCGACACGGCCGTGGCCGCGGCGGTGGCCGGCGCTCTCGGGCGAAGGGATTTCTATCTGGCGCTTGCCGAACGGTTCGGCTCGCCGCTGTATGTCATCGAAGAGGCCATCCTGCTCGAGCGGGCGGCCGAGTTCCTGGCCGCCTTTAGCGCCTCGGTGCCAAGCGTCGAGGCGTTTTTTCCGGTCAAGACGAACTCGCATCCCCTGGTGCTGGAAACATTGGTTCGCGCAGGCCTGGGCATCGAGGTCTCCAGCGGGCTCGAACTCGAAATGGCGTTGTCCGCCGGCGCCCGGCAAATTCTTTTCAACGGCCCCGCCAAGACCCCGGACGAACTGCGGCTCGCCTGGGAGCACCGCGGGCGCGTCACACCGATCCTGGACAGTCTCACCGAACTGCATCGGCTGCAGGCCCTGGCCGCACAAAGCGGAGCGACCGTGGGGGCCGGGGTCCGGATCTCCGTGGCCAACCACGGCATCTGGCGCAAATTCGGCATCCCGCTGGCCGATCTTCCGGCTTTTCTCGACGAGGCGGCGGCCTGCACACACGTCTGTGTGCACGGCGTCCACTTCCATACCAGCTGGAACAAGGATCCAGGCGCTTATGTCCATGCCCTCGAGCACCTCGGAACCGTGCTCGCGCTGCTTTCTACCCCCCGGCGGCACGCCCTCGACTTCATCGACATCGGGGGCGGGTTCTGGCCGCCCCAGGGCGAATGGCTGCCCGTCCCGCCGTCCGAAAGGGACGTCGCCCGACAGGGACCGCCGGCGTTTTTCACGGTCGAACCCTCCACCCCGATCCGGGAATTCGCCGAACAGATCGGCCAGGCCCTCACCGCCCACGTCTTCCCGCACCTGAGGGGCCGCGTGTACGCCGAGCCGGGACGCTGGATCGTGAACGACGCCGTCCAGATCCTGCTGACCGTGCTCGACCGCAAGGGCGACAACCTCGCCATCACCGACGGCGGGACCAACCTGATCGGTTGGGAACGTTTCGAGAGCGAGTATTTCCCCCTCGTCAATCTCTCCCGACCGGCGCGTACCGAGTTGCCGTTTCTGGTGTTGGGCTCTCTCTGCACCCCACACGATCTCTGGGGACGCTCCTGTTTCGGGCAGGACCTGCAGATTGGCGACATTCTCCTGATTCCCATGCAGGGGGCGTACACCTACAGCATGCGGCAAGCCTTCATCAAAAAAATACCCGGCAGCGTCTTCGTGCCGGCCGCGGCAGGATCCGCAGCCTACCTGGCGGATGGGACGGGAAGCCGGGAGGAGAGGACCCGATGACGGATCCGCAGAATGACCCGCCCGGCTCCGGCAACATCATGGCCCTGTACGCTTCGTTGTGGCGCTTGCTCAGGCCCGATGTGCGCGGGCAGGGGCGCGCCCTGTGGACCGCTTTTCTGATTTCGTTCTTCAGCATCGGGGCCTCCTTCTGTGCGCCCTTCTTCCTGGCCGCCCTGCTGGACAAGGCCCTGCCCGGACGCGACCGGGCCCTTTTCCTGGTCTATGCCGGCGCCGTGCTCGCCAGCCTGGCCGCTTTCCTCTGCTGCTCCCTCTTGCGGACCTATTGCCTTTCGAGTGCTTCCGAACGCGTGTTCCTCTCGCTGCGGAACCGGCTGTTCGAACGGATCCTGAAAAGGCCGAACCGCTTCTTCGCCCTCCACGACAACGGGGACCTCATCACCCGGGTCTCCTGCGACACCGAACAACTCTCGCTTCTGGTCTTCGATTACGTCTACGCGACCTTGAACAGCCTGTGCATGATCTTTCTCTTCCTCCTCCTGATGATGGCCTGGGAGTGGCCCCTGGGCCTGTATTCGGCCCTTTCGCTGCCCTGCTATCTCCTTCTGCTCAATCTTTTGCAGAAACCGCTCGGCCAGGCGGCGGCCCGGGCCAGGAAAGCTCTCTCGGGGCAGAACGAGACCCTGCTCGACCTGCTCTCCGGGGTCAGGGAGATCCGGTTCTTCCAGCAGCACGAGAGGGCGGGCCGACGGTTCCAGGCGGCGGCGGAAACGTTTACCGAAGCGAACATCCGTTCGGTCCGGATCGGCGAGTGGGCCTTCAACAGCATGGAGTCCTTTTCGCGGTTCATCGCGTTGCTGCCTTTCCTGCTGGGGGGCTGGTGGGTCTGCGCGGGAACGGCCTCGTTCACGGTGGGCACCCTGATCGCCTACAACCTCTACATGACCTACATCGCCTATGGCATGGAAGTCATCAACGTGGGAGTGACCAAACTGGCCCAGGCCGCGCCGCTCCTCTCGCGGGCGCAGGAAATCCTCGAAGACCCGGAAGAGACCTGGGCGCCTGCGGCCTCCGGGACCGAGATCGTGGAGTCGACGCACATCGAATTCCGGGCCGTGAACTTCGGCCACACCCCGGCCAGGCCCGTGCTCCGGGACTTCTCGCTGGTCCTGGAACCGGGCGAGAAGGTGGCGCTGATGGGGCCCAGCGGCGCAGGCAAGACGACGGTCATCGACCTGCTGACCCGGCAGATCTGTGCGGACTCGGGAGAAATCCTCTTCGGGGGCCGGCCGATCGCAGACTATCGCCTGTCCGTTTACCTTCTCCATTTCGCCTACGTCCGGCAAAACCCTTACCTCTTCAAAACCAGCGTGTTCGAAAACATCGCCGCGGGGTGGTACGGGGTGCCCCCGGACGTCGTCCAGGAGGCTGCCCGACAGGTGCGGCTGCACGAGGTGATCCAGCGCCTTCCGCAGGGATACGACACGGTGCTCGGCGCCGACGGGGTCGCCCTTTCCGGCGGCCAGCTCCAGCGTCTGGCCCTGGCCCGGGCCCTTGTCCGGGACCCCGCGGTGCTGCTGCTCGACGAGTTCACTTCGTCCCTGGACCGGGACACCGAAGAGGCGATCCTCGACGAACTGTTCTCGACCTTCCGGAAGCAGACCATCCTCTGCGTGACGCACTCCCAGGCCGTGGCCAGCCACTTCTCCCGAGTCGTGAGGATGGAAAAGCAATGAGGCTCGCTTCCGGCCCTTTCGTTGCGCCGATGAAGGTCCCGGTTTTTCCGGACTTCAAGGAAATCGAACTGGGAGACCGGGATGAGATCGCGCCCTACCTGGAGCGCTGCCGGCCGGAAACTTCGGAGTTGACCTTCACCAGCCTGTTCATGTGGCGGAAGGCCTGCCACACGGCCTGGTGCCGGCTGGAGAAGTGGTTGCTGTTTCTGGAGCGCCGGGATGACGGGACGCGCTATTTCCTGCCCCCCGTCGGCGAGGCCGCCCCTCCAGAACTGATCGCGGAGATGCTCGCCTGGTTGCGGGATGCCCTGGGGGAACCCCTCGCCGCCATCGAACGCACCGACCATCGTTTTGCCGTTGACCGGAGCCCTTGGTCCATGCGCCTCGAGAAGATGCCGGAGCATTCCGACTACGTTTACTCACGCGACAAGCTCGCCGGTCTGGCCGGCCGCCGACTGAGTTCCAAACGCAACTTGATCAATCAATTGAAACGTGACCACGGGTTCGTTGCGGAAGAGATGCACCCGGGCACCCTGGCGGATTGCCGGCGTGTCGTGGCCGAGTGGCTGTCCCGGCGCAGGAAACCAGTCGATGCGGGCCTGTTGGGAGAATGCCGCGCCGCGCTGGAGGTTCTGGACCATTTCCGGGCGCTGCCGGTCCAGGGTCGGGTTGTCCGGGTCCGGGGCCGGGTCGAAGCCTTCTCGGTCAGCGAGGCGTTGAACCGTACGACCCGGGTCGTGCAGATCGAGAAAGCGACCGGAGCGCTCCCGGGGTTGTATCCGGCACTGACCCAATGCGCAGCCCAAGGGTACCCCCAGGAGTGCGATTGGGTCAATCGGGCCCAGGACCTGGGGATTCCCGGTTTGCGGGTGGCCAAAGCCGCCTGGCGCCCTGATCGAATGGTCGAGAAATTCCGCATCCGCCTGGAATCCGCCATTTCCGACAGATCCGGTGAAAGGAGGGACCAACGATGAATGCCGACGCATCCGCCCCCGGCAGGAAGGCCTGGGGCCTTTCCGCCGCCATCGACATCCAGGACTGCCACCCGGAGACGATCCGGGACCCGGAGGCCATCCGCCGCTTTGTGGAAGAACTCTGCGAACGGATCGGCATGAAACGCTTCGGAGAAACCCAGGTGGTCCATTTCGGTGAGGACGAGGCGGTGGAGGGCTTGAGCATGGTGCAGTTCATCGAAACCTCGCTCGTCTCGGCGCATTTTGCCAATCTCTCCCGAACCGCCTACCTCGATCTTTTCAGTTGCCGCCTGTACGACGCCGACGCAGTGGCGAAATTCGCCCGGGCTTTTTTCGGCGGCAGCCGGGTGAGCGTCCGGACGCTCCTGCGTTACTGAAACCGCCCATGCGGAGCTTCCAATCCGTCGCCGATCTGGCGAAAGCCGAAGCGCTGTGGAGAAATTTCGTGCCGGCCGAAACGGTGTTCGACCTGTGGGAGACCCGACTGGCCTTCCACCGGCATTTTGACCGGCCGGTGCGGTTTTTGTCGGGGCGCACGGACGGCCGCCGGCATTTCCTGGCCTTGAGCTGGGTCGAGGAGAAGCGCGCCTGGTGCTTCTTCCCGGGCGAGACCTGGGCCGGCAAGACCTGGTTGGAACAGAACCGGTTCTGTTGGGAAAGCGCTGGCCGGGAGCGCCTGGCCGAAGAAGTGAGGGGGGATTTCCATCTGCGTTATATCGTGCGCTCCCAAGCGGGAGAGCCGAGCGCGACCGTAGACGAGACCGGGTATCTTTTCCACCCCCCCGCGCACCGCTACGACCTCCGGTCCTGGTGGGCGCTCGCCAGCCGCAGGCACGCCAGGTCCCTCCGCCACGAACTCGACGCGCTCGAGAACCGGGGGGTAGCCATCCGCCCGGGGGGAACGGAGGATTACGACCGCTTGGTGACAATGAGCCTGGCCCGTTTCGGCGACGCCTCCTATTTCGCCGAACCCCGGTTTCGGGAAGGGTTTCGCGACTGGCTGAGCGTTCTGGAGCGGCTGGGGTTGCTCCGCGCCACCGTCGTCGTGATCGGGGGCGAGACGGCGGCGGTGGATTTCGGTTCGGTCTACCGAGGGCGCTACACCCTGTTGGCCGGCGGGACCGACGCCCGGTTCCCGGCGGTGGCCAAGCGGATCAATCTCCATCACCTCGCCTGGGCCTGCGAAGCCAGGCTGGGGGAAGTGGATTTCCTGTGCGGCGACTTTTCCTGGAAACCGCTGTTTCATCTCACACCACGGCCTCTGTTCTTGTATTCCTCCCTGGAGAATCAAAAATGACACAGGAGCCAAAGGGCGCCACTCAACCCGGCACGTCGCTTCCGTCGGCATCCCCGGCCTGTATTCCATCGCCCCTCCGCGGACAGGTTTCGCTTCCCGGAATGTGCCACCCACCGCCTAATACCTGTCTTTCTAAGATATATCCCGAATTTCCCCTCAACTTTTTTCTTATTTCGCCAGTCATGACGCAAATCACTTATGCCCGCCACCTTCGTGGCCCTCGTGCGCCTCGTGTTCTCTTTACGTCTCCCCGCACGAGTCGGGCCGGTCGCAACCCGGCCGGCCGCCCGGGCGTTTCCGGGTTCCCCGTCCCAGGCCGGCGGCCTGGGCTAGTCATGTCAATAATCTTCTGCAAAAAGTGAGAGGGGAATCTTCAGGGCGTTGACTCCGGCGCTGTCCCTCCCCCGCGGGAGACCGGCACCGCTCCCAGGAGTGCGGCGCAGAGGCCGCCGCAGCGCCGCTTTCGCCAGGCGCGCAGGTTTCCGGAGCGCCGAACGCGATGACGTGCGCCCCGTCCTCTTGGCAACTCCCGCAACCGGTTTTCCCTCCGCAAATCATAACGCCCCCCCTTGTCCCCCTTCATGGCCGTTCGTGCGCTTCGTTTTTATCCGAAACACGATCGCACGGGCCACGAAAAGGAGACCGGGTCATTCTGCTTGCAAATTGTCCCGGGCAACGCCGGCCGACGGAAACTTGGATGGTCCGGATGGAGAGGATGGGGCGTCGACGTCCTCGACGCGACAGCACGGAACGAGGGTGCGCCGGCCGGCGTCCGGCGCCTACAGGCTACCCGGGCGCAAACCACGGCCAAAACAACTCCCATTAAAAGGACATACCAACAATCCCCGCTGCTTGTTTTCCCTTGAATCAGTGAGATCCGTGGTTTTTCTCCCCATCCCCGAAACGTTTAATCGTTCTTTATGTCTCGCTTGCCCCCGCCATCCTTCGTGGCCCTCGGTGTGCCAGGGAAAGCCTGGTCGATCTAGCAAGCTGAGAGGTGCTTGCCA
>CAYTBK010000103.1:0-12513 GCA_964436005.1 uncultured Acidobacteriota bacterium
GGATGGTGCACAGGCAGCGGAACAGGCCCTCGATGTCGGAACGCCCGAAGCGCCCGGGGTGGTAGTCGAAGAGGAACTCCAGCCGGCCGAGGGCGTCCTTGCCGTCGGGGTCGAGGTGGACATTGAGCGGCGTGGGCTCGCAGCCCGTGTCCTGGTACTCGGGCCGGAACTCGTCGTACGTGCCGCCGTGGCCGATGACGGCCACCTGCGAGAGCGGCTCCACCGGGCCCTGGTGGCGCTCGCGCAGGGCGGGCACCAGGAGGTCGTAGGGGTAGCGCTGGCGGTTCTTGACGGTGTCGTCCACCTCCTGCCCCACGTAGCGGGTGAAGGCGGCGAAATCCAGCGCCTCGTCCACGGTGAGCCGCAACGGGAAGGTGCTGACGAACATGCCGGTCATCTCCCGGGTCCGCGGGGTGGTCCGGTTGTGGTTCACCGTGCCGACGACCACGTCGGGGGTGCGGCCCACCCGGGACAGGTAGAGGGCGAAGGCGGAGACCACCAGCTTGAACATCGACGACCGGTTCCCCGCGGCGAAGTCGTGCAGCGCCTGGCGGGTCTCGGGGGGGACGGCCAGCAGGAGCCGCTCGGCCTCGATGCCCGGCTGGGCGGCCTGGCGGAAGGACAGGTCGACGAGCTCCGGCAGGGGGGTGAGCTTGTCCAGCCAGAAGCGGCGGTCCCCTTCCGCCTGCCCCGACTGCAGGTACTCCTCCTCCAGGGCCACGAACTCAATGTAGGAGGGGTTGGGGGAGGGGTCGACCTCCTGGCCCGCCCGCAGCCGCTCGCAGTAGTCCTGGAGAGCGTTGGCCACCAGGAAGATGGTGCCGCCGTCGGCGATCAGGTGGTGCAGCTTGAGGAACAGGGCGCTCTTCTCCGGGTTGCGGACGAGGACGAAGTCGTACAGCGGGCTGTCGACGATTTCGAAGAGGGCGCGGGTGCGGTTTTTCACCCATCCGGCTTGCCGCCCCGGCCAACCCTCGCCGGAAAACTCCTCTTCCGGCAGGGCATAGGGCGCGTAGTCGGCCACGTACTGGCACGGTTCGCCCTCCCGGCCGGGGCTGTCGGGCAGAAACCGCAGGCGCAGGCCCTCGTTCTTCCGCAGCAGCAGGTTGACGGCCGCTTCCAGCCGGGGCCGTTCGATGCCGGGAGGCAGCGGCACCAGGAAGGCCAGGTTGAAGTAGGGGGTGCCCAGGAAGGTCTGCTCCGTCAGCCAGACCCGTTTTTCGGGGTGGGAGAGGGGGTACGTCTTCTTTTCGCTCATGGGCGCGCCTCCGCCGAAAAATGATCCGACTGCAATCGTTTATTCTTGTTTCACGAGTCGCCGGCCGCTCAGGTAAAGTTCGGCCAGCGAGGCGGCCAGGGCCAGGACAGCCAGCGCCACGCCGCTGCCCGCGGCGAAGCGGAACCCCTCCGCCACGGCCGCGGCGGGGCAGGAGGCCGGGTCGGCCCCGCCCGGGGCGCCGACGGCGAACAGCCACTCGAACAGGATCACCCCGAACACCGAGGCCAGGAACGTGATTTCCGCGAAGAGCGAGGAGACGACGCCCTCCTGTCCCGCCGGGGCCCGCTGGATGACCAGGTTGGTGTTGCCGGTGACGAAGGAGGCGTACCCGACGCCGTACAGGAGCATGACCGGTATGACCACCGCCAGGCCGGATTCAGGGCGGAACCACAGGAACGCCGCGGCGGAGGGGACCAGCAGGAGGGCCCCGGCGACGCAGACGCGGGACGACCCAAACCGGTCGGCCAGCCACCCGGCCACGGGGCTGACCAGGAAGGTGGACAGGGGGAACACCCCGATGAGCAGGCCGCTCTGGTCGGTGCGGCAACCCATGGCCCGCTCGAAGAAGAAGGGCAGCAGGAACACCAGCCCGCCCAGGATGGTGACCACGAAGAGGTTGGCCGCAAAGCCGAGGGAGAGGCGCGCGTCCCGGAAGAGCCGCAGGTCGACCAGGGGCCGGGGGAAGCGCGCTTCCCGCAGGAGAAAGGCGGCCAGGGACAGGGCGGAGACGACGGCCAGGGCCATTCCGGTCCCGGAGCCGTCCTTCAGGCTTTCCAGCCCGCCGACCAGGGAGACCAGCGCCGCCGCGCTCAGCGCGGCCCCGGCCCAGTCGAAATCCCGCCACCGGCCCCGCTGGCCCCCTTTTCCGGCCAGGCAGCGGGAGGAGATCCAGAAGCCGGCCGCCCCCGGCAAGACGTTGACCCAGAAAATCCAGCGCCAGGAGAGGTGCCCCGAGATCAAGCCGCCCAGCGGGGCGCCCAGGGAGTAGCCGACGCCGGCGAAGACCGCCAGCAGGCCGAAGGCGCGCCCGGTCCGGTCAGGGGGCAGGTTCTCCTTCACCAGGGCCATGGAGGTGGCCAGCAGCATGGCCCCGCCCACCCCCTGGACCAGCCGGCCTAGCCGCAGGGCTTCAAAGCCGGGGGCCAGGCCGCAGAAGACGGAGCCGGCGGTGAACACGACGAAGCCAGCCAGGAAAACCGCCTTCCGCCCCGCCAGGTCGCCGAGCCGGCCGAAAACCGGCAGGCAGGCGCACAGGGCCACCAGGTAGTACATGATCACGTCGGCCACCTGGTGCACCCCGGTGCGGTACTCCCGGGCCAGGGTGGGCAGGGCGACGTTGACGATGCTGCCGTCCAGGTTCACCATGAACAGGGCCGAAGAGATGGCCAGGATGACCAACAGGGTTCTCATCGCCTCGCCTCGCCAAGCCCGCCGAGTCGCCGGGGACTTCGTTTCCCGCGTTGAATGGAGCGTTCTGGCGCGATTGTACCCCCGGGCGGCGGCGAAGGCAACCTCTTCCGCGTACCCCGCCCCTCGCCGAGGGGCGGGGCAACACAGGTGAAAGCCACCATTTTCTGCCTCGCCTTCCCCGCCGCCTCTCGGCGAGAGGCGGCCTACGCGCCCCGCGCCTTGCCACGGAAAATGCCAGGGTTCCCCTTCGTGTCCATCGTGCCCTTCGTGTTGATTATAAACACGATGCACGCGAAGGATGGTGGGGTTCGGCGGCTCGCGGCATGACTTGTCGATGGGAGACAGGTTGCGGGAATGTTTGGCTTATCAGAAAGACCATGAACGAGGCAGGCGGTTCCTGGCGCACCTGATCGCACTGATCAAACATCAGTGAGATCAGTGGTTGACTCTTTGCGCTGCAGGGGGGGCTATTGGCGGACGAGTCTTTGTGGTAGCACCTTCCGCCGATGCCCGCCTCGGCCCGGACGGGCCGACGGAAAGTAGCCAGGGGGAGCCCCGCCGGAGGCGTGGCTCCCCCTGGGAAACCACGTGATGAAGGCGTTCCGCCCCGGAGGGGCGGCGGATGCCGGGCCATGACGTTCCGGCGCCCTTCCCGGGCGCGCTCTCCTGCCTTTACCGTTTCTTACCGGCGGGAGCCGGTCCTCCGGACCGTCACCCGCCGGCTTCTCTCTCTCGGCCGTCCCGGCCGAAAAGAGGCAACCCGCCTCAGGCCAGGCCGCTGCGGTTGGCCTTCTCCTGGAGGATCCGCACCAGGGTCGGATCCACGGGGAACATGCCTTCCAGCGAGATCTTGCCGATGTTCATGATGGACTCTTCCGGGGAGTGCCCGAGCACCCCGTCGTCCGGCGACAGGCCATAGCCGCCCAGGGCCATGAAGGCCGAGCGCATGGCCGTCTCCGCGCCGCTGACGATCTTCATGGCGCAGCCCGGCTTGGCGCCGTCGCAGATGATGCCGCAGAGGTCGCCGATGACGTTGTCCATGGCGAAGCCGATCTTCTTCATGTCGATGCCGGCCTGCTGGTAGACCAGGGCCACGGCGGCGGAGATGCTGGCGGCCACGGCGCAGCCGCAGATGACCGACAACTCGCCGGTGAAGCACTTGACATAGGCGTTGACGGCGTGGCTGATGGCGATGCTTTCCTGGATGCGCGCCACGTCCACCTTCCGGGCTGTTCCGATGAGCCAGGGCGTCAGGATGGCCAGCACCCCCTGGTTCCCCGAGCCGCCGGACGTCATCACCGGCTCCGGCAGGCCGCCCATACGGGCGTCCACGGCGCAGGCCACGTGCAGTTCCACCTCGTAGAAGACGTCGTCGGCCATGAGTTCCTGCTTCATCATCTGCTGAAGCTGGTAGCCCGCCCGCTTCATGGCCAGCCCGTGCTCCGAGATGGCCAGGTTCATCTCCACCCCGCGCTGGATGTAGGCGCGCTGTTCGTCGCTGGGGCGGCTGACCGCCCGCAGCACCTCCTCGAGCTTCCGGGAGCGCAGCACGTCCCGGTAGGCGTGCGCGGCGCCCTCCCGGGGAAGGGCCGCCTCGACCAGGGACTTGCCGTCCTTCTCCAGGGCGGTGATGTTGGTGTGGCCGTCCGAGACCGCGCAGCGGACGACCGAGCCGCCGCCGCGCACCTCGACCTCGACCTTGAAGTGCCGCTCGCCTTCCAGGCAGCCGTAGCGGACGGCCCCGGCTTCCAGGAGCGCCCGGGCCCGGCGCAGGGTCTCGGCGGGGACTTCTTTGAGGATTTCCAGCCGCAGGCCGGGCCGGGCGATCAGGGCGCCCAGCACGGCGGCGATGACGTTGCCCTTTTCGCCCCCGCTGTTGGGGACCGTCACGGCCGCGCCGTTCTTGAACGTTCCGGGGTCGACCATGAGCGCGAGCCCTTCCGGCTCGCCGCCGAGACGCTCGGCCGCCGCCGCCGCGGCAAAGGCGCAGGCGATGGGCTCGGTGCACCCCACGGCCGGGAAGACCTCGTTGTCCAGGATCTGCTGCAGGATGTCCATGCGTCCCTCCCAATGGATCGTTGCCGAACGCGGGTAATACCACCCGCGCCGGGGAAAGTCAATGCGTTTGGGGCGGAGGAGGGGCCGATGCGGGCAGCGGGGGAGGGCGCGACCACAGAGACGCGAAGGTCACGAAGGGAGCCATCCGGTGCCGCAAAGAGCCAACCATCATTTTAACTGATTTATAATTAGTGAGATCAGTGGTTTTCCCGGCCGGCCGGAACGGTGGGGGGCAACGGTTGGCGCGCCGCACGGGCGAAGCCCGGGAGCCTGCCCGCGGGTGCGCCTTCCGGCGGAAGGCGCCTCCGTCGGGACGGCCGAGCCGATGCGGGCAGCGAGGGAAGGCTCGACCACAGAGACTCGAAGGTCACCAAGGGAACCATCCGGTGCCGCAAAGAGCAAACCATCATTTTAACTGATTTATAATTAGTGAGATCAGTGGTTTTCCCGGCCGGCCGGAACGGTGGGGGGCAACGGTTGGCGCGCCGCACGGGCGAAGCCCGGGAGCCTGCCCGCGGGTGCGCCTTCCGGCGGAAGGCGCCTCCGTCGGGACGGCCGAGCCGATGCGGGCAGCGAGGGAAGGCTCGACCACAGAGACTCGAAGGTCACCAAGGGAACCATCCGGTGCCGCAAAGAGCAAACCATCATTTTAACTGATTTGTAATTAGTGAGATCAGTGGTTTTCCCGGCTGGCCGGAACGGTGGGGGGCAACGGTTGGCGCGCCGCACGGGCGAAGCCCGGGAGTCTTCCCGCGGGTGCGCCTTCCGGCGGAAGGCGCCTACGACAGACCGGCATAAGGCGCCTCCGTCGGACCGCCGGATCCGCAATCAGCATCGGCTTTCCCTGCGACATTCGTCACGGAAGGGGAAGATTCCCCTCGCTCCCGGGAGACGGTTTGGTGATACTATCTTCTCCGGACAGAACGCGAGGGCGGCAGGAGAAAAAGCACCGTGAACGTACTCATCGTGGACCCGGACGCCGGCGCAAGGCTGGGCCTGGAAGAGTGCCTCCAGCCGCTGGCGCAATACCTCCGCCAGGCCGGCACGGGCGCCCAGGCCCTGGAGGTCGTCCGGGAGGTCGTGGAAGCCGGGTCCTACTTCGACCTGTTGATCATGGAATGCAACCTGCCGGACATGGCGGGCACCGCCCTCATCACCACGCTGCGGGAATGGGACCGGGCCGTCTGCGCCCAGACCGGCTTCGCCAGCCTGCGCATCGTGGTGGCCACGGCGCTGAACGACCGCGACACCGTGCTGCAGTGCCTGAAACTGGGCTGCTCCAGCTTCCTGGTCAAGCCCATCAACCGAGACAGCCTGGGCGCCGCCCTCGGCCGCATCGGCATCGAGTTCCCGGCCCCGGGCCAGGTGTCGCCGGCGAAAGAAAAAGCGGCGGTGGCGGAGCCGGCGCCGGCGGGCGGAGCGCAGGCCACCACGCTGCAGGCGCTGCTGCAGAGCGCCGGGGAGATTTCCGACATCGATTTCCGCTACAAGCTGGAGAAGACCCTGGCCAGCGGCGACACCGAGATGCACGAGGAACTCGTGCGCACCCTTGACGCGCCGGAAGTCAGCTTCAAGATCAAGCTCAACATCCTGCGCGTCATGGGCTACGTGCGAACCCCCCGCTTCCTGGACGCCCTCGAGAAGGTCATCATCAACGGCAGCAGCTTCTTCGTCATGAAGGAAGCCGTTATCGCGGTTTCCAAGTACAACGACCGCAAGGCCTTCGGAATACTGAGCGCCGCCGTGGAGAACATCACGGACGAGACCCTGCTCGGCCAGATCCAGGAAGCCATCGCCCGCATCCGCCAGGACGACCCCATCCTGGCCCTGCTGCCGCGCTTCCTCGGCGAGTACGACAAGCCCTCCTTCCGGGCGGTGATCGACACCTTCAAGCGACTGCTGACGCCGGAAGACGCCCGGATTTTCCTGGACTACCTCCACCACGACGCCCCGCCGCTGGTGCTGGGCGCCCTGGACATCCTGTCCCACACCGCCGACGCGAGCGGCGGCACGGCGATCCGGCAGTTCACGGCCGAGGCCCTGGAGCGCCACCTGGCTTCCGGCGGGGAAAAGCCGGAAGACGTCATGCGGATCCTGCAGTGCTACCGCCACTTTCTGGAGCGCCATCCCCTGCCGCCGGAGGAGCGGCTGCCCGAACTCGACCGGCTCTACGACGCCACCACCGACGCGCAGCTCAAAAGCCTGGCGCTGACCGTTCTGGCCATGGGCACGAACCCCGACACCCTCGCCCGCATCCGCGCGCTGTTCGAGACGGACCCGGCGCAGCGGGAAACCATCCTCGACGGGATGGCCGACAACCCCTCCGCGCCCGCCTTCCTCTCCCGACTCTTCTTCGAGGCCGGACCGCTGAAGGGGCGCATCGTCCAGGTCCTCATGAAGTCCGCCGAGGGCCGCTCGTTCCTCATGGAGAATTTTTTCCGGATGGAGACCACCGAGCAGGAAGTGGTGGCCCGCACCTACGACGTCTCCCTCTCGGCGGACGGCGTCCGTTTCTTCCGGCAGGTTCTCGATTCGGACCTGGTGACCGCGAAGAGCATCATCCTGTCCAAGCTGGGCACCGTGCTGGAAGGGGACCTGCGCAGCCTGCTGGAGGACAAGTCCCGCGAACCGATGTTCCTGGCGCTGGGGAACGCCTGGATGGACACCGCGCAGGCTTCCTTCCCCGTCCGCCTGATGGTCCGGCTGCTCGTCAACATCGCCGAGGGCACGACCCAGCCCGGCCGGGTCCGTGACTACCTCCGCATGGTGGCCGCCGCGGCGCGGAAAGACGTGATCCTCCCCGGCTTGCCCGACGGCACCCTGGCCCGCGTGGCCAAGGCGGTGGTGGAAAGCGGCGACGTCGAGTCGGGCCTGGCCTTTCTGGAAACCCTGAAAACCGTCAACACGTTCGAACCGGCCCTGCTGACGGACCTCTCCACCGGCTTCAAGGCCTACGCCGAAGCCCTTCCCCCGAACCCTTCCGAAACGCTGCAGGGGGAAGTCCGCCAGGCCCGCGACAACATCCGGCGCATCCAGAAAGAACTGGAAGCCTTCACGGTTTTCGAGCGGGAGCTGGAGGCGCTGTTCACGCGCCAGTCGGTGAGCCCCATGCAGCTGGAGCAGTCCCTGACCCGCCAACGGCTGTCGGTCGGAGTCCGTATCGTCAACATTCTCCAGATATTGCGGGAGTCTGTCGCCAAAGGGGGAAACCCCGCGTTCCGGGCCCGCAAAATCATGCAAAGCTACCCGAAAATCGATGCGCTCTTCACCCAGAGCGAGAGCCTGGCGGACGACCGTTTCCTGGCCGAATGCCCGGCCATCGGGGGCCAGGGCTCCTCGCTGGCCCTGCACCTGTCCGACCGTTCCATGACCGCCCTGATCCTGGACCAGTTCGCGGAGCTCCTGCCCCGCCTCACCGTCCGGATCGCCCCGGAGCAGCTGTCGGGCGAGGACGCCCTGATCTGCGATGCGGCCTACCTGTCGCGACAGGCCGACCGACAGGCGCCCAACGTGCGGAACATCTACCTGATCGCGGAAGACCGGGAGGAAACCACCGGCCTGCTCTCCTTCAACCCGAAGATCTTCATGCAGCCCGTGGCGCTGTCCAAACTGGTCCGCATGGTCCTGTCGAACCTGTACCTCTGACCGGAGCATGTGAAAACCACCAAGACACAAACGTGAACTCAGTGGCTTTGTGTTTCAACTGGCGACTACTCCGCCAGCCGCAGCAGAAGCCGCTCCAGCAGGTCGAGGATCGCCCGGCTTTCTTTGAGGTGGTAGACCTCGTCGCGGGCGCGGGCCGCGTCGGGGAAACCATACAGCAGCCAGGAGGCGTACTTCTTCATCTCCCCGCAGATCTTGACGTCCGGCCGGCCGGGCTCCACCGAGCGGGCCAGGTCCAGGCAGACCCGCACCCGGTCCGCCGTCCGGACCCCTTCGTAGGGCCGGCCGGCCAGGTGCCGGGCCGTCTGGGAGAGCAGCCACGGGTTGCGCATCGCCCCGCGCCCGATCATGACGGCGTCGCAGCCGGTGCGCCGGACCATCTCGGCGGCGTCCTCGGGGGTCAGGATGTCGCCGTTCCCGACAACGGGGATGGCCAGCGCCGCCTTCAGTTCGGCGATGTGCGCCCACTCGGCCCGGCCGGAGAACATCTGGCTGCGGGTGCGCGGGTGGAGCGTGACGGCGTCGACGCCGCAGTCCTCGGCTAGCCGGCCGATCTTGAGATAGTTCAAGTCCTTTTCCGTGAAGCCGGAGCGGATTTTCAAGGTCAGGGGCACGGGCACCGCCCGGCGGACCCGGGTCAGGATCTCCCGCAGTAGCTCCGGCTGGGTGAGCAGGTACGCCCCGCCGCGGCTGCGCACCACCTTACGGGCCGGGCAACCGGCATTGATGTCGACAAGGTCGGCCCCGGCCTCCACCGCCACCGCCGCCGCCTCTTCCATGGCTTCCGGGCGGGCGCCGTACAGTTGGATGCCGAAGGGGCTCTCGCCGGGCGCCCGGCTCATCAGGGCCAGCGTGCGCTTCTGGCGGCGGACGGTCCCCTCCACGCTCACCAGCTCGGTGTAGGAGAGGCCGCACCCCCCGAGCCCCCGCACCAGCGCGCGAAAGCGCACGTCCGTCACGCCCGCCAGGGGCGCCAGGAGCACGGGGGGATCGATGAGGCAGCCGCGCAGGCGCAGCGGGTTCATCCGGCGAGCCGGGCCCGCTTGGCGGCCAGGCGCCGGAGCAGTTCGTCGCGCAGGGCCTCCAGCCCCGTCCCGGCCCGGCTGGACAGGGGGAACACGGCCAGGTTGGGGTTGATGCCCCGGGCGTTGGCGACGGCCACGTCCAGGTCGAAGTCCGAGGTGCCGAGCAGGTCCGTCTTGGTCACCGCGAGGAGGGAGGCCCGGCGGAAGATCGCCGGGTATTTCACGGGCTTGTCGTCGCCCTCGGCGGTGCTGAGCAGCACCATCTTGTCGTCTTCCCCCAGGGAGTAGGTCGACGGGCAGACCAGGTTCCCCACGTTCTCGATGAGGAGGATGTCGGTCTCCGCCAGGGGGAGGGCCTCCAGGTGTTCCTCGACCATGATCGCGTCGAGGTGGCAGGCCCCGCAGGTGATGATCTGGCGCACGGGGACGCCGAGCCGCTCGATCCGCTTGGCGTCGTTCTCGGTCTGCACGTCCCCCTCGAGGACGGCGCAGCGGGCGGAGGCGGACAACAGGGGCAGCAGGGCCTCCAGCAGCCGCGTCTTCCCGCTGCCGGGGGAGGAGATCATGTTCACGCAGTAGATCCCCCGCCGGTCCAGCATGGCCGCGATGCCCGCCGCGATCTCGTCGTTCCGGGAAAGAACCTTCTTCTCAAGCTTGATGATATCCTTCATCGTACTCCACCTCGACATCGGTGATTTCCATCTCGTCCCCCGACACCACCTGGATCTGCCGCGACCCGCAGTACGGGCAGGAGAACTGGTAGCCGTCGATGGGGAAGTCCTCCTTGCAGGAGAGGCACTCGGCCGCCACCAGGGTGGCGTCGATCCGCAGTTCCGCCCCGGCCAGTTCCGTTTCGTCCACGAGGGAGTCCCAGGCGAACAGGAGGGCTTCCGGCGCGACGCTGGACAGCGGGCCGACTTTCACGTGGACGGCGGTGACCCGGGAGTGCGGGTACGCCTGCACCGTCTCCAGGGTCGTCTCGATCAGTTCCCGGGCGATGGAGATTTCATGCATCGGTTTTACCCGGGCCCGGGCCCGCCTCGGGTTCGGGCCTGGCGTTGGCGTTCTTCTCCACCAGGTAGTTGTAGGCCTCCGCCAGGTCCTTGAAAAAGTCGTTCTTCCGGAAGTACACCATGGTCAGCCGCCCCTCCCGGGCGTCTTCCTGCATGTGCCAGTACAGCCGGTACAGCGGTCCCGTCACCTTCTGCAAGGTCACCAGGCCCCAGAGGAACATCATGACGATCACGAAAACGCCGGCGCAGACGATGGTCAGGCGCAGGGAGCGGGAAGCGTCCTGCATCAGGGCCTTCCCCTGCACGCCCACGCTGCCGACGATGGGCTTCACGGAACCCAGGACGCTGTCGGCGGCAAAGAAGATGACGCCGAAAGCGATCAGGGCGCAGACGAGCTGTATGGCCAGGAAAGAATACTGCAGCCTCTTGGAAACGACGAAAGCGGTCCTCTTGTCGTTCTTCATGGCGACCTCTCAGTGGGTGGGCGGCGCCTCGACCTTGGGCACCTTGAACCGGTCGGGGTTTTCCTTGATGATGGTCCGGTACCAGGATTCCGGGTAGGGCGGGTGGCCGACCTCGCCCTTCTCGTTGCGCACGTTCCCGTCCAGGAACTTGACCAGGAGGTCCTCGCCGAGTTTCCGCCACCGCTTGACCACCTGGGCCGCCGCCTTGGCGGAGTACTGGGTCAGGAACTCCCGGGCCTGCCAGGGCGACTCCTTGTACAGGGCCAGGGCCGCCGCTTCCGCCTCGGCCTGGTCGGCCAGGAACTGGCCCTCTAGGTTGCGCTGCACCACCTGCACGTCCTTGATCATGTCGCAGTAGCGCGAGTAGATGAAATTCGACACGTGGTTGAAGACCCAGAAGGCCGAGTCCCAGGTGAAGGTGTTGAAGTCGCCGGTGCCCACCGCGTAATTGTAGGGCGCCTCGCGGATGCCGCAGTAGGCCGGGAAGTAGACGGTGGAATAGGTGTCGTCGACCCCGAACCACAGCACGCCGCCGATGGGCCCCGGCAGCCAGGAGCGGGCCTGGGAGACGTACGAGAAGCCCGTCTGCTGGGTGGAGGTGGCCCGCTCGAAGAGGTAGGACTCGCCGTCCACCTTCCATTCCATGGGGCGCCAGCGGTACGGCGCCACGAAGGGGCCGGCCCCCACGTCCTTGGTCATGTCCATGGGCGTCCCCTCGTAGTGGTCGCGCATCAGGTCCATGACGTCGCGGGCGGAGAGCTTCCGGTCCGGCTTGATCCAGAGCGGGAGGGGCTCGGCCTTGAGATTGCCCATGACGTACGCCGTGGGCAGCCGGAGGGACGGGGCGGCGCGGTTGAAAAAGGCGTACACCCTGGCCTCGCAGGCCCGCAGGGCGCCGAAGTCGGGCGGGCAGTAGACGTCGACGAAGCTGAAGTCCTTGTCTTCCCCCTGGAAGAAGCCCTTCGCGCGGGCGAAGCCGATGACGTCGGGGGCGTAGAGGCAGTTGTCGGGGTCGTCGAGCGGGAACTGCCGGATGCGGGCCTGGTTGGCGTGGGCGCAGACAAAGCCGTCGGGGATGCGCCGGGCCACCCAGACGGCGCCCTTGGCGTCCGGGCCCTTGCCGATGATCTCCATGATCCAGGCCTCGTTGGAGTCGGCCACGGTCAGGGTCTCGCCCTCGCTGACGTAGCCGTACTCCCTCGTCAGCTCGCCCATGACGGCGATGGCTTCCCGGGCGGTCCGGGCACGCTGCAGGGTGATGTAGATCATGGAGCCGTAGTCGAGGACCCCCTTCGATTCGTGGCACTCCTTCCGGCCCCCGTTGGTGGTCTCGCCGATCACCACCTGGTGCTCGTTCATGTTGCCCACCACGGCGAAGGTCACCGGCGCCTGGCGGATCCGGCCGAGGAACTTGCCCGTGTCCCACTCGTAGACGTCGAGCATTTCGCCTTCCAGGTGGCGCCGGGCGGGGGTGTGGTAGAGCTCCCCGTACATGGTGTGCGAGTCGGCCGAATAGGTGGTGAGGACCGAACCGTCGGCGGACGCGCCCTTGGTGATGATGAAGTTGGTGCAGCCCAGGGCGGTGACCGCGGTCAGCGCCA
>CAYTBK010000103.1:12613-14045 GCA_964436005.1 uncultured Acidobacteriota bacterium
CCCTTGGTGATGATGAAGTTGGTGCAGCCCAGGGCGGTGACCGCGGTCAGCGCCAGGACGGTTGCCGCCAGCAGGCAGCGTCGGGAAAGGGTGAAGGCCATGGGAAGCTCTCCTCAGCGAAATTCAAAAGCGTGATCTTACATGAAGACGCGGCTGTGTTCACGCAAATTTTCCTTTATACTGGCCATTGCCCGGCAACACGAACAGGAACGCCGGCGAAAGGGGGGCACGGCCCGGCGAGACCGGCCGGACCGCCGCACGCCGCCGGGCCAGGGGGAGCCCGAGAAGATGGATGGTAGGAAACCGGAAACGCCCGCCCCGGCCGCGCCCTACGCCTGGCCCGCCCTCAACGGGTGGGAGAAGGCGGGGCTCGCCGCCATCCTCGTGGTCTGCGTGGTCTTCGGCGCCGTCACCGTGCACCGCTCGGCCTACCTGCGGACCCGCCGCACCGACGCCGACGTGTATTTCCGCGCCGCCTGGGCGGTGAAGAACGGCCAGAACCCCTACCGGGTCGCCGACACCAACGGCTGGCACTACCATTACCCGCCCCTCCTGGCCGCCCTGCTGATCCCGCTGGCCGACCCGCCGGCGGAGGCCCCCGAGAACGACGCCTGGCTGCCCTACCCCGCCGCCATCGGCGTCTGGTACGCCGTCAACCTGGCCGCCCTGCTGGGGGCACTGGGCCTGCTGGCCTCGTCGCTGCAACTTTCCTGGAATCTCCCCGCGCTCCATGGAATACCGCGCGGCTCCCGCCCCTGGTGGCGCCTGCGGACCACCGCCCTGCTGACCTGCTCGGTGCCCTTCGGTTTCTCGCTGGTGCGCGGACAGCCCAACCCGCTGCTGCTGCTCTGCGCTGCCGCCTTCTGCCACGACCTCCTGCGGGGGAAGCCCTTCCGCTCCGGAGTCTGGGTGGGCCTGGGCTGCTGCGTGAAACCCTTCCTGGCCGTGGTTCTCGCCGGCTGCCTCCCCCGCCGGCGCTGGCCGGCCGTCGCGGGGGCCGCGCTGGGCGGCTTTCTGGGCCTCTTCCTGGTCCCTTCCCTCCTGGTGGGGCCGGCCGCCACGCTGCGGGCCACGGGCCACTTCCTCGAACTGCGCCTGGCCGGCCTGGCTTCCGGTTCGGTGGCGCCGGAGATCCGCAAGGAGCTCGACGTGGTGGAGGGCAACTTCCCCTCTTACGGGGTCAGCCTGTTCAAGCTGCTCCACCCCCGGGCTTCGCGGCCGCCGGTCATGCCGGACGGGTACCGCTGGTTCGGCTTCGCCCTGGCCGGCCTCCTGGTGCTGGCCACCCTGCGGGCCGGCCGCCCCGGCGCCTTCTGGCGCGGGGAACCGCCCGGGCGGACCGTGCTGGCCATGGGGGCCCTGCTCGCCGCCGCCACGCCGGCCATGCCCACCTGCAAGGCCCACTACTACGCCCTGGCCGCCGTGATGGTCG
>CAYTBK010000104.1:0-13989 GCA_964436005.1 uncultured Acidobacteriota bacterium
AGCGACTCGGCCTGGGCCTTTCCCCGCCCCTCGGCCAGGGCCTCGGCGAAGTTGGCGAAGAGCACGGTGAACCACAGCCACACGGTCACGCCCCCGATGAAGGCCGGCGGGGCCTCGCCGCGCCCCGCCAGCGCTGCCGCCCAGAGAGCCGTGCAGAGGAGGCTGACGACCTCCACCACGAACATGACCGGGTTGCGGACCATCCGTCGGGGGGCCAGCTTGCCGAAGGATTCCCGCGCCGCCCGCCGGTAGAGCCGGAACCTGCCGTGCCCGGAAGGACTGATTGGGGTGGTCGTTCCATGAATGTGTAATTCCATTGCTTATTCTCCAGTTTCAGCGGAGTAGCAGGTGCTCGGCGATGGGGCCCAGCGCCAGGGCCGGTAGGAAACTCAGGGCGCCGACCATGATGACGACCGCCGTCAGCCAGCCCACGAAGAGCGGTCCGTGCGTCGGCAGGGTGCCGGCCGTGGGCGGGGCCTTCTTCTTGGCCGCCAGCGAACCGGCCAGGGCCAGGACGAACACGAGGGGGCCGAAGCGCCCGGCCAGCATCAGCAAGCCCGTGGCGACGTTGTAGAAGGGCAGGCCGGCGTTCAGCCCGGCGAAGGCGCTGCCGTTGTTGTTGCCGGTGGAGGAGAAGGCGTAGAGGATCTCCGAGAAGCCGTGCACGCCGGGGTTGGCCACCGCCTCGCGCCCCGCCGGCAGGCTCACCGCCAGCGCGGTGCCGGCCAGCACCAGGAAGACGGGGAGCAGCACCACCAGGGCGGCCATCTTCATCTCGAAGGACTCGATCTTCTTCCCCAGGTACTCCGGGGTCCGGCCCACCATGAGGCCGGCCACGAAAACCGCCACCAGGGCGAACACCAGCAGGCCGTACAGGCCGGAGCCGACCCCGCCGAAGACCACCTCGCCCAACTGCATGAGCACCATGGGGGCGAGCCCCCCCAAGGGGGAGAAGGCGTCGTGCATGGAGTTGACCGACCCGTTGGAGGCGGCCGTGGTGGCGACGGCCCAGACCGCCGAGTTCACGGGGCCGAAGCGGACCTCCTTGCCTTCCATGTTCCCGCCGGGGTTCGCGGCCGTCCTTTCCTGGGCCACCCCCAGCCGGTCCAGGCCGGGTACGGCCTGCAATTCGGCGTACACGCACAACCCGAGCATCGCCAGGAAAATCAGCGACATCACGGCGAACAGGGCCCATCCTTGCCGACGCTCTCCGACCATTTCCCCGAACGTGTGGCAAAGGGCGGCCGGAATCAGGAGGATGGCCAGCATCTGGAGGAAGTTCGACAAGGGGGTGGGGTTCTCGAACGGATGGGCGGAGTTGGTGTTGAAAAAACCGCCCCCGTTGGTCCCGAGTTGCTTGATGGCCACCTGGGAGGCCACCGGCCCGCGGGGCAGCGCCTGGACGCTTCCCGTCCCCCGGTCGGCCGTCGCGGCCGTCCGGTCGACCGTTTGGGCTTTCACCGGCCCGCCGAGTGTCTGCACCACGCCCTGGCCGACCAGGAGCAGGGCCAGGAGCAGGCTCAAGGGCATCAGGATGTAGAGCACGGAGCGGACCAGGTCCGCCCAGAAATTGCCGATGCCCGCGGCGCAGTGGCGGGAGAAGCCGCGGACCAGGGCCGCCAGGACCGCCATCCCGGTGGCGGCCGACAGGAAATTCTGCACGGTGAGGACCGCCATCTGCGCCAGGTAGCTCAGCGAGCGCTCCCCCGCGTAGGCCTGCCAGTTGGTGTTGGTCAGGAAGCTCACGGCCGTGTTGAAGGACAGGTCGGGCGGCATGGCCCCCACGCCGGCCGGGTTGAGCGGCAGCAGGCCCTGGAGGCGGAGCAGCCCGTATACCGCCACCCCCCCCAGGAAGCTGAACGCCATCACCGCCAGGGCGTAGCCCCGCCAGGTCATGTCGTCCTCCGGCCGGATGCCCCCCCACCGGTACAGCCGTCTCTCCACCGGGGCCAGCACGGGGTGCAGGAAGGTCCTCCCCCCCTGGTAGACCCGGGCCATGTGCCGGCCCAGGGGGACGGCCAGGGTCGCCAGGGCCGCCAGGTACAACCCGATCTGCAGCCATCCGTTCGCGTTCATGAGAAGTCCTCCGGTTCGAGCAGGGCCCACAGCAGGTAGAAGATCAACCCCAGGCAGATCAGGCCGGCGACGACGGTGAAGGTGTTCACAGGCACCTCCGCAGGCGGCTGCAGAACTGCACCAGGCCCAGGCACGCCAGGAAAAACAGGGCCAGGACGAGGATGAACGTCAGGTCTTCCATGGGATTCCCTCCTTCGGGATTCGGCCGGAGCGGGAGGCGGCCGGGAAACTTCCCTCGCTCTCCTTCTCCGGGAACGGGAGAGAGCGGTTCACTCCGCCCTTTCTGGATCGATCGTACCGGTTGGGGAATCAAAACGGGCTCAAGCTTGCCCTGGATCCGATCAATGTATGGTCAAGGATTGCCCAGAACTGTCCGGCCTTGCCGAGCACGCGGGACGAGCACCCAGTTTGCCGGGTGTTCATCGATCGTCACGGAATGAACAGGATGGGAATTCTCGTCCGAGAGATGGAAACCACTAATTACACTAATGTTGCTGATTTTGTCTATCTATTACAGCAATATCGGAATTTTTTCCGTAGGGAATCGATAACCATAGCCGGACGATCCGTCACCGCGAATTTTCCCGTAGGGAATCATCGTCCATCGGTGTGCCGTCGGTATGCCCTCCGGGCAACGGGCCGGGGAA
This sequence comes from uncultured Acidobacteriota bacterium, assembly GCA_964436005.1. Classification (GTDB taxonomy): domain Bacteria; phylum Acidobacteriota; class JAAYUB01; order JAAYUB01; family JAAYUB01; genus JAGNHB01. The sequence continues at coordinate 2,724 of CAYTBK010000104.1, forward strand.
CAGAACCGGCGGCTATGGATATGGATGCCCTCCGGGCAACCAGACGGCTGCGGACGATTCGTGTTCGGAATTCGGGGTAAATTCACCCTTCCCGGCAGGACCCGGAAGCATTTTGGTTTCGGAGAACACCGCAGGCGATTGACGTCAGAGGCGGACGGGGATGCGGCGGCCGACGGCGGCGCCGGAGAGGGAGAAACGGCAGGTGTAGGCCACGATTTCTAGGCCCTTGCGAAAGGCTTCGCCGACGGCCGCGGCGAAGTCGGGGTCGGTTTCCGTGTTGAACCGGAGGCTGTCGGCATCGTTGCGCTGGACGAGGAAGAACAGGGTGCCGCAGATCCCTTTTCCCGCCGCGCGGATGAGGTCCCGCACCTGGCGGGCGCCGCGGGTGGTGGGCGCATCGGGAAAGAAGGCCGCCCGCCCGCGGACCAGGGAGACTCCCTTGACCTCCATGAAGATGTCGATGCCCGCGGTGACCAGGTGGAAGTCCACCCGACCCGCGCCCAGCCGGACTTCCCGACCGCCCAGGGCGTAGTCCCGGAACTCGTGGAAGAGCCCCCTCTCCAGGCCGAACCCGACGAGCCGGTTCGGCAGCGAGGAGTTGATGGACACCAGCGTGCCGGCGTGCTCGGCGAGGTGGACGGTCCACCCCGTCTTGCGCCCCGGGCCGGTGGCCGGTCCCAGGTACAGGGTGGCGCCGGGCACCAGGATCTCCTCCAGGCGCCCCGGGTCGTGCAGGTGCGCCGCCACCGGGCGCCCCGCGCAGACGGCCTCGACGAGGAAGCGGTTGGGGCGACGCACGAAGGCGGCTTTTTCCAGGGGGCAGGGGAAGGGGCACTCGGTCATGGCGGCCCGTCAGGCGGAAAAATGGTCGAAGCCAGCAGCCGGCAGCGGGGCGCAGGTGTCGCCGTCCTGCACTTCCACCGTTCCGGCGGGGCCTTCCCCGACGGTGCCGATGCAGCCGACGGGCAGGCCGCCGGGAAACGCTTCCGCCTCCCGCTGCAGGCGCTCCCAGTGCGACGGGGGCACGGTGAACAGCAGTTCGTAGTCTTCGCCGCCGGCGAGGACTTCGGGGATGCCCAGGCCGATGGCCGGTTCGGCGTAGCGGGCCAGCGAGGCGGCCTGCAGGCGGGCGGAAACCCCGCTGGCCCGGCAGAGGCGGGGCAGGTCCCGGGCCAGGCCGTCGCTCAGGTCCATGGCGGCGGTCACCGCCCCCGATTCGCGCAGGAACCGCCCCAGGGCCAGCCGGGGCTCCGGGCGCCGGATCTTTTCCCGGCACCGGGCCTCCAGGCGGCCCGCCGGGCCCGGCGCCGTCTCCCCCTCCTGGAAGCGAAGGCCCCGGCCGGCCAGGCCGGGGTGCCCCGAAACGGCCACCAGGTCGCCCGGATGGGCCCCGTCGCGGCGAAGGGCCTTCCCCGCGGGGACCTCCCCGACGATTGTGCCGGCGAGGAGCCAGCTGTCGGCGCAGGAGAGGTCGCCGCCCGCCAGCGGGAGGTGGAACTTTTTCAGGCACTGCAGGATGCCTTCGAGGACCCGGCCGAACAGGTGGGCGGCGTCCTTCGGGAAGGCGGCGGACAGGAAGAAGGCGACGGGTTCCGCCCCCATGGCGGCCAGGTCGCTGAGGTTGACGGCGGCGGCCTTCCAGCCGATGTCCTCGGGGGAGGCCGTGGTCAGCCGGAAGTGCTTCCCCTCGAGCAGGAGGTCCGTGGAGATCGCGGTCTCCCAGCCCTCGCGGGGCCGGAGGAGGGCGCAGTCGTCTCCGATGCCGCGGGTGACGCCGGGGTGTGCCGGCCAGTCCCGGGCCAGGATGTCGCTGACGATGGCGTCTTCCGAAATGCCGCGCATAATCCTGGGAACGGCCTCAGAGAGCGGCGGGGCCCGCCGCGGAGGCCTTGTCTTCCAGGGGGAACGTCAGGCTGAAGGTGGACCCCACGCCCTTCTCGCTCTCGATGTGGAAGTCGCCCCCGTAGAACTCCATGGTCTTCTTGACGATGGAAAGGCCGAGGCCCGTGCCGGAAATCCGGCTGGTCTCCTCGTTGCGGACCCGGAAGAACTCCTTGCCGAGGGACTCCAGGTGCTCCTTCTCGATGCCGATGCCCGTGTCGGCGATGTGGATGGTCACGTCGCGCTTCCGCACCTCGTAGGTGACCGTCACCGAGCCGCCCGGCTTGTTGTACTTCACGGCGTTGCTCAGGAGGTTGGTGAGCAGGCGCTCCACGTCGTCCCGGTCCGCCTGCACGGTGGGAAGGTTTTCGGGGGCGCGGTGCTCCACCGTCACCGGTTTCTGGTCGATGTTCGGCTTGAGGAGCTCGAGGATGGAGGAGGCCAGTTCGGCGAGGTTCTGGGGTTCCATGCGCCGGGTGATGGTCTGGGCTTCCATCCGGGTGATGTTGAGGATGTCCTTGATGAGGTTCTGCAGCGAGGCGGCCCGGTCGCGGCAGCGCTCGAGCATGCCCGTGGCCTTGTCGGGCAGGGCGCCCACCGTGCCGGAGAGGAGGACCTCCAGGTACCCCTCCACGGCGGCCAGGGGGGCCTTCAGTTCGTGGCTGACCACGGAAACGAACCGTGACTTGGTGCGGTCGAGCTCCTTCAGCCGGCTGATGTCCCGCAATACCAGCACGACGCCCAGCACCTGCGTTCCTTCGCGCATGCGGGAAATCTTGGCCATGTAGGTGGTTTTCTCGTCCAGGTCGACCTCGGTGGTGATTCTCTCCGTCTCCGTGTCGGCCGAGCCGAGCACGGACTCCACGGATTCGACGAGCCTGGGCAGCGGGAGCAGGCCGTGGAAGGCTTCCCCCACCGGGTCGTGGTCGATGCGCAGCATGGGGGCGGCCACCGGGTTGCTGAACACCACGGTGCCCTGGTGGTTGATGACCAGCAGCGCGTCGCCCATGGACTGGACCACCAGGTTCAGCCGGCTCCGCTCCTGGGACAGCTCGAGCAGCGTGGCCTCGCGCTCGGCCTCCAGGCGGCGCTTCTCCAGCACCAGCGACCGCCGCTCCATCCCCTTCTGCACGTTCATTTTCAACTCGTCGGGGGTGAAGGGCTTGGCCATGAAGTCGTAGGCGCCCAGCCGGGTCGCCTGCACGGCCGCCTCGAGGGTGGCGTAGGCGCTGATGACCACCACGACGATGTCGGGGTCCTTTTCCAGGGCCGCCTTGACGATGTCGAGGCCGTCGACGCCGCCGGGCATCTTCAGGTCTGTCAGCACGACGTCCCAGTCCTCGTTGTGGAGGGCTGCCAGGCCTTCGTTGCCGTCGGCCGCCTCCCCGAGGTGGAAGCCCATGGAGACGAGGACCCGCCGGATGCCGCGCCGGATGCCTTCCTCGTCGTCGATGACGAGGATCCGGCCCTTGGGAGGGGCCGGATCGGCCGGCGGCGGGCCGCTTTCCGGTCGCGGCTGCTGGTCGGGGGCGCTCATTCCAGTCCCAGGACGCCCTTGACGCGCTGCAGGAGCTCATCGGGACGCACGGGCTTGTTGAGGAACATGTCGGCCTTGATCCAGGCCCGGTCCTCGCTGGAGTCGAGGTCGAACTTCAGGCCCGTTTCGCGGGTCACGGCCGACAGCATCAGGATGGGGATCTGCGCCGTGGCCGGGTTCGACTTGATGGTTTTCGCGGCGATGAAGCCGCTGTCCCAGTGTTCCATCATCAAGTCCATGAGGATCAGGTCGGGCGGGTCGGCCAGGACGGCTTCCACGCCTTCCTTGGCGTTGTAGAAGGCCCGAACGGAGAAACCGTCCGCTTCGAGAACCGTCCTGTTGATGTCGACGAAATCAGCGTCGTCATCGATGATGATGATGTTTTTCCGCATGGCTACCTCCTTGAAACGAAGCGGCGGCTGTTCCGGTCGCGTTCTGAATGGCGGACCGGGCTCATTCCCCCAGGACCTCCGCCACGGACGACAGCAGGACCGCCGGCTTGACCGGCTTGTCGAGGAACTTGTCGACCGGGAGCATGTCCTTGTTGGGTTCTAATATTACGGGAAGTTTCTTTTCTATGTTGACGGAAGACAGCATGATGATGGGGATGCCGGCGGTGGCCGGGTCGCCCTTGAGCTTGCCCGCCACCTCGATCCCTTCCGTTTCCGTGGTCATGATGACGTCCAGCAGGATGACGTCCGGGCGGTCGGCGGCGATCCTGGCCATGGCCTGGGCGCCGTTGAAGGCGCTGGTCACCGTGTGCCCCGCGCTTTCCAGCACCATGCTCATCATGTCCTGGAAATCCGGGTCGTCGTCGACGACAAGAATCTTAGCCATGCGCAACTCCTCTAGATCCAGCTTCCCGGAGACGCTTCCGGCGTCCGGTCGGGGATGGTGACCACGAAAACCGTGCCCTTGCCCACCGTGCTCTTCACGTCGATGTTGCCCCCGTGCATCTTTACGATACCATACACGATGGCCAAACCCAAACCCGTTCCCCGGCCGAGTTTCTTCGTGGTGAAGAACGGGGTGAAGATCCGCTTGAGGTTCTCCTCGGGGATGCCGCTGCCCTGGTCCTCCACCGCGAACTCGATTTCGTTCCGCTCGGCGTTGCGGCGGGCCCGCAGGAAGACGGCGCCGGGCTGCTCCATGGCTTCCACCGCGTTGTTGAGCAGGTTGTCGAGGACCTGCCGGATCTGGTCCGGATCGAAGTTGGCGGACCCGATGCCCGGCTGGCACTCGAGGCGCAGGTCGAAGCCGGCGAACTTGTTGTCCACGGTCTTCTGGCGGATGAGTCCGGCGAGGAACTCGTTTACGTCGGTGACCTGGGCCTGCACGCGGTTCTGGCGGGCGAAGTTGAGCAACCCGGAGACGATGGTCTTGCAGCGGTGCGCCTCTTTCACGATCAGGTCGAGGTCTTCGCGGATTTCCGGACGGTCCTGGAGGTTTTCCTGGATGAGGTGGCTGAACATCAGAATGGTGCCGAGCGGGTTGTTGATCTCGTGGGCCACGCCGGCGGCCAGTTGCCCCATGGAGGCCAGCTTCTCTGTCTGCACCAGGTTCTGCTGGGTGGCCTGCAGCAGGGTGTTGGTTTCCTTCAGTTCCTTGCAGGTGCCCTCCAGTTCGTCCACGATGAAGGGCAGGCACATCTCGATCTCGGCGATGCCGCGGCACACGGCGACGGCCTTTTCCCGGCAAGTGGGGTAACCGCAGGCGCCGCAGTTGAGCTCGTCTTCCGGCTTGAACTTGCGCATGCGCCGAAGGACGGCGATGACGTCCGCTTCGGGGACGTCGTCATCGACGACGGCCAGGGAGGTGAATTTCCGCGAGGTGTCGATCTTGCCCAGCCACTCGGTGACCATCTCTTCCCAGACTTTGGGGTCGAGGTTGCGCACCCGCTGGCGGGCGTGGTCCACGATGCGCTGCTTGCGCCAGAACAGGCTGTGGTGGCTGATCATGGCGGGACCGTTGATGCAGCCCTCGCACATGAGCAGGTCGACGAAGTCGGGCCGGAAGCGGTCTCGCAGCAGTTCCTCGAGGACCCAGATGCAGCGGCGCCGGCCGTTGGCGGTGACGATGCAGTTGTCCAGGGCCCCTTCCCGGATGTCGGCGCTCTTGAGGAGGCCGTCCTGGTCCGGGAAGAGCTGGCCCAGGCCGGGCTGGGGGCCGTCGGTGTCCGACTCCGGCGTTTCCTCGGGAACGATGCCCCGGGCATTGAACATCTCTTCGAGCTCGATGAAGGTCAGCGCTTCGTCCACCGAGCTGTCTACCACCGGGTCGTGGGCTTCCTTCTTCTTCCCGATGCAGGGCCCGATGAAGACCACGCGGATGTCCGGCCCCCAGAGTTCGCGCACGACGCGGGCCATCATGACCATGGGCGAGGCGATGGGGGCGAGGTGGGGAACCAGTTCGGGCGCGAACTTCTGGATCAGGTAGACGGCCGCCGGGCAGGTCACGGAGATCACGGGGCGGGTGGGGGAGTACCTGCGCAGCTTGGCGTAGAGGCGGGCGTTGAGGTCGGCGCCGAAGGCCACGTTGCAGACCTTGTCGAAACCCAGCTTCCGCAAGGCCCCGACCAGGCGCGCCGGGTCGTAGTCCTTGGGTACGGCGGTGTAGGAGGGGGCCAGGATGGCCACCTTCAGACGGTCCATCTCCGCCAGGAACCGCTCGACGGGCCCTTTGCCATCCAGGACCTTCTTGGCGTGGAGGGCGCAGGCCCGGTAGCAGTTGCCGCAGCCGACGCAGCGTTCGGGGATGACGCGGGCCTGCCCGTTCTCCACCTTGATGGCGCGGGCGGGACACTCCCGCACGCAGCCGTAGCAGCGCCGGCACTTCTCGGATATGGTCTCGATGACGGGACTGTTTCCCATACCAGCACACCAGTTGGCCCGGGGCGGCCCCGGGCCTTTTCGCCTAGAACTTCTCTCTCCCGGTGTAGTGCGTGTGGAGCAGCTCGTGGGCCCGGTGGCCGTTGGGCTTGCCCAGGTACTCGGAGTAGAGCGTCTTGATTCCCGGGTTGTCGTGCGACATGCGCAGGGCCTTGCCCTGGTCGATGGAGTAGACGGCCTGCATGCGGGCCTTCAGGATCTCCTTGGACCGGGGCAGCGGCTGGCCGCCGCCGTCGATGCAGCCGCCGGGGCAGCACATGATCTCGATGAAATGGAAGTCGGAACCGCCTTTTTCCCGGATCGAGTCCAGCATCTTGGCGGCGTTGTCCAGCCCGCTGACCACGGCGACCTTGACGGTCAGGTCCTTGATTTTGACCTCCGCCGACTTTGTGCCTTCCAGGCCGCGCACGGCGGTGAAGTCCAGCTTGGCCAGGTTCTCCCCGGTCAGGAAGAAGTAGGCCGTGCGGAGGGCCGCCTCCATGACGCCGCCGGAGGAGGCGAAGATGTCGCCCGCGCCGGACGAGATGCCCAGCGGCTCGTCGAAGGGGATGTCGGGCAGCCGGGTGAATTCCAGGCCGGACATCCGGATCATCCGGGCGATCTCGCGGGTGGTGAGGACGGCGTCCACGTCGGGAATCCCGTGGGGCGCCATCTCGGGGCGCTGGGCCTCGTACTTCTTGGCGGTGCAGGGCATGATGGAGACCATGAAGATGTCCGCCGGCGAAACGCCGATCTTCTGGGCGTAGTAGGATTTGACGATGGCGCCCATCATCATCTGGGGCGACTTGCAGGTGGAAAGGTGGGGCAGCAGCTCGGGGTAGAAGTGCTCGATGAACTTCACCCAGCCCGGCGAACAGGAGGTGAACATGGGCAGAATCTTGCCGTTCTGGATGCGGTCGATGAGCTCGCTGGCCTCTTCCATGATGGTCAGGTCGGCGGAAATGTCGGTGTCGAACACCCGTTTGAAGCCGAGGTGGTGCAGGGCGCTGGGGATCTTGCCGGTCACCACCGTGCCGGCCGGCAGGCCGAACTCCTCGCCGAGGGACACGCGGATGGCCGGGGCCACCTGGGCGACGACGAACTTCTTCGGGTCGTTCAGGGCGTCGAAGACTGGCTTCAGGTGGTCCTTCTCGCGCAGGGCCGCCGTGGGGCACTCCAGGACGCACTGGCCGCAGTATACGCAGGGCGCAATGCTCAAGTCGCGGTTGAAGGCCGGCAGGACCATGGTGTCGAAGCCGCGCCGGGTGAAGTCGATGGCCCCCACGTGCTGGACTTCCTCGCAGACCCGCACGCAGCGCCCGCAGAGGATGCACTTCTCGGGGTCGCGCTCGATGGAGGGGCTGGAGAGGTCCTGGTGGTAGGAGCGCATCTTGCCGAAGAAGCGCTTCTCGCGGACGCCGTACTCGGCGGCCAGGCTCTGCAGCTCGCATTGCATGTTGCGTACGCAGTACAGGCAGTCCTGCTTGTGGTTGGCCAGCAGGAGCTCGATGATGGTCTTCCGGGCCTGGCGCACCGCCACGCTGTTGGTCTGGATCACCATGCCTTCCTCGGCGGGGTAGGCGCAGGCGGGCAGCAGCTTGCCGTCGGGGGCGGTCTCCACCACGCAGATGCGGCAGGCGCCGGCGGGCGACAGACCTTCGACGTGGCACAGGGTGGGAATCCGGAGGCCAGCGGAACGGGCCGCCTCGAGGATGGAGGCTCCCCTGGGGGCTTCCACGGGGCGGTCGTTTATCGTCAGGTGGATTGTTTCGTTCGACATGGGTTACCTCCTATTCCGCACTGATGGCGCCGAAGCGGCATACCTGGCGGCAGGTGTCGCAGCGCACGCACTTGTCGTCCAGAATGTAGTGGGCCTGCTTCTTCTGGCCGACCACTGCCTTCACAGGGCATTTGACGGCGCAAAGCGTGCAGCCGGTGCATTTTTCCGCATCGATCTGGTAGGTGAGCAGGCCGGAGCAGGCGCCGGCGGGGCACTTGCGCTCGTAGATGTGCTGCTCGTACTCGTTCTTGAAGAAGCGCAGGGTGCTGAGCACGGGGTTGGGCGCCGTGTTGCCCAGGCCGCACAGGGAAGTCGACCGGATGACCTGGGCCAGCCGCTCCATGTTGATGATGCCCTTGAAGCGGAGGAGGTTCTCCTCTTCCGTGGTGACCCGGTAGGGGCGCACGATGAGGTCCAGAATCTCGAACAGGCGCGTCGTGCCCTCGCGGCAGGGGATGCACTTCCCGCAGGATTCCTTGCGGATGAAGTCCATGAAGAAGCGGGCCACGTCCACCATGCAGGTGCTTTCGTCCATCACCACGAGCCCGCCGGAGCCCATCATGGCGCCCACCGTCTTCAGCGACTCGTACTCGATGGGGATGTCCAGGTGGTCTTCGGGGATGCAGCCGCCGGAAGGTCCGCCGATCTGCACGGCCTTGTACTTCTTGCCGTTGGGGATGCCGCCGCCGATGTCGAAGATGACCTCGCGGAGGGGGATGCCCATGGGCACTTCCACCAGGCCGGTGTTGCGGATCCGCCCGGTGATGGCGAAGACCTTGGTGCCGCGCGAGCTGGCGGCGCCGAGCGCGGCGTACCAGTCCTCGCCCTTCCGCAGGATGGTGGGCACGTTGGCCAGGGTCTCCACGTTGTTGATGACCGTGGGGCAGTTGAACACGCCGCTGACGGCGGGGTAGGGCGGGCGGGGGCGGGGCATGCCGCGCTTCCCCTCGATGGAGGCGATCAGCGCCGTCTCCTCGCCGCAGACGAAGGCGCCGGCGCCCTTCTTGATGTGCAGGTGGAAGGAGAAGCCGCTGCCCAGGATGTTGTCGCCGAGCAATCCCCAGCTTTCACCCTGGGCGATGGCGCCCTGGAGGCGTTCGATGGCCAGTGGATACTCGGCCCGGCAGTAGACGATGCCTTCGCTGGCGCCGATGGCAAAGCCGGCGATGGCCATGCCTTCCAGCAGGCGGTGCGGGTCGCTCTCCATGACGCCGCGGTCCATGAACGCGCCGGGGTCGCCCTCGTCGGCGTTGCAGACCATGTACTTCTCCGTTCCGGGGGCGTTCTTGGCGAACTGCCACTTCTTCCCGGTGGGGAAGCCGCCGCCGCCGCGGCCGCGGAGGCCGGACTTGACGATGCGGTCGACGACCCGCTGCGGGTCGTTGCCCTTCAGCACGTCGGCCAGCGCCTTGTAGCCGCCGGCGGCGATGTATTCCTCGAGCGAGGTCGGGTCGATGTTCCCGCAGTTCTCGAGCACCACCTTGACCTGCTTGGCGAAGAAGGGGACCTCCTCGTAGAAGGGGACGCCTTCCCAGGCCCGGGCGTCGACGGTCCGGATCTGGCAGAGCGGCTTGACCGGGGTGTCGAGCTTGCCCATGGCCAGGTCCACGAGGGCGGCGGCGTCGTCCTTTTTCGCGTTGTAGACGAGCAGCCGGTTCCAGCCGGGCCGGCGGACGTCCGCCAGGGCCTCCTTCTCGCAGAAGCCGATGCAGCCGGTGGGGATGAGGTCGAGATCGAGTTTGCGGAGACGGATGAGCGAGGCGACCTCGGCGAAGATCTCGCCGGCGCCCGAGGCCAGGCCGCAGGTTCCCATGCCGATCATGATGGCGGGGCGCACCAGTGTTTCACGGCGAACCCGCCCGGCCCGTTCCATGACGGCCTGGCGGCAGTTCTCGTCCGTGTGGCAGAGAGGGCCGTCCAGCCGGCAGGCGACAAAGTCCGCGCACGGCTTCTCGGCCGAGTGGGTGCAGCGGGAGCAGCAGGGGTCCTTCAGGAATTGGAGCGTGCTCATTCGCGGTCCTCCTCTTTCTTGCGGTAGGCGGCGATGATCTTGGGGATCTGGGCCGTGTCCAGCCGCCCGTGGAAATCGTTGTTGACGGCCATCACCGGGGCGATGCTGCAGGCCCCGATGCAGGCGACGGTCTCGATGGAAAACAGCCCGTCCCGGGTCGTCTGGCCCGGCTGGATCATGAGCTCCTGCATCAGGCGCTCCAGGATGGCGGCCGAACCCTTGACGTGGCAGGCGGTCCCCCGGCACACGCGGACGACGTACTTTCCGGGCGCCGTCAGGCGGAACTGGTTGTAGAAGGTGGCCACACCGTAGATCTTGCTGGTGGGAACGTTCAGGTGGGAGGACGTCATGCGGATGGCCTCCTCGGACAGGTAGCCGAAATGTTCTTGCGCGTCCTGCAGGATCGGGATCAGCCACCGGCGTTCCCCCGAGGGATAGTGCGAGAGGATAGACTGCATCTCCTTGTCTTCGAAAACCGGTGTTGAATTCATGGATCATCCCCCATTCGGGAAATTAGAAACCACTAATCATAAAACACACTGTCATCGAAACCAAGCAGAAAAATCATCCAAGACAGGGGCGCGCCTCCCCCACGAATTTTCTTTACAAGTCGGAAGCCGTGTGGTAATAAAGCTCCTCGCATTTTGATCAGGAGGATCGATTTTGAGCTTAACTAAGGAATCAAAAGGTGATGTGATCGTAAAATACAGACATCACGAGAAGGACACCGGCTCGGCCGAAGTGCAGGTTGCCCTGCTGACCCAGCGCATCGTCACCTTGACGGACCACTTCAAGCCCCATGTCAAAGACCACCACTCCCGCCGCGGACTGCTCAAGCTGGTCGGCCAGCGCAAGCGGATCCTGGAGTACCTGAAAACCAAAGACATTGAACGCTACCGCAAACTCATCGCCGACTTGGGCCTTCGCAAGTAACCACATCTGCAAGCGTTTCCAGTCAAGAAACAGTTGCGCACCCCGGGACTGCTGTCTCCAGGGGTGTGCTTCCCCTTTTTGGCTTTCCCGGCCCGACCGGCCGGGGAAGCCCCTGCCCTGGCTGTAATAAAGGTATAAATATAATGATTAGTTGGAGGATTGAATTATGAAGCATCGTGCCACAATGGAAATCGGAGGAAGGGAGCTGAGCATCGAGACCGGCCGGCTGGCCAAGCAGGCCGACGGCGCCGTTCTCG
>CAYTBK010000105.1:0-13551 GCA_964436005.1 uncultured Acidobacteriota bacterium
CCTCGTAGATGGCCTCGGCCGGCGATTTCCCCTTGCCGCGCTGGGCCTCCAGGGCAAAGTCGATCATCATGATGGCGTTCTTCTTGACGATGCCGATGAGCATGACCATGCCCACCAGGCCGTACAGGTTGAGCTCGATCCCGAAGGCGAGCAGAATGAGCAGGGCGCCCAGGCCGGCCGAGGGGAGGCCGGAGAGGATGGTCACCGGGTGGATGAAGCTCTCGTACAGGATCCCCAGGACCACGTAGATGACGAAGATGGAGAGGATGAGCAGCATCCCCATGCCCTTCATGGAGGACTCGAAGGCCTGGGCCGTGCCCTGGAAGGCGGTGCTGACGGAGTCGGGCATGATTTCGTCGGAGGCTTTCTGGACGGCGTCGACGGCCGTGCCCAGGGAGATGCCGGGCTTGAGGTTGTACGAGATGGTGACGGCCGGCAGCTGCCCCTGGTGGTTGACGCTGAGCGGCCCCTGGATGGTGGTCATTTTGGCCACGGACCCCAGCGGGACCATTTTCCCGGTGGTCGATCGCACGTAGAGCAGGGACAGGGCCGACGTGTCCATCTGGTATTCGGGGAGAAGCTCCACGATGACGCGGTACTGGTTGTTCGGCGTGTAGATGGTGGAGATCTGCCGGGAACCGTAGGCGTTGTACAGGGTGTTCTCGATCTCCTCCACCGAGACGTTCATGCTCGAGGCGAGGTCGCGGTCGATGTCCAGGTCGAGCTGGGGGTTGCTCAGCTGCAGGTCGCTGGTGACGTCCTGCAGTTCGGGCAGGCCCTTCAATTTGTATTCCAATTTGGAAGCCGCTTTATAAAGCTCGTCGGTGTCCGGGCTCTGCAGGGTGAACTGGTACTGCCCCTTGGCGAAACGGCCGCCGATGGTGATGGGCGGCGGGACCTGCGGAAAGACCCGGATGCCCGGCACGGCGGAGAGGGCCTTGCGGATGGCTTCCACGAACTGGTCGGCGTTGAGGGGCCTGTCCTTCTTCTGTTTGAGGCGGACGAAAAACCGCCCGGCGTTCCCGGACGAACTGGCCCCGCCGGAGCCGACGGACGACATGAAGGCCTCCACGTTGGCGTCCCGCCCCAGGATGGCGGCCAGGGCCTGCTGGTGTCTCTTCATGTCCTCGAACCCGATGCCTTCCGCCGCTTCGGTGGAGATCATCACCTGGTTGTTGTCCTCGTTGGGCAGAAAGCCCTTCTGGATGACCCGGAAGAAATGCACGAGGCCCATCAGCATGAGCAGCGAGACGACCATGGTCAGCAACCGGTGCCGGAGGGCCAGTTTCAGCGAGGAATCGTAGGCCCGGAGCATCCCGTCGAAGGCCCGTTCGGACAGCTGGAACAGCCGGTTGTGCCTCTCCTTGCCGGTGTGCTTCAGGAAGCGGCTGCAGAGCATGGGGGTCAGAGTCAGCGAGATGAAGCCCGAGATGAGGATGGCCACGCAGATGGTCAGGGCGAATTCCCGGAAGAGCCGGCCCACGATGCCGCCCATGAAGACCAGGGGGATGAACACCGCCGCCAGCGAGATGGTCATGGAAACGATGGTGAAACCGATCTCCTTCGCCCCGTCCAGGGCCGCCTGCATGGCGGTCTTGCCCTGTTCCATGTGACGGACGATGTTTTCGAGCATGACGATGGCGTCGTCCACCACGAAGCCGACGGCCAGGGTCAGGGCCATGAGCGTCAGGTTGTTCACGCTGAAGTTCAGGGCGTACATGGCGGCGAAGGTTCCCACCACCGACATCGGCAGCGCCAGGCTCGGGATGATGGTGGCCGTCAGATTGCGCAGGAACAGGAAGATGACCAGGATGACCAGGATGACCGTCAGCAGCAGGGTGAACTTGACGTCGTTCACCGATTCCCGGATGGTCTCGGAGCGGTCGATGAGCACGTTCATCTGGATGGCCGGGGGGATCTGCCTGCGGAAGGTGGGCAGCAGCTCCTTGATGGCCTCGGCCACCGCCACCGTGTTGGTCCCGGGCTGGCGCTGCACGGCCAGCATGATGGCCCGGGTGTCCTTGTACCAGGCGGCCACCTTGTCGTTCTCCACGCTGGGAATGACGCGGCCCACCTCGCCGAGGCGGACGGGGGCGCCGTTCCGGTAGGCGACGATCACGGGCAGGTAGGACTCGGCCTGCAGCAGCTGGCCCGACGGCATGATGGTGATGGACTTGTTGTCGCCGTCCAGGGTGCCGGCCGGGAGGTTCTGGTTGGCCCGCTGGATGGCCAACACCACCTCGTCAAGGCCGATCCCTTTCACGCTCAGGGCGTTGGGGTCTACCATCACGCGGACGGCGAACTTCTGGGAACCGTAGACCTGCACCTGCGCCACGCCGTTGATCATGGAGATGCGCTGGGCGATGAAGGTCTGGGCGTACTCGTCCACGGTGGAGAGGGGCAGGGTCGGCGAAGACAGGGCCAGGTACAGGATGGGCGAGTCCGCCGGGTTGACCTTGCGGTAGCTCGGCGGGTTGGGCAGGTCCCGGGGGAGCTTGCCGAGCGTCTGCGATATGGCGGTCTGCACGTCCTGGGCCGCCGCGTCGATGTTCCGGTCCAGGGAGAACTGCAGCGTGATGTTCGTGCTGCCCAGGGTGCTGGACGAGGTCATGGAGTCCACGCCGGCGATGGTGGAGAACTGCTTTTCGAGCGGGGTGGCCACCGCCGCGGCCATGGTTTCGGGGCTTCCTCCCGGCAGGTTGGCGCTGACGGAGATCGTCGGGAAGTCCACGTTGGGCAGGTCGCTCACCGGCAGGAGCTGGTAGCCCATCCCGCCGAAGATCAGCAGCGACAGCATGAGCAGGGTCGTGGCCACGGGCCGCTTGATGTAGGTTTCCGCGATGTTCATGGTCCCCCCGGCCGGGCTGCGCCGGCAATCTTCTTTTTTACCATGAACCGGCGGAAATCGCTCGGGTTTCTTGCCGGTTCCGCCATCGGGCTACGAGAGCGTCGCCAGGACTTCCCGCACGCTGCCGGAAGGATCGACCGCCAGGCGGATGACCAGGACCCGCCCCCGGCTCCCGGCCGCCCACGCCCACGGCACGAGCCGGATCAGGCCCGTCAGGCCGGTTCCTGTTTCGGGAGCGTCGTTTCGCCACCCGGCCGCCAGGAACCGTCCCAGTTCGTCCGCCTTTTCGCCCAGGACCTTGTCCAGCCCGGCCCGCGACGCCCAGTCCAGGTCGGCCTGCACGCCCAGGTACCGGACTCTGGGCTGGTCGGGCGGATTCCCGCTCGCCCCGCCCGTCCGGCCGTCAGGGCGGCCAACCGTCCCGGACGATTCCGCCACCAGGAACCGGGCGACGAGAATCTTCGCCCGGGGAAAGCCGGGCAGCCTCCACGACCGGACGAACTGCTCCACTCGGCCAGCCGGCGTGGAAGGATCGGTCCCCCTGGCCGGTGCGGTCAGGTGGAAATTCAACATCACCGTCCCCTCCGTTTTCACGGGCCGGCCGTTGAGGACCACCGGGGTGTAGCGCCACTTCTTCACGGCCTCCACCGCGGCCGTCGACAAAAGGGGGTGACCGCTGACGACACGCGCCTCCGCCACGCGACCGGCCGTATCGACGGTGATGCGAAGGATCACGGTGCCTTGCAACCGGGCCCGCCTGGCCAGGTCGGGATAAACCGGCTCGACCCGGCTGGCCAGCTTGGAGGAAAGCACGTTCCCCCCGACGGCCACGGGTTGGCCGGGAGCGTGGGAGGCCGGTTTGCTGGCGCCAGCCGGCGCGCCCGCGCATTTCGACGCGATGACGCCACATCCCGAGGCCTGCTCGGATTGACAGGCCATCGAGGGCCCACCTCCGTTTGCGGGCGCGCCCGGCGGGACGCCGCCGACGGCGGTGTCCGGTACGCCCCGGGGCAGCGGCAGGGGCTGCTTCACGCTCCAGGGCCGGCCGATGCAGCCGGTCGGCACTTGGTCCACCGCCACGAAGGACGTGTACTCGGTCAGCAGCCCGTATTTCAAACCCAGGACGGTGATCTGCGCCTCGAGTTCCGGCGTCGCCGCCAGGGCGGCCTCGTCCGCCAGGGAAGCGATCCGTCGGCGTGCCCAGAGCATCGGCAGGGCTGCGTTGGCTTCCGCCGGCACGTGCCGCCCGACCTCGAGTGCGGAGCGGAACGCGCGGTCGGAATGCCCGGAAAGGACGATCCGGCCGGCGCAGGGCCCCCGCCACTTCCCCGAAACCACCAGCGGCAGCCCCGCATAGAGGTCGGGCGGCGACGGCGGGTCCAGGTCGTAGGCGCCGAAGCCCTCGAATTCCAGCCGCAGGCCCGTGAGGAGCGGGTAGCGGATCATGTCGGCAAAAGCCTTGACCTTGGCCTCGGCCTCCTGCGGCCCCGTCACCACGAAGGGGCGCCCCCCGCCGGCGCGGGCCAGCCCCTCGATGAGGTTGCGGTTGACGTTCTGGCCGATGCCGAACGCAAAGACGTTGTCCCGGCCGAGGTGCCGCCGGATGAGGGCGTACACCTCCCGGTCCGCCGTCACGTACCCGTCCGTGACCACCACCACGGTCCGGGCCGCCCCCGGCGCCCGGGGCAGGGCGAAGGCGGCCTCCAGCGCCGGGACGATCTCGGTGCCGCCGCCTCCCTCGTTGCGCTCGATGAAACCACAGGCGTGGTCGATGTTCTCCTTCCTCGCCGGGATCGCCTTGTCCGCCAGGAAGGACGACCCGCCGGAGAACAGCTCGACGTTGAACCGGTCGCAGGATCTCAGGTTTTTCAGCAAGCCCGCCAGGAGCTGTTTCGCGGTGTCCAGGGGAAACCCGCACATGGACCCGGAGACATCGACGATGAAAAGGTACTCGCGGGGCGGCAGGGGCCGGTCGGCCACGCGGACGGGGGGCTGGACCATGTAGAGGAAGTAGTTCTCCCCGGTGCCCTCCCCCTCGTAGAGCAGCAGCCCCGGGCAGGGATCGTCCCCGGCCAGGCGGTAGTCCAGGATGAAGTCCCGGTTCCCGCCGCTCCTCTCGCTGGCGTCCAGGGTCACGTCCACGGCTTCGGGCCCGGTGCCGGCCACCTGGACGGCGTGACTCGGGCAGGTCAGCTCCCGGATGGCCATCCCCGCGGAAAGGTGGACCTCCATGGCCAGGGCGGAAGCCGGCGGGACCCCGCTGTGCAGGTACGGCGTCTCGACCCAAGAGGCGTCCCCCGGAGCCTGCGTCGCCGTCCGGTTGTCGTAGCGGGGCCCGACCACCGTGGGGTAGACGAACTGGTAGACCCCGTTCTCGGGCTCCAGGGCCTCAACGTAGCGCAATTCCACCTGCACGGTTTCCCCCGGCATGATGTTGGCCACGCTCATCCGGAATACGTTCGGCCGCTCCTGTTCGAGGAGGGCGGCCCGTTGCCCGCCGTCCCGGGCGGCCTCGTACTCCTGCCGGGCCTTCTCCCGGGTCCGGATCTGCGCCTCGACCACCCGCCGTCCGACGATCATGCGCAGGGCGTGGACCGCCGCCCGGGTGGAGGCGGGAAAGACGTAGGTGGCCTCGATGGGCTCACGGCCGCAATTCTCGTAGAACTGGGTCACCCGCACGTCGGCGATGACGCCAGCGATGTCGGCCTCGACCCGGGTCTCCTTCAGGGGGAAGGAATCCACTCCGCCGCCCCCCGCCACGAAGAAGTAGGGCGACAGCGTGCGGTCCTGGCCCAGGACATCGGCCGGCAGGCAGCAGCCGGCCAGGGAAACGCCCTTGCCCGGGAAAAGGGCCAGCCCCCGGGGCAGGGATACCCCCGCGGACCGGGCCCGGGCCGCCCCGGCAGCCAGGGCCCCGCCCCGAAGCCGGTGCGCCGCGCCGCTCCCCTCTCGGCCGTGGACCGGCGGGCGGGGTCGGGAGCCCAGCAGCACCAGGAACACCGACAGGAAGATGACGGCCGAACAGACAACGCCGCAGCGGGCAGCCCTGACCATGGGACCTCCTTTTTTCTCACCGGGTTTTCGTCTTCACTTGGATTGACAACGAATCCGGGAAAAGGTTCCCCATCGGCCGCCGGAAAAAACGGCCTTAGCCATTGCTCCGGGCGAGGCGAGTGAACGTGCGATGATTGCATGGGAAGCCGGGGCCGGCCGTTTCCTCCGGCCCCGGCCGGCGGCCAGGATCCCTCCGGCCGCCCGAAGTCACTGCTTTTCTGCCGGCCGCCCCGGCTCCCGGCCCAGGATGCACACCAGTTCCTTTCCGCCGAGCATGGTTTCGCCGACGGTCAACCCCAGCAGCCTGTACCCCTCGGCCCCGGCCTCGTTCAGTTCCCTCTGCATGGTGGAGGTGCGGCTGGTGGCCAGCAGCTTGAATTCGAACGGGGTGGAGGAGGAAGACAGGCATCTCTCCAGGATGCACACCACTTCCCGCCCACCCAGGGCAGTGCCGAACACCTTCTGGCCGCAGTAGCGGAAACCCCGCTCGCCGGCCTGCCGCAATTCTTCCTGCATGGTCCCCGTCCTTCTGGCAGCCAGCAGGCGGTACTCGTACCCCTGCTGCGCAGCGGAACCCGCCGGCCGCGAGAACACCGCCACGGTCTCCGCCCCCCCGGCGGCCGTGTCGCCCCCCATCACGCCCGCGAAGCGGAATCCCTCCGCGGCGGCGGCGTTCATCTCCTTCTCCATGGTGGACGTCTTCGTAGTGGCCAGCAGCCGGAACTCGTTCGTCCCGGCCGGGGGTGAATCGCTGTTCCCGGCCGCAGCCGCCAGGGCGGCGCAAGCGGCCAGAAAGGCGGAGAGGACGAGCAGTCGGCCGGCCCGACATGCCGAAGGCCGCGCCAGGTCGATGAATCGGTAAACCCTCATGGGCACCTCCCGTGGAATGTGCCGGCCTCCCGCCTCCGGGCAGGAGATCGCGGCCATCCGCATCGGACGTCTCCAGAAAGGAATTGGTTCATTGGTCGGTCGGCCGGGGAAAGGCGCGCCGGGGCCTGCCCGCGACCGGTTCACGGCTGGGAAGCGGTCTCGCCGCCTTCGGTTGCGAAGGGCAGCCGGAGGTGGAAGGTGCTGCCCTTGCCCAGCTCGCTCTCCACCCAGATCCGCCCGCCGTAGTGCTCCACGATCTCCTGGCTGATGGTGAGGCCCAGGCCGGTGCCGGAGACGGGGGACGCGCTCAGGGTGTCGCCCACCTGCTGGAACTTCTCGAAGATGGTCCCCAGGGCTTCCGGCGGGATGCCCGTACCGGAGTCGGACACCGACACGTGCAGGAACCCGTCGCCATCCCGCGACGCCGTCAGCCGGACGAACCCTTTCCGCGTGTACTTGGCGCTGTTGGAGAACAGGTTGTTGATCACCTGGATGAAGCGGTCCCGGTCGATCCGGACGGACCCGAGGTCCGGGCCGATGTCCGCCGTGAAATGCACGTCCGGCTTGGTGTAGAAGAACCCGTCCCCGATGGATTTGCAGTTTTGCAGCATCTCCTCGGCCGAGTGCACCCCGTCGTGCCACTCCATCTTTCCGGCGTCCATCTTGGCCAGGTCCAGGACGTTGCTGATCAGGCGCGACAGTCGCTCCACCTCGAGGATGATGATGCGCAGGTCGTCGAAGATCCGCTGGTGCGACTTCTCCACGCCAGGGTCGACCCCGGTCAGCGACATGGACTTGGCCACCTTCCGATAATCCCGGTCGATGATCTTGGCAAAGCCCAGGATCGAGGTGAGGGGCGTGCGCAGCTCGTGGGAGACGGCCGACAGGAAGTCGGTCTTCATGCGGTCCACCCGGCTCAGCTGGTCGTAGGCCTTCTGAAGCTCCTCCTGCTGGAGGGTCAGGGCCATGTTCTTGGCCGCCAGGTCCTGCGTCCGCTCCTCCACCTTGAGCTCCAGGGTGCGGTTGACGTTGCGCAGCTCCGCGTTGAACTCCTCCTGCAGTTCCTCGGCCTTCCGGAGCGCCTGGATGAGCTCCGCCTGGGCCTCCTGCTTCTCGGCCTGGAGACCGTTGAGCTTGTCGGGAACGGCGAAGAAGAGGAAGACGATCATCAGGGTGGAGCCGATGTAGAGCCCGTTCTCGGTGAGCATGTTGCTTTCGAGGAGGCCGAACTTGGAGAGGCTGTAGAGGGTGGCGAAGACGAAGAAGCCCATGGTGGCGGCCAAATAGTACCGGGCATACCGGTGCCCCCGGTAGCGGCAGACCACCCCGATGCCGAACCCCAGGGAGGGCGAGACGAGCGCGCCGGAGGCGGCCAGCGGGGCGCCGGCGGAGTACCCGAAGAGGAAGCCGATGGTGACGATGGCCAGGCCGAAGCCCTGCATGGTCCGGATCAGGCCGTTGAGCACGCGCATATCCTTGCGGATGCCCAGGAACTCGCGGGTGAACAGGAAAAGGAAGAAGACGGTCAGGCCCGCCGCCGTGGGCATGGCGTAGTTGTTCAGCGCGGGGAGGCCGGGCCAGAGGACCTTGAAGGCGTGCCCGTCCAGGATCATCTGCAGGAGGCCGTAGACCGTCACGTAGAACGTGAGGTAGAGGTAGTTTCGCTCCCGCATGGAAAAATACACGAACATGCTGTAGACGACGAAGGCCAGGATGATGCCGTAGTGAACCCCGTAGCCGAGCGACTCGGCGATGGCCACCCGGAAGAAGTTGCTGGGGTACCACAGCCGCAGCGGGAACAGGTTGGAGGAGCGGGTGTGGATCTTCAGGTAGACGTGGCGGGTCTGGCCCGGAGGGATGAAGATGCTGGACGTGAAGTTCCGGTGCAGGATGTCCCGCTGCTCGAAAGGCAGGAGGCTGCCCATCTGCTTGACGTCCCACCGGCCGTCGGGCCGGGAGACGAACACTTCGATGGACTCCAGGAGGGGGAAGGCGATTTCCAGCAGGCGCAGCTTGTCCCGGTCGGTGGGGTTCTGCAGGGAGAAGCGCAGCCAGAAGGTGGACCGGGAGTAGCCGTACGAGGGTGTGCGGGGTCCGACCGGCCGGAACCGCCGGCTGGCCTGGCCCTCGGAAACGTCCAGGATCCCCAGCCGGCCGGCGGGGTCTTCCAGGGCTTCCAGCCACCGGTTGAGGCTCAGTTCCTTTTCCGCGTCGGTGAGTTTCAGCACGGGGACGGCCGCCGGGAGAAACAGGCCGGTTCCCAGGAAAACGCCGACGACCACCGCCCAGAAACCCGGGGACAGGCGGAGGGCCCGCGCACGCGGCGAAGAGCGGTCCCCGGTCGGGCGCCGGGGGCAAAGGCCGGCGGCTGGAGGATCGAGGCGTCGAATCAAGGGGCGTTCTCCTTTTTCTCCCCGCGGGCTGCCGGGAGAAATGCGTTCCCGCGATCGGGTGAGACAACGTCCGGAATGAGTCAGCAATCGGAGCCTGTCGGCGTACAGCGCATCAATAGCATTAAATTCCGGAAGAGGAAAGCGATTTCCCGGGCCGCCATCCGGGCCGCGAGGCAAAAATTTGATTTTTCCTTCTTGACTGTTCTCCCTTCCCAGCCAAACAGGACAAGGCAGTTCCCTCCTGCCGAGATCGCCTTTCCTGTCCCGCGAATACGGCAACCCCTCCCACCGGCAAGACCAGGACAGGTCCTTCCTCGGGCGCGGGACCGTCTTCTTCTGATCTTTTGGCCGGCGGGGAGGGCCCGGTCCGTTGGGAACACCGCGTCCGACGGAACCGGATGCGCCGCCCGTGCATCGAAGTAGGGCCGGGGCGCCAGACGCCCGGAAACCACGGAGGTCATCATGAAAGCACTCGTCCTGTACGCGCACCCCAACCCGCAGAGCTTCAACCACGCCGTGCTGGAAACCGTCCGGGAGAGCCTGGCGGCTTCCGGCCACGAAGTGTCCGTGCGCGACCTCTACGCCCTGGGCTTCGACCCGGTACTGAAGGCGGAGGACTTCGCCAAGATGCGCTCCGGGGAGACGCCCGCCGACATCGCCGCCGAGCAGGGCTTCATCCGCGAGGCCGACCTGGTGGTGGTGGTGTCGCCCGTCTGGTGGTTCGGCCTGCCGGCCATCCTCAAGGGCTATGTCGACCGGGTCTTTTCCTACGGTTTCGCCTACCGCTACGGGAAGGGCGGCCTCGAGCCGCTGCTGAAGGGGAAGAAGGCCTTCGTCTTCCACACCACGGGCGGCGAGGAGAGCGCCTACGAGCAGTACGGCTTCCGCAGCGCCCTCCAGAAGGTGGTGGACGACGGGATCTTCGGCTTCTGCGGCATGGAGATGGCCGGCCGCCACTTCTGCTTCGCCGTCCCCTCCGCCTCGGAAGAAAGCCGGAAAGCCATGCTCCAGGCCGTCCGCGAGACCGCGGCGAAACTGTAGGGCGCGAGAGATCCCCCGCCGGAACGCTCCGGCGCCGGAACGCCACCGATTTTCCGGTACGCCGACTGTGGCCTTGGCGTTTTTGATCCTTTGTGGTGAAATGGTTCCCCCCGCGGCCGGGGGGCCGGTCGACTGTCGCCCCGCTTCCGGTCGCCGGGCGACACACCTTTCGCGACAAGGAGCAAGGACCCGCATGCGGAAATACCACCACCTCGGCGTGCCCACCGACACCCCCCGCCCGGGGGAGTACTACCTGGAAAAATTGGACATCCACGTGCTCGACTACCGCAGCAACGAATGCGGCGTCGAGTGGATGCGCTTCGGCCCCCGCAGCGCGGTGCCGGACGTCGTGAAAACCGTGCCGCACCTGGCCTTCGAGGTGGACGACCTCGACGCGGCCATCGCGGGGCAGGAAATCCTCATCGCGCCGAACTCGCCCTCCCCGGGGGTGCGCGTGGCCTTCGTCCTGGTGGGCGGGGCGCCGGTGGAGTACCTGCAGTACGACCGGGAAAAGGGGCCGGACGCGCCGTCGGGCGGCCCCCGCGTGCTGCTCCTGCTGGCCGGCGGCTTCGAGGAGTACGAGGCCTCCGTTTTCACCGACGTGCTGGGCTGGAGCCGCACGGACGGCGACATCCCCGTCCGGGTGACCACGGCGGCACTGCGGCCGCGGATCCGGGGCACCTGGAACCTGGACGTCGTGCCCGAAATGCTGGCGGAGGAGGTGCGGGTCGACGACTTCGACGCGCTGGCCGTCCCCGGCGGCTTCGAGGAGGCGGGGTTCTACGAGGACGCCTACGACCCCGGCTTCCTGCGCCTGATCCGGGAGTTCCACCGGCAGAACAAGTGGATCTCGGCGATCTGCGTGGGGGCCCTCCCCCTCGCCAGGGCCGGCATCCTGGAAGGCCGCCGGGCCACCACCTACCACCTGAACGGCAGCCCGCGGCGGAACCAGCTCGCCGCCCTGGGGGCGGTGGTGGAGGACCGGATGATCGTGACGGACGGGCGCGTCACCACCTCCTCCTGCCCGGCCACGGCCCTGCAGGTGGCCTTCGACCTCCTCGCCGCCCTGACCACCCCGGAGAACGCGGCGAAAGTGAGGGAGCGGATGGGCTTTACCGAAAGCCAGATCCGGGTCGAACCTCGCCCGAACCCATGATTTTCCCGGGCGTCCGGGGGGCGTCGGGTTTTGGCCGCCGCGCAACAAGACCCACCCCGGCCGGCAGACGGGGTGGGGAACATGGAGGGGCAGGATGGACCGGAGGAAAAGCGGGCGGCCCGTCCCCGCGGTCCGCTGGGGAACTCTGCCGTTTCTCTCCTTATGGTGGAAAGCGAAAAGACGCACTTGGCCCTGATCCTGCCTGTCCTGTACATCCAGGTGAAATCCATGGCGAGACGCCCGCCGCGCTGCTCTTGACTTGCGGCGGGAGCCGGCATACTATGCCGGCCGGATCGCCACGGAAAGGGTCCGCCCGCGGAGGAGTGGCCGAGCGGTTTATGGCGGCGGTCTTGAAAACCGTTGTGCCCGGAAGGGTACCGGGGGTTCGAATCCCTCCTCCTCCGCCACATTATCATCCAGCCAAGTCCAAAACCCCTGTAATTCCAGGGGTTTTTGCTTTTCCAACGTCCAACCACGACTGGTTGGGAACAAAGAAATCCGCAAAAAAGTACGGTATAATGTTCGGTACCGCCATTTGGCATGGGAGGTGATACCGTGAAACGAGTCGACTTCTTGACGGATCTGAAGATACGAAACGCCGCGCCCCGGGAGCGCGACTTCAAGATGAACGACGGCAGGGGCCTGTATCTGCTCATCCGCCATAACGGCTCCAAGTTGTGGCGTATGGATTACACCATCGACGGCAAAAGGAAAACCCTCAGTTTCGGGGCTTACCCCATTATTTCCTTACGGGATGCGAGAATGGCCCGCGACGAAGCCCTTCGCAGCAAATGGCAGGGACGGGATCCCGCACTGGTCAAAAAGGCGGCGAAGGACTCCCGCAGAGCCGAAGGGCTTTCTTTTGAGAAGGTCGCCCGGGAGTGGCATGGGAAAAACCGCCCAGTCTGGAGCGAAAGCCATGGGGTTCTGACGCTGAGACGACTGGAACTGAACGTCTTCCCCTTCATCGGGACGCATCCGGTCGGGAGCCTGTCGGCCAAGGATGTACTGAATATCTGTTTGCGGATCGAAGAAAGAGGAGCCAAGGAGACAGCTCACCGCGTCCTGCAGATCATCGGTTCCGTATTTCGGTTCGCCGTGGCCAACGGGTTGATCGAAAACGATCCCACCCCGGCCCTGCGTGGAGCCTTGGCGCCCCGTAAAGTCAAACACATGGCCGCGATCCTCCAACCGGCAGAGATCGGACCTCTGCTGCGGGCCATGGATGCCTACAAGGGTTCGGCCGTGACCCGGGCCGCCCTCAGACTGACCCCCCTGCTCATGCTCCGGCCAGGCGAATTGCGCCGTCTGGAATGGGCGGAAATCGATTTTCACGATGCCGTCATTCGCATTCCGGAAGAAAAGATGAAGAAGGGGAGGGAACACCTCGTGCCGCTCAGCCGGCAAGCCATCGCGATACTGAAGGATATCCGGCCGCTGACCGGACAGTCGAGATATGTTTTTCCCTCGGAAAGGACTCTGGAGCGGCCGATGTCGGAGAATACCGTCAACGGAGCACTGATCCGGCTCGGGTACAAACACGAGCAAACCGCACACGGTTTCCGCGCCATGTCCACGAGCCTGCTGAAGGAAATGGGGTGCAACCCTGATGCCGTCGAACGCCAGCACGCTCATGTCGAGAAAAATGCGGTGAGGGCAGCTTACAATCGGGGCGAGTATCTCGATGCGCGTCGCGAAATCATGCAAAAGTGGGCGGACTATCTCGACCGGCTGAGAAACGACACTCTTTCCCATGCGGGAGGCGCCCGTGACCCCTTTCCGGACGCGGAAAGGGCTCCCCAGTGACGTCAAACCATGGGTGAACACCCCCGCGGGGGGGGCGACTAAACTCTACCGCACAAAGCAAGGCTATTACCTGGTTTCAATCCACACCTCCGCGGGGGGGGGCGACGATGATGTAGTATCATCATGGTGTTAATATACCGTTTCAATCCACGCCCCCGCGGGGGGGGCGACTTAGCGAGATGTGCTCGTCCTTGGCCCCCCTGAGTTTCAATCCACGCCTCCGCGGGGGGGGCGACGTCTCCTCGATGTTGTTGGGCGCCGGCAAAGTCGGGTTTCAATCCACGCCCCCGCGGGGGGGGCGACTACCACCACGACTGGTGCTGGATCCTGCGACATGTTTCAATCCACGCCCCCGCGGGGGGGGCGACCAACTGTCTGTTGTG
>CAYTBK010000106.1:0-12143 GCA_964436005.1 uncultured Acidobacteriota bacterium
GCCAGTGGGTGGTGATGTAGAACTTGAAGAGGTGCTTGGCCAGGCGGCCCAGGAAAAGGAAGAACGCGTCGAACGGCTCCGCCCGGGGGGGATTTTTCAGCGTCGGGCGCGGGAAGCTCTCGTGAACGGGGTAGTCGGATCCCAGCCAGACCGTGTAGGCCGAGGTGAACCCTTGCAGCCGCATGGGGACGTTGGCCGGGACGAAATGATAGGAATGGACCACCTCGCTCTGCAGGCCTTCGGTGGCGGCCAGCAGGGCGCCGGCCTGCGGGATCTCGTTGGCGTCCCGCACCACGACGAAGAGGTCCAGGTCGCTTTTCACCCGTACGAAGGCGCCCCGGCGCAGGAGGATGGCGGGCTCCCGGAGGGCGACGGAACCGCCCTGGTATACGTTCACCGGCACGTCCAGGCGCGCGGCGGCTTCGGCGATCCGGCACAGGGCCTTGCCGAGCATGGCGTTGGTCTTTTCCCGTTCGTCCGGGTGCAGGGTCAGGCTGTTGGCACAGTAATCCACGATATCATCGCCTCCGACAACATTCTTTTATTACGTCAAGATTTCGGCCGCGTAGGCCGGTTTCGCCTCGCCGCCCTTGTCCATCTCCGGCACCGCCAGCGGGGCGTGCGAGGCATACAGCACCAGCAGCAACAGGATGAGGCTGCCCCCGAAGATCCAGGACGCGGCATGGAAGCCCAGGCAGTGGATGGTCCAGCCCAGCAGCAGCCCCCCCAGGGGGTAGGCCCCCATGAGCGTCATGGCGTAGAGGCTGGAGATCCGCCCCCGGAAACCTTCCGGTGTGGCGATCTGCAGGAGGGTGCTGCTGAGGCCCATCTGCAGCAGAAAGCCGAAACCGGCGCCGAAGAGCAGGGCCAGGGCGAAGGCCAGCTGGTTCACGAAGCCGAAGAGAAAGATGCACGCCCCCCCGAACAGGCCGCCGTTCCGGATGACGGCGGCGAAACGGGCGGTGCCCTTGTGCCTGGCCATCCACAGGCCGCCGCCGATGGCCCCGGCCCCGAGGAAGGAGTAGAGCAGGCCGAGCGTGCGGGGCCCGCCCGCCAGCACGTCCACGGCCACCTTGGGGAGGATGGTGGTGAAGGACATGCCGAGGACACCGGCCAGGAGGGCGCTCAGCAAGGCGAAGCGGAGGGGGGGCTCCTTGGCGATGCAGCGCAGCCCGTCCAGGATCTCGTGGTGGAGGCGCTTGACGGATTTCGGTTTCCTCGCCGGCAGGCCGGTCATCCGGACCAGCATGACCAGGGCCACGAAGTAGCTGACGCTGTCCAGGGCGAAGCAGGAGAACGCGCCGATGCCGGCGATCATCAGGCCGGCCAGCGGGGGCGAGACCATCCGCAGCACGTTGTAGACCATGGAGTTGACGGCGATGCCCGGGGCCAGGTTCCGCTTCTGGCCGACGATGTCCAGCAGAAAGCTCTGGCGGGCGGTCATGTCGAAACCGTCGATGATGCTCTGGCTGAGCGCGTAGATCACCAGGACGTGGGGCGTGGCCCGGTCGGCGGCGTCGGCCCAGGCCATCAGGCTCGTGGTGACGGCGCAGGCCGTCTGGGTGCAGAGCAGGATCCGGCGCTTGGGCACCCGGTCGGCCAGGACGCCGGCCAGGGGGGCGATGAGGAAGGTGGGCAGCTGGGCGCAGCAGGCCAGCAGGCCCAGGAAGAGGGTGGACCTCGTCGACTCGAAGGCCATCCAGGCGATGGCTGTGCGGGTCATCCAGACGCCGGAGACCGACACGCACATCCCGTAGAAGAACAGGCGATAGTTTTTTTCCCGGAACACGTCTTGGATGGATTTCGAAATCAGCCTGGCCATATCCCTTTCCGCCGCCCGGTCCGCGGTTTCTGAAGTCAACTCGTCCGATGTTAGATGCTTGCCCCTCTCCTGTCAACAACTCTCGGTTTTTCCTTTTCCCGACCGCATTCGGGCGCTATGATATGCGGTTTTGTCGGGGCCGGCGAGAGGCGGTTCCGAACGGGGGCGAGGAGGCGGGCGATGGCCGGTGGACGAGGCAGGCGGATTTTTCGGAAAATCTTGATCGTATTGGGAATCCTGGCCGGGCTGTTCCTGCTGGCGGCCTTCCTGTTCTGGGTGACCCTGCCGGACCCCTCCGTGTACGCGGTGAAGAACCCGGAGTTGCCGGCCATCATCCGTTACCGCGAGGCCGAGGCCCAGGCGGCCGGGAAACCGCTCCGCAGGCTCTGGAAATGGGTGCCGCTGAAACGGATCTCCAAAAACCTCGTCCGCGCCGTCATCTCCACGGAGGACGACAAGTTCTACCAGCACCACGGGTTCGACTGGGAAGCCATCGGGGAGGCCTGGGAGAAGACCCTGGAGACGAAGCGGATCACCCGCGGCGGGTCCACCATCACCCAGCAGTGCGCGAAGAACCTCTACCTCTCGCCGGAGCGGAGCTTCTGGCGGAAGGCGCGGGAGGCGGCCATCACCTGGTACATGGAGCGCAACCTCTCCAAGGACCGCATCCTCGAGATCTACCTCAACATCATCGAATGGGGCGACGGGATCTACGGCATCGAAGCCGCCGCGCAGCACTACTTCCACAAGAGCGCGGCCAGCCTGGGCGTGGCGGAGTCTGTCCGCCTGGCCTCCGTCATCGCCAACCCCCACATCTTCAACCCGCTGGACGACAGCAACCCCCGCATGCGCAAGAAGCGCGCCGTGGTCGCCTACCGCATGAGCCACCGGGGCTGGGGCGGCCGGGGCGGCTCCGCCGGCCTGCTCGGCGCGCTGAAGCTCCGCCGCGGGGAGCAGGAGGAGGCCCGGCGGGAGTACCCGGAAGAGTTCAAGGAGTCGGCGGTGCCGGCCGAGCTCCCGAAGATGGAGACGGCCCCGGGCCCCGACGACGGGGCGGCGACCCCCGAGGCCGCGCCGGCCCCGGAAGGGCCCGCGGCGCCGCCGGCGGAAGCGCCGCCCGCGGCCGAACCCGCCCCGGCCACGCCCTGAGCGGGTCATTGCTTTGGAGAAACCACGAAGTCACAGAAACACAGAGGGCAAACAGATTCTCATTGGCTGACAGAGGGGATGAAACCCTCGCCTTTGGGCGAAAACCAGAGTTGGCTTTTAATTTATAGCAGAATATAGGATGTCGCCGCACACGAGTTGTGAGGTAATTGAATGAACAGAAATATGGCAATAGCGCTATTCGTGACTGTCATTTTTTTCTCTCAGCAGAGTATCTATTCCAAAAATATTGTGAAGTTCAAAGCAGGGTCCGCCCCGATCGTTGCAACGAAATTTAGTGATACCGGGAATGTTCTTTATTCTGCCTCAAGCAATGGCATTATTCAGCGGTGGAGCTTAGACTCAAGTAAGTTGCTTTGGTCATACGATGTAAGCAATTACGGGGCAAGAAAAGAAAGAAATGTTATTTCAAGAATAACCTGTCTGAATCATTCCATTGATGAGTCGATGCTCGCCTTTGGATATTGTAATGAGAGTTTTGCCGAGGGGAACTCCGATAACCTAAGTTTTAGCATTGGTATACTTGAAGTTAACTCCGGTAAATTAATTGCAGTTTTCAACGGTCATCGGGGGTTGATCAACGACTTGGAATTTTCTTCCAACGGGGAGTACGTTGTTTCTGTAAGTAGCGATAACACGTGTCGTTTGTGGTCTTTGAAAACAAAGAAGGAATCCTTGTCTATTGCTCTGCCTGGCTTGGGACATCGTGTCGCTATAACAACGGACATGAAGCATATTGCTGTTTCAACACAGAACATAGGCGGCCCGAACCCTCCAAGAATTATCTTTCAATATTCTTGTGATGGCGTTCTTGAGTTGCAGCTTCCTTATGTCGTAAATGTAGTTAATAGGTTGTTTTACAATCCCGATGGATCGCTACTGTGCATTGCCGGTGACAATAGGGTTGTTCTTTGGGATGTATTGCAACAGAGGATAGTTGAGCAATACGGCGAAATATGTCAGCTAGGAATAAAATATTGTGCACTTTCCTCAGACTGGACTTCGATTGTTGTCATTGGAACGTTTAATAACAAACCGTTTTTGACCCTTCAATCTCTTAATAATCTCACCCATGTTTATAGTGGGGGACAAAGCACTGCAACGCCGATCAATATCAAACACAAACAAAACAAGCGGATTGATTTGCGTGAGAGACACAACATATCCAGCGTATCTGCAATAGATGTAGATAAGAATGCTGCGAAGATAGCAATGGGAACAGAGAATGGTGAAATATATATAGAAATTTTGGAACAAAAATAGCTGCGGAACAGTAATAGGCTCCCTAATCCATGACATATTGTGAAGCACTAGCTATATGTCCTCGAATATCTACAGTGAGAAGGATTTCTCCCATCTGCTACAAGATGGTTTAAAGTGTTTTCTTTCTGCGATTGCGGGTTGTTTTAGAATTTTTGATTTGTGTTGTTTTTGACTTTGTGGTGAAAAATTTTTCGGAATGGCTGCGCCAAACGAGCGAGCGCCGCGTATACGCTGCCTGACACGAAGAAGGCCCGCCGATCATTCCTGTTGCCTTTCGCCCCGGGCCTGGGCGAGAATGGGCGCGGAGGAAGGGGATGCGCAACGCCACAGCCTGGATCGTCACGGGAATCCTGCTGCTTCTGTCGGTGGACGGGTTCTTGCCGCACGACGACCACTGCCATCCCCGCCACCTGACCCTGGCCCGGTTTTGCCCGCCGCTGGCCGGGTTCTCGGCCGGCTCCGAAAGCGCCGGCGACTGCCTGCCGGGCTGCAGCGACGCCGAGGGCGGCGGCCACTGCCACCACCACCTCTTCTGCTGCGGGCATTTCTCCTGCACGCCCGCCGTGGGGCCGCAAGACAGCCTGACTCTGCAGCGGCGGCACGAACACTCCGACCTGAAACCCGTCTCTCCCTCCACCGGGCACCTGCCCGAACTGATTCGCCCCCCGCGCACCGTCTGAACCCGGACCGCCCTTCGCGGGACCCCGTCCCGTTCCGCCGCCACAGCCGCGGGACAGGCGGGCTGTTCCAGTTTCCCTGTTCCCCTGGCGGAACGGGGATCGAGCGGAGGGTCCGCCGCCGGTGACCGTTCCGGGCGGGCGTTTTTCGCGTCCCCGGCCCGGCGGTCTCTCCCCGCGGCTCCGGAGGCGCCTGTCGGCCCTCCGGACGCCTTTTCCGACAGGGGGAAAGCATGAAACATGGGATTCGATGGCTGGTTGTGCTGCTGGTCGCGACCGTGACGCTCGGCCCGGCCCGGGCGGCGGGGGCCGCGGCGCCGCCGGCGTCCGATGCGGCCCGGGAGGCCCTGGCCGGGGTCGTCCAGGCCGCCCTGGCCGCCAACGCCTCGCTGCAGGCGCTGGCGGGCGAGCGCCGGGCGCTGGAGACGCGCCTGGACGCCGCCGTCCGCCGCCTCAACCCGGAACTGGAGGCTGAGTTCTCGACGGGGGCTGTCACGGGCGCGCCCTCGGACTACGACTTCTCGGTGTCCTTCACCAAGGAGTTCGAACGGGGGGGGAAAGCCGCCGGGCGCCTGCGGTTGGCCCGGCTGGACCTCGAGATCCTCGACGCGCGCATCCGGGAGGCCCGCCGCCGGCTGACCCTGGACGTGACGCTGGCCTGGCGCGAGTGGGCGCACGCGCGGCGGAAGGCCGCCATCCACGCCGAGCGGGCAGTCCTCGACCAGGAGTTGGTGGGGCTGGCCCGCAAGCTGTTCGACGGCGGCGAGGCGCCCCGGATGGACGTGGCCCTGGCGGAGGCCGAACGGGCGGCTGGCGCCGCCCGCTGCGCCGCGGCCGGGCGCGAGGCGGAAAAGGCCTGGACCGCCGTTTCCGCCCTGGCCGGCTTCGGGCCGACCCCGCCGGCCGAGCTGCCGCCCGGGGAAACGCCGCCCGCCCTGCCCGGGGCGGCTGTGCCGGACGACGTCCTCGAAAAGAGGCCCGACCTGGAGCTGGTCCGCCTGGAGGCGGCCCGCGCCGAGGCGGAAGGGGCCCTGGCCAGGGCCGAGGCGGTGCCCAACGTGACGGCCGGCCTCGGTTTCGAGCGCTCCCGGGAGGACATCGACGGGGCGGGGTGGACCGTCCACCAGTCCGACAACCGCCTGGCGGTCCGCTTCTCCATTCCCCTGCCGGTGTGGGACAAGAACCGGTCCGCCATCGCCGAGGCGGCCGCCCGGGCCGCCGCGGCCGGGGGGCGCCTGGCCCTGGCCCGGCGCGACGCCCGCGGGGAACTGGCCCGGCTGCGCCGCGAGATGGAGAGCGCCCGCGACTCGCTCAAGCTCTACGACGAATCGGTGTTCCCGGCCCTGGCCGGCACCGAGGGCATGGTCACCGAAGCCTACCGCCTCGGCGAAGCCACCCTGCAGGACGCGGTGGTGGAGCGCCGCAAGCGCCTGGACGCCCAGCTGGAACGGGCCGAGGCGCTGCGCGACCTCCTGTGCGCCAAAGACCGCTGGGACGCCGCCCTGGCCGCGGACGCCCCGCTTCCCGGAAAGGAGAACATGCAATGAAGATGACGTTGTGCAATCACATGAAAATATGCGCCGCCTTCCTCGCCCTGGCCCTGCTGGCGGCCGCCGGGTGCGGCGGTTCGGCGCCGGCCCCGCCTGCCGCTGCGAACGGGAACCAGGAACACCGGGAAGGGGCATCGATGCTCGCCTGGTCGGCGCGGTACGAGTTCTTCGTCCAGGCCGGCCAACCCGGGCCGGACGGCGCCTCCGAGTGGACGGTCCACGTCACCCGCCTGGAGGACTACAAGCCCCTGGCAGCCGGACGCGTGCAGCTGGACTGGACCGACGCCGCCGGGCGGAACCGGCGGAGCGGGGCAGACGCCCCGGCCCGCCCGGGCATCTTCGTGCTGCGGGCCGGTCCCTTCAACGGCCAGGGGGCTGGGGGGCGGCTCACCGTCACCACCCCGGGCGGGTCGGAGTCGGCGGACGTGAAGCCGGCGGCCCACGAGCACGCCGGGGAGGCGGAACACGAAGCCGAAGGGAATCACGGCGCTGAAGAAGGCGAACACGCCGGCGAGACGGCCGGGGCGCACGCCAGCGAGGAGGCCGGCAACCACCCCGGGGAAGGGGGCAAGCTCATCGCCTTCGCCAAGGAGCGCCAGTGGGAGGCCGACTTCCGGGTGGACCCCGTGGCGGAGGCCGTCTTCTCGGACAGCGTCCTCCTCACCG
This sequence comes from uncultured Acidobacteriota bacterium, assembly GCA_964436005.1. Lineage (GTDB taxonomy): Bacteria > Acidobacteriota > JAAYUB01 > JAAYUB01 > JAAYUB01 > JAGNHB01. Next base: position 7,146 of record CAYTBK010000106.1, read on the forward strand.
GGGAACTGCGCACCCGCCCCCAGGCGGAGGCCGTGGTCAGCGCACCGGTGGGCGGGATCGTCTCGCCGCGCGGCCGGCTGCCCTTTCCCGGCGAACGGGTGGGGAAGGGCCAGGTGGTGGCCGTGCTGGAACCCCCCGTCAACCGGCTGCAGGGCCGCGACTCCGTGGAGGCCTCGCTGGCCGAGGCCCGGGTGCGCCTGGCCCAGGCCCGTCGGGAGACGGAGCGGGCCCGGTCGCTGGTGGAGGCCGGCGTGGCGCCCAGGCGGCGCCTGGAGGACGCCGAGTTCGCCCAGGAGAGCGCCCGCGTGGGGTGCGAACTGCTGGAGAAGGCCGTGACCGGCCTGGGCCAGCCGGAGGAGGGCGGGCGGGTGACCCTGCGCGCGCCCATGGGCGGCGTGGCGGCGGAGGTGGGCGTCCGGTCCGGGGCGGCCGTGGAGGCCGGCACCCAGGTGATCCGCATCGTGGACGCCTCCACCCTCTGGCTGTCGGTGGCGATCCCCGCCGCCCAGGCCCACCTGGCCGCGAAGCCCGACGCCGGGCAGACCTTCTTCACCGTGGAGGGGGAGGCCCGCGAGCTGCGCCCCTCCCGCCTGGTCAGCGTGAGCGACGTGCTGGACAGCACGACGAGGACGCTCCCCGTGATCTTCGAGGTCGCCAACCCCGACCACCGGCTCAAGGCCGGGCAGTACGCCCGGGTGACCCTGCGGACGGGCCAGCCCCGCCGGGCCCTCGGCCTGCCGGAAGGCGCCCTGCTGGAGGAGGAGGGGCACTTCTTCGCCTTCGTCCAGGCGGGCGGCGAGGACTTCGTGCGCCGGGAAGTGCAGACCGGCGCCCGGGAAGGGGGCCTGGTGGAAGTCGTTTCCGGGCTCTCCGCCGGCGACCGGGTGGCCACCCGGGGCACCTACTACCTGAAGCTGGCCGAAACGCCCTCCGGCGCGGCCGACCCGCACGCCGGGCACAACCACTGAGGGGAGGCGGGCCATGCTGGACAAGCTGATTCGCTGGTCGCTGGACAACCGTCCCCTGGTCATCCTGCTCACCCTGCTCCTGTCCGCCGCCGGGGTCTGGGTAGCTTTCCGCGTCCCCGTGGACGTGCTGCCCGACCTCACCGCCCCCACGGTCACGGTGATGACAGAGGCCCACGGCATGGCGCCCGAGGAGGTGGAGACCCTGGTCACCTTCCCCATCGAGACCGCCATCAACGGCGCGCCGGGGGTCCGCCGCGTGCGTTCCTCCTCGGTGGCCGGCCTCTCCACCGTCTGGGTGGAGTTCGACTGGGGCGCCGACATTTACCGGGCGCGCCAGGTGGTGGCCGAGAAGGTGCAGGGGGTGTCCGACAACCTGCCCGAAGGGACCGTCCCCGAGCTTTCGCCGGTCTCCTCCGTCATGGGCGAGATCATGTACGTGGCCCTGCGGGAAGGCGGCGTGGCCGGGTCCCGGCCGGTGTCCCGCCTGGCCCTGCGGGAGACGGCCGACTACGTGGTCAAGCGCCGGTTGCTCTCCGTGCCCGGGGTGTCCCAGGTCGTCGCCATCGGCGGGGACGTCCGGCAGTTCCAGGTGACCGCCGACCCGGTCAAGCTCGAGGCCCGGGGCCTGGCCCTGGCCGACCTGCACCGGGCCCTGGCCGCCTCCAACCGGAACTTCTCCGCCGGCATCGTGGAGACGAACGGCCGCCAGGAAGTGATCCGCGGCATCGGCCGTTTCCGCGACGCGGCCGACATCGCCATGACGGCGGTTTCGACGGCCGGGGGCGTCCCCGTCCTGCTCGGCGACGTGGCCGAGGTCGGCGTGGGGGCCGCCTTCCGCACCGGCGACGCGGCGGTGGACGGCCGCCCCGCCGTGCTGCTGGCCGTGCTCAAGCACCCCGACGCCAACACCCTCGACGTCATCGCCCGCGTGGACAAGGCCCTCGACGAGCTGGACCGCTCCCTGCCCGCGGGCATGGTGCTGGACCGGAAGCTCTACCGCCAGTCCGACTTCATTCTTCCCGCCGTGCGGAACATCGGCACCGTGCTGCTGGAGGGCTCGCTGCTGGTGCTCGTCATCCTCTTCCTGTTCCTCGGCAACGTCCGCTCCACCCTCATCTCCGTGGCCGCCATGCCCGTCTCGCTGATCTTCGCAGTGTTCGTGCTGCGCTTCTTCGACGCCTCCATCAACACCATGACCCTCGGCGGCATGGCCATCGCCATCGGCATCATCGTGGACGACGCCATCATCGACGTGGAGAACGTCTTCCGCCGGCTGCGCGAGAACGCCTCCCGGGCGGAGGACCAGCGCGTGCGCTCGCTGGACGTGGTGTTCGGCGCCTCCCGGGAGATCCGCTCCTCCATCGTCAACGCCACCCTGATCATCGTGCTGGTCTTCGTGCCCCTCTTCTTCCTGGGCGGCCTGGAGGGTCGCCTGCTCAAGCCGCTGGGTCTTTCCTACGTCATCTCCATCGGGGCCTCCCTGCTGGTGGCCCTGACCCTGACGCCGGCCCTCTGCGCCGTGCTGCTGCCCCGTTCGCGGGCCGTGCGGCGGGAGCGGGAGAGCCTGGTGGCCCGCGCTCTGACGGCCGGCTACCGGCCGCTGCTGCGCTTCGCCATACGGCACCCCCTGCCGGTGATCGCCCTGGCGCTGGCCGTCTTCGCCGGGTCGTTGCTGCTGCTCTTCCGGATGGGCCGCTCCTTCCTGCCGACCTTCAACGAGGGGGCCCTGACGGTGATGGTGGCCTCGCCGCCCGGCACCGACCTGACCATGGGCTCGGTCCTGGCCGCGCAGCTGGAGAAGAAGCTGCGCACCCACCCCTGCGTGGTGAAGACCTCGCGGATCACGGGCCGGGGCGAGCAGGACGAGCACGGCAAGCCGCCCGGCTCCTCGGAGGTGGACCTGCAGCTGGACCTGCGGGGGCGCCGCTTTTCCGAGGTGGTGGACGAGCTCCGGGCGCTGTCCGCCGGCTTTCCCGGCCTGGCCGCCGCCTTCGGGCAGCCGGTGTCCCACCGCATCGACCACATGATGTCCGGCGCCACGGCCAACATCGCCATCAAGATCTTCGGGACGGACCTGGCGGTTCTGCGCGGCCTGGCCGAGACGGTCAGGGCCCGCCTGGCCGGCATCCGGGGCCTGGTGGACCTGTCGGTGGAGCAGCAGGCGGAAACGCCGCAGGTCCGCGTGGTGCCCGACCGGGAGCGGCTGGCCCGGGCCGGCCTGACGGTGGAGGACCTGGCGGAGACGCTGGAGACCGCCGTGTCCGGCTGCGTGACCACGAAGGTCATGCAGAAGGAGCGGGTCTTCGACGTGGTGCTGCGCCTGCCCGCCTCCTGCCGGGAGGACCGCCGGGCCCTGGAAGCGCTGCGGGTGCGTTCCGCCTCCGGCGTCCAGGTGCCCCTGGCGTCGGTGGCCGAGGTGCGCCCGGCCTCGGGGCCGCCGCTCATCCAGCGCGAGAACGGCATGCGCAAGATCATGGTGACGGCCAACGTGTCCGGCCGGGACCTGCGCGGGGTGTTCGAGGACGTCCGTGCCCGGGTGGAGCGGGAGGTCAAGCTGCCCGAGGGCTACTTCGTGCAGTACGGCGGCCAGTTCGAGAGCGAGGCCGAGGCCACGCGGACGCTTCTGCTGCTCAGCCTCGTCTCCCTGACGGTGATCGTGCTCATCCTGGCCATGGAGTTCCGCTCGCTGAAGACGGCCGTGCTCATCACCCTCAACCTGCCCCTGGCCTTCTCCGGCGGCATCGTGGCCGTCTGGTGCAGCGGGGGCGTCATCAGCGTGGCCGCCCTGGTGGGTTTCGTCACCCTCTTCGGCATCGCCACGCGGAACGGGATCCTGCTCGTCTCCCACTACCGCTACCTGGAGGAGGAGGAGAACCTCCCGCCCGGCGAGGCGGTGTGGAAGGGGTCGCTGGAGCGGTTGCGCCCGGTGGTCATGACCACCCTGGCGGCCGGCCTGGCCATGCTGCCCTTCGCCTTCCGGGCGGAGCAGCCGGGCAACGAGATCCTGGCCCCCATGGCCGTGGTCATCCTCGGGGGGCTGGCGGGGGCCACGGTGCTGAACCTGCTGGTCATCCCGGCGCTCTTTGGCGGCTTCGCCCGACGCCGGGAGCGCGCCGAGGTGGAGGAGGAGGCTTAGGAGGAGGCGCCTTCCGCCGGAAGGCGCACTTTCGGAGTGCGGCAGCGAGCCTTCGAGCTGCCGCTTTCAGGAGGGAAGAAGAAAACCACGAATGCACAAAGGCCACGAAGGCCGCCGGCGACATCGGGCTGGCTACCACGAAAGACACAAAGAAAACAGAAAATTACGACATAAATGGATGGGATGTGCAAAGTCGAATCAGTGGGAGCCGTGGCTTCTCCCACCGCCCCGACGGCATTCTCCGCTCGTCCTGACCGGTATCGCCACCCGGCTGTGTCTCCGTGGTTTCCGACATGCCAGGCCGTCAGGGGGCCGCGGGTGCCTCGGTTCCGGGCGCCTCCTGCCCGGCGTCGGAGGTCTTCTCCTTCCTGTCCGCCACGGCCACGATGGTCTGGACCTCCTCCAGCAGGGCGATGGCCACCGAGACCACCAGCGGCCCGAGCACGAACCCGGCCACGCCGAACACGGGGATGCCGCCCATGATGCTGAACAGGATGATGGCCGAGTGCAGCCGGACCTTGCCCTGGATGATCAGGGGCTTGACCACGTTGTCCACCACGCCGAGGACGACGATGCCCCACAGGGCCATGACGATCCCGGCCGTCAGCTGGCCGGCGCAGAACAGGTAGACGGCGGTGGGGGCCCAGATCAGCGCCGCTCCCACGGCGGGCACCAGGGCGGCGAAGGCCGTCAGGACAGCCCACACTAGGGGCGAGGGGAAGCCGAGGATCCAGAAGCCGATGCCGGCCAGGAATCCCTGCAGCAGGACCGTCACCAGCATCCCCATCATGGTCCCGCGCACCACGTTGGACATGTGGGTCAGGAATCGCTTCTCCTGCTCGGCCTTGAAGGGCAGGATGCGGCGGAACCAGGCCACGATGTCCTCGCCGAACT
>CAYTBK010000106.1:12243-13376 GCA_964436005.1 uncultured Acidobacteriota bacterium
TCGGCCTTGAAGGGCAGGATGCGGCGGAACCAGGCCACGATGTCCTCGCCGAACTTGAAGAAGTAGTACAGGACGATGAGCATGAAGGCGAAGTGGACCAGCGACTCGAGGATGGTGCCCACCAGCACGGAACTCTGCTCGGCCAGGAAGCGGAAGACCTTCTTGCCGGCCTCGGCCAGCGCCTCGTCGGTGATGGAGAGCAACTGGCGGATCTTCACCGTTTGCGGGTGCAGCCAGAAGTTGGTCAGCTCGGGGGGGATGCCGCCGGTGGAGAGCTTGTCGACTACCCAGGCGGCCTGTCGGGCGATGATGGAGACCAGGACCATGAGGGGGGCGAAGAGGCCGCCCAGGAAGACCATGAGGGTGCAGAAGGCGCTGAGCGACTTCCGCCCCCGGAACCACACGCGGAACTTCCGGTTGACCGGGTTCAGGGTGACTGCCGCGATGGCCGCCCAGACGAAGACCCCCAGGAAGGGCCGGGCGATGGCGTAGAAGTAGTACAGGAAGAACAGCAGGATGACGATGAAAAGGGTGTTGGTGTAGGTTTGCTTTTTCACGGCTCCACTCCATGACGGGGGCATAGGTCCGAAAAGGGGCACGCCGGGCAGTCGGGGCGCCGGGCCGTGCAGCGGCTGCGCCCCAGCCGGATGAGCCAGTGGGACAGCGCGGCCCACTCGGCCCGGGGGGCGAGGTCCATGAGGTTCTGCTCCACGCCGGCGGGCGTCGGCGCCTCTGACAGGCCGAGCCGGCGGGCCAGGCGGAAGACGTGGGTGTCGACGGCCACGCCCTCGTTCCGGCCGAACGCGTTGCCCAGCACGACGTTGGCGGTCTTGCGGGCCACGCCGGGCAAAGACGTCAGCTCCGCCATGGTGCGGGGCACCTCCCCGCCGAAGCGCTCGACGATCTGCCGGGCGGACTCCCGTAGGTGCCGGGCTTTGTTGCGGAACAGGCCGGCCGTCCGGACGAGTCCCTCCAGTTCGGCCGGCTCGGCGGCCGCCATGGCGGGCGGGTCGGGGAAGCGGGCGAAGAGGGCGGGGGTGATGGCGTTGACCCGGGCGTCGGTGCACTGGGCCGACAGGATCACCGCCGCCAGGAGCTGGAAGGGGGTCCCGTGGTCGAGGGCGCAGGCGGGC
>CAYTBK010000107.1:0-13289 GCA_964436005.1 uncultured Acidobacteriota bacterium
GGGAGTGAAAGCCTCCCTCACCGGCGGCATCGCTTCGGGGAAATCCTTCGTCGCCGGCGTATTCAAGCAACTGGGCGCTTCCATCGTCAATGCAGACCTCCTCTCCCGCGAAGTCATGGCCGACCCGGCGGTGGCGGGCGCCATCGCCTCCCGCTTCGGGCCGACCGTCCTGGCGCCGGACGGCACCGTCGACCGCAAAGCCCTCGGTGGCTTGGTCTTCGGTGACGAGGCGGCCCTCCGCGACCTGAACGCGCTGACCCACCCGGGCATCCTGGCGACATTGGCCGCGCGGCTGGAGCAACTGGGCGCCTCCGACCCGCACCGCCTGGTGGTGGCCGAGATCCCCCTGCTCTTCGAGGCCTGCGACCCGGCGCCGTACCGTCCGGTGGTCCTGGCCTGGTGCCCGGCGGAGGTCCAACTGCGGCGCCTCATGGACCGGGACGCCCTCCCCGAAGAGGCGGCCCGCGCCCGCCTGGCCTCCCAGCTGCCGCTGGACGGCAAGCGCGGTGGGTCCGACCTGGTGGTGGACACCTCCGGGACGCCCGAGCAGACCCGCGAGCGGGCCGCGGCCGCCTACGGGGAGCTCCTTCGGCTGCTCTCGCCGCGCTCTCGCTGATCCTCCCGACGCTACTCCCGCAAGGCGACCGTGGGCGGACCCGGGGCCGCCCCGGCCCAGCCGGACGAATATTCGAAGCATTTCCCGCCGATCTGGTTTTACAATGGGGAAAACACCCTTCCCGGCCGGGCGCCTGGCCACTCCACCGTGTCGGGAGAAAGAGGAGGAGCCATGAAGCGTATCGCCTTCGCCGTCTGGTTGCTCGTCGCCGCCGCCGCGCCGCTGGCCGCCCAGGGGAAGGACACCCGGCACCCCATCGAGCGCTGGGTGGACGAGAACATGGAGAAGCCGCAGTACCAGTCCACGGCCGGGATGATCCAGCTGGCGGACCTGGCGTACCAGAAGTGGGACCAGGAGCTGAACCGGGTCTACGGCCAGGTCATGGCCAGGCTGCGGCCCGAGGAGCAGGCCGCCCTGCGCGAGGCCCAGCGGGCCTGGCTCAAGTATCGGGACGCCGAATTCGCCTTCCTGGAGAAGGTCTACGGCCGCCTGGAGGGGACCATGTACCTGCCCATGCACGCCTTCGACCGGGCCGACGTCGTGGCCGGCCGGGTCAAGGATCTAACCGGCCACCATAACCTGCTCGGGATGGAGTAGCCGGCCGCGGCACTGTATCCTGGCCGCGGCAGCTTTTCGGTCGTTTTTCCAGCTAGCCGTCCCTATTCCGACAAGGCCCGCATGAGCAGAACCAGGTCGAGGGAGTTCAGCAGGTCGTCGTGATTGATGTCCCCGGCGAAGGGGTACGTGGCTCCACAGGCGCTCACATCGGCCAGGTAGCTCGCCAGCGACTGCAGGTCCAGGGCGTCCGTGGTCCCGTCTTCGTTGAGGTCCCCGTCGGGCTCAACAGTCGTTACAACGGCGGTTCGGCTGTTCTGAGAGCCGCACCCCCCCCACACCTTCACCCAGAAGCGCCGGGTCTTCTCGACGGGGCCGACGATCAGGTTGGCGTCCCAGACGTTGGTCCCGTGAGAAGTGTCCCCGGACTCTCCTTCGTACCAACGATAGAGCAATCGTTCTCCAGCGGCCGCTACGGAAAAGGTGGCCGAGGCCCCATGTCGCACAACGGTGTCGGCCGGCTCGGTCAGGATGTTCGTTCCCTTTCCGGGAGTGATGACGGCCGCCCGACTGTCCGCCTGCCCGCAATCGTTGCTGACCCGGACCCAGAAGCTGCTCGTGGTCGACAGTGAGCTTTCACTGAAATCGTTGCGGTCTTCTCCCACCGGGTTCGTCGTGTCGCCGCTGAGCCCCTTGTACCACTGGTAGTGCAGGGGTTCTGACCCGGAAGCAAAAATGAAGAGAAATCCGTACGACCCCGGGCAATAACCGGTGTCATCTGGGTGTTGGACAATGGTCGGTTTCGTGCAGACCTTGGTGGTGCCGCTGGCAGGGGCGGAAAACTCGCTCGCCACGGCATTCTGGTTGTTGGCGTGGGTGGCGGTGAAAGTCTGCACGCGGAAGAAGTAGGGCGTGTCCGGGGCCAGGCCCGTTATCGCCATGGAGGAAGCCCTCTTGTCTCCAGTGGTATCGAAGAGCGTGTAGGGCCCTCCGGGCGAGGTGGCGAAGTGGACGCCATATCCGCCGGCCCCGTCGGCGTAGGGGATGGGAGTCCAGGAGACAATGAGGGAAGAGGTGGTCGGCGAACCGGCGGTGAGGTTTGCGGGTGCTACCGTCTGGGTGCTTTCCCAGTCGCTGCCAACCTGGATTCTGTCGAGAAAGGTGTGCAGGGCAGTGTTGTCCGTGTAGAGGGCATTCCAGCGAAGGTCGGATGTGTTGGCGCTCAGGTTGACCAGCTTGCCCAAATCAGGAGGCATGCTCCCGCTCAGTTGGTTGCTGGCCAACCAGAGGTCCTGGAGGTTCGCCAGGTTTCCCAGTTCCGGCGGAATGTTGCCGGAGAGGCGGTTTCGGGCCAGCCCCAGGGTTCGCAGGTTGGTCAGGCCTCCCAGTGCGGAGGGGATGTCGCCGGACAGTTGGTTGTCTTGCAGCCAGATGCTTTTCAAGTTGGCCAGGCTCCCCAGTGCAGAGGGGATGCTGCCGGATAGTTGGTTGCTGTTCAGCGAGACGTATTGCAGGTTGGCCAGGCCGCCCAGTTCGGGTGGGAGGCTCCCGGAGAGAAGGTTTCCGGCCAGGTCCAGGCTTCGCAGGTTGGCCAGGTCGCCCAGTGCCGACGGGATGCTGCCGGAAAGTTGGTTGCCGCTCAGATGAAGCCCGGCCAGGTTGGTCAGCCGGCCCAGCTCCGGCGGGATCGGGCCTGAAAGTTGGTTGCCCGACAATTCCAGGGATTGAAGGCTGCCCAGGTCGCCGAGTTCGGCCGGGACGTTTCCCGTGAGCTGGTTATAGCTCAAGGAAAGAATGGTCAGGCCGGTGAGGTTGCCCAGCTCGGCCGGAATGTTCCCCTCCAGCTGATTGGAATACAATCCCAGAATTTGGCACTGTTTCAGGCTGCCCAGCGTGGACGGGATGTTGCCGGACAGTTGGTTGTCGTTCAGCCAGAGGTACTGCAGGTTGGCCAGGCTGCCCAGTTCGGGGGGGATGTTGTTCGCAAATTGGTTGTCGTTCAGTCCCAGAAGGCGCAGGTTGATCAGGCTGCCCACTTCGGGGGGGATGGCTCCGCAGAGCTGGTTGAAACTCAAAGAAAGAACTTCCAAGTTGGCCAGGCTGCCCAGTGCTGTGGGGATATGGCCGGAGAGGAGGTTGTTGTCCAATTCCAGGAGTTGCAGCTTGGCCAAACCGGCGAGCTCCGCCGGGATGTCTCCGTCGAACTGGTTGTTGTCCAGGGACAGAAAGGCCAGATTGGTCAGGCCCCCGAGTGCGGGGGGGATGTTGCCGGCAAGAAGGTTCTGGCTCAGCAAAAGTTCCTGCAGGCTGGTCAGGCTGCCCAGTTCGAGCGGAATGGTTCCACAAAGCCGGTTGTCGGACAACCAGAGGCTACGCAGGTTCTTCAATTCACCGAGTTGGGGCGGGATGTCGCCACCGAGTCGGTTGCTGTTCAGCATGAGGTACTGCAGGCTGGCCAGGTTGCCCAGTTCGGCCGGGATGCTCCCTTCCAGGTGGTTTTCGGACAGGAACAGGTATTGCAGGGCGCCCAGGTTGCTCAGGACGGCGGGGATTGTCCCGGAGAGGTTGTTCGCTATCAAACCTACCTGAATGACGTGATCGCTTTCCACGGTGACCCCGAACCACCCGTCCTCCGTTCCCGGCAGGGCAAAGCCGTCTGCGTGGAGAGGGGGAGTCTTCCAGCCGTGGTGGTCGTCCCATTGGTCGCCCCCCGTGCTCTCGTACAGAGCGATCAGGGCGGTACGCTCCGTGGTCGGAATCGACGCGCCGGCCCAACAGAGCGCAACCCAAAGCGAGAACGCGAGCACGAACGGCCGGCAAGGCCATGGATGACTGAAATCGTATGCGGCGGTGTTCTTTTTCGGAGATTCAGGCATGTCGATGCTCCACAGCGAGGTTGAAATGAGGTGAAAATCAAGGCTGTCTTTGCGCTGCATTCCATTCGATCTCGACAAAGAAGTTTCCCTTTTCGACAAGAAGACGGGAACGCCTTTTGAAATCCTTTCTGAAGTATACAGATGCACAAGATTTCATTTCAGCGTAATTTTTTCGCCTTCGTCCTGAAACCCCTGGAACGACAATCGGTAGAAGGAGGCCGTTTTTGGCGTTTTCAATCAGCGGGCTCTGCCGTACAATGCGGATGAAACCGGCCCGCGCCTTCGGAATGAAAAACCGTTTTCCTCGATGGATGACCGGTGGGCATTCTTGCCAAGTGTGGCGGCCTTCCGGTGGCCGATAGGGCCGGCCGGGCGTCTCCACCTTCCACGGAGCGACGGAACCATGGATCAGACAGGTCAAAGGCTGTTGTTTGTCGGGAGCCGGAAAGCGCTGGCGGCGACGGAAGTCCGGTTGCTGGAGCGGGAGGGGTACGCGGTCGCCTGCGCGGCCACGGGCGGGGAGGCCGTCGAGCGCCTTCGGGCGGGGGAGAATCCTGTCGACCTGGTCCTCGTGACGGCGGAACCGGACGGATTCGCGGCGGCGCCGGAGATCCTGTCCGTTTGCGATGTTCCGGTCGTTTTCATCCTGCTCCGGGACGATCGCGGGCTGACCGAAGAGGCGGAGCGGCTCTCCCCCTACGGCTGCGTGGCCGCCGGTGCGGGCCTGCCCGCCTGGCGCAACGCCGTCGGTTTGGCGCTTCGGCTCCACCGGGCCCATCGCGAGCTGGCGGACAAGGAAGAGGCGGTGCGGGTGAACCGCGAGCGTTTCGAGCAGATCGCCGAGACCATCGACGAAGTGTTCTGGATGGCCGACCTGGAAATCGGGCACATGTTCTACATCAGCCAGGGCTACGAGCGGGTCTGGGGCCGGTCGCGGGAGAGCCTGTACCGGGAACCCCGGTCCTTCATCGACTCCATCCACGAGGAGGACCGCGAGCGGGTGCTGGAAGACTACCAGCGCAAGGCCAGCGGCCTGCCGTTCGAGCACGAGTACCGGATCATCCGGCCGGACGGTTCCACCCGGTGGATCCGGGACCGGGCGTTTCCCGTCCAGGACCGAAACGGCCAGGTCGGCCAGTACGTCGGCGTGGCCCGGGACATCACCCGGCATCGGCAGGCCGAGGAGGAACTGCGCCGGATCACCCGGGAACTCCAGTTGATCCTGGACACCGTGCCGGCCTCCATCTGGTTCAAGGACCGGGAAAACAAGATCCTGCGGGTGAACAAGGTGGCGGCGGAGATGATGAACATGTCGCCCGCGGACCTGGAGAACCGGCCGAACGAGGAGGTCGCGCCGGACTGGCTGGCCGACAAGTATTTCCGGGACGACCTGGAGGTCATCGCCTCCGGCCGGCCCAAGACCGGCATCGAGGAGCCGTATCGCACGGCGGTGGGGGAGTTGCGCTGGGCGCTCACCGACAAGGTCCCTTGGTACAACGAGCGGGGCGAGATCGCCGGCGTGCTGGCCTTCTCCATGGACATCACCGACCGCAAGCGTCTGGAGGAGACTGTCGGCCGGATCGCCAACGAATGGCAGACCACCTTCGACGCCATCCGCAACCCCGTTCTGCTGCTCTCCCCGGACTTGCGCGTCGTCCGGGCCAACGCTGCCGCTGCCGCCTTCCTGGAGCGCCCCGCCAAGCAGGTTCCCGGTTCCCCTTACGGAGCCCTGTTCGCCCTGGCGGGCGAGGGTGGCGTCCCGGCGCCGCTGTCGGCCGCCCTTGTCTCGAAAGTCCACCAGGAGCAGGAAGTGGAGGACCGGTCGCGGGGGGCCTGGTTCCTGCTGACGGCGGACCCGGTCCTGGACCCGGCGGGGCAGCTCCTGGGGCTGGTGCACACCGTCATCGACATCACGCCGCGGAAGATGATCGAAGCGCAACTCCAGCATGCTCTGGAAGAAGGAAAGGACCTCCGGGACAGCCTGCGGGAGGAGAACGTGCAGCTGCGTCGGGAAGTGAAGAAGCTCAGCCGCTTCACCGACATCGTCGGGCAGAGCCAGGCCTTCCAGCAGGTTCACCACCTGGCGGAGCAGGTGGCCCCCGCCGACACCACGGTCCTGCTGCTCGGGGAAACCGGGACCGGCAAGGAGATGCTGGCCAAGTTCATCCACCAGCTGAGCCCGCGCCGGAACCGGCCCATGGTCAGCGTGAACTGCGCGGCCTTGCCCTCCACCCTCATCGAGAGCGAGCTGTTCGGGCGGGAGAAGGGCGCCTACACCGGGGCTCTGTCGCAGCAGCTCGGCCGCTTCGAGATGGCCAACGGCTCCACCCTGTTCCTGGACGAGATCGGCGACCTGGGCCCCGAACTGCAGGTGAAGCTGCTGCGGGCCCTGGCGGAAAAGCGGATCGAGCGGCTGGGTGGCTCCCGGAGCATCGCGGTGAACGCCCGGGTCGTCGCCGCGACGCACCGCGACCTGGAGCAGGCCATGCGCGAAGGCCAGTTCCGCCAGGACCTGTACTACCGGCTCAACGTCTTCCCCATCCACCTCCCGCCCCTGCGGGAACGCCGCGAGGACATCCCGCTGCTGGTCTGGGCTTTCGTCGACGAGTTCGGGAAGGCCATGGGCAAGACGGTCCGCACCGTCGACGAGAACGACATGGAAGCCCTGATGCGGTATCCCTGGCCCGGCAACATCCGGGAACTGAAGAACCTGGTGGAGCGGGCCATGATCGTCGCCCCGGGGCCCCGGCTGAGGATCGAGGCGCCGAAAATGCCCGAGGAGGCGCTCCCGGTCTCCCGGCAGATGCAGGATGTCGAGCGCACCCACATCCTGCACGTGCTTGAAAGCGCCCGCTGGCGGATCAGCGGCCGGGGCGGGGCCGCGGACCTGCTGGGGATGAAGCCGAGCACCCTGCGGAGCCGGATGCAGAAACTGGGCCTCCGCCGATCGTGAGATGTGACGAAATTTCGCTAAAATCGCGATATGTCGCGATTTTGTTTCGCGAGAATCGCCCTGGCCTTGTGGCTTCAAAGTGGACCAACAGTTTTCCCTCCCATGAGTTGACCTGGCTGCCCAAGGCGGTGGCCGGTATGGCATGCCGGTTGCATATTGGGAGAAGGGGGAAGTTCTGTCTTTGCGGGCCAGCGGGGAGTCGGTGGGGCGGCAATCGTCCCCCGCTCTGGGCGAGCGATCGGATAAAACTGGGAGGATGTCATGGCGAAGGATTTCCACATCGACACGCGTTCGGAGGCGGACAAGCTGAGCATCCGGCTCACGGGAGTGCTGGACGGCAATTCGGCCTACGAGCTGCTGAATTTCCTGACGGAAAACGTTTCCCGGGAAAAGAGGGTCGACATCGACACCAGCCGCCTGCGCAAGATCTTCCCGTTCGGTCAGGCCGTCCTCCAGGAAAACCTTCCCCACCTCCAGTCCAAAATGCACTGGCACGTCCACTTCACCGGGCGCCGGTGATCGACCGGGTTCCGTCTGTGCGTCCTGCGCTGCGCCTGGGAAACGGGATGGCGGTTCGGGGCGAGGCGGGCGGGCGGCCGGCGGGTTTCGCCAACCGGCCGCCGGCATCTTGCGCAACAACTGCCGTGGAAGGAGAAACGACATGAAGATGGACCAAATCCGCTCGCTGGCCGGAAAGATGGGCCTGCAGGCCAACGGCCGGAAGAAAAGGGACCTGATCCAGGCCATCCAGAACCGGGAGCACAACGTGCCGTGCTACGGCACGGAGCGGGTCGCGATTTGCGGCGAGCATGACTGCGCCTGGATCGACGACTGCCGGAAGGAGAAAGCCGCCGCCGCCCGGACTTCCGGAAAGAAAGAGTCCGCCGAGGCCTGAGGCTTACTGTTCCCTCGCTGTCACCGGTTTTCACCCGGTCCTTGATTTAATCCGGTTTTCCTGGTGTCCCGGCGCCAGGGCGCTTCGGCGCCCTGGTGTTGTCTATTTATGTCGTTTTATTTCTAATAATAAAATTAGACCTGGAAAAGAAATTGCGCGCGGACCCGGCCGGGGCAAAGGTGGAGAATCGCTCGCCAGGACCCGCGGCGAGTTCGCCGGCACCGGGACCGCCGGCTTCCCGCCGGCCTCCGGCGCTGGATTCCCAGGGGGATGCCGGTAAGATGCCGGCAGTCCGGGGGCTGTTGCGAATCCGGCCCGGCGATGGGCTCAACGGGCGGGAACGTAATCGATGCCGAATTCGCTCAGGTATTCCCGGAACGGCGGCAGTCCCACCCGGGCCCGGCGGCTGTCAACCTCGGGCTCGTTCTCCACGGGGTACAGCTCGGGTTTGCCGGTGGTCTGGTGGAAGGTGACCTGCGTCCCGTAGACCTGCTTCTTGCCCTGGCCCATGAGCACCCGGTCCTCCAGGAGCGCCAGCCACCGTGGGGGGGCTTCCCCGGCGGCGACCACCTTCCGGAAATCCGGCAGATGGCAAGGGGAAAGAGCGTCTGCCGGACCGCTCCGGCCGGGCGGGAGGCCAGCGGGAACGGCCACCGCCCGCGTCGACCGGTTCGATCCGCTCCGGTCGGGATTCACGAAAAATTCACGCCCACATTATCAGGGCTTCAACGTGCCGCGCGATACTCCGCCCTCAAATCTTCGGAGGAGGTATCGATGAGACACCTGAGACTGCTGTTGTTCCTTTCCCTGAGCCTGGCCGCGGCCCTGCTGAGGGCTCAGACGGCCGGGGCCGCCCCCGGCCTGGAGGAGCGCGTCCACCAGCTGGAGGCCCAGATCAAGGCCCAGCAGGAGGCCCTGGACGCCCTGAAGCAGGAGATGGTCACCCAACAGGAGTTGTCCGACAAAGACGCGGAAAACAAGAAGATGGCCATGGACGTGGCGGACAAGGCCGTTTCCAGGGAGCTCAAGAAGGGCAACCTGGCCGGCTTCCAGTTCGGCGGCGACGTCCGGCTCCGCTACGAGGGCACCGACTACGACGACAGCACGGCCACGCGCAACCGCTACCGCTTCCGCCTGCGCGTGAACGCCCAGAAGACCCTGGGCTTCGGCCTGACGGGGCACTTCCAGTTCGCCTCGGGGAACACCACCCTGGCCAACGGGCAGGACCTGGGCGGGGAGTCCACCTCCACCAACCAGACCATGGGGGCGAGCTGGGAGCGCAAGGGCGCCTGGATCGACCAGGCCTACATCACCTGGACGCCGGACATCCCGGGCCACTTCTTCACCTTCGGCGGCGGCAAGTTCAAGAACGTCTTCGTCCAGACCGCCGGCATCCCGCTGGTCTACGACACGGACGTCAACCCCGAGGGCTTCTACCAGACCTTCACCCGGAGCTTCGGCGGGGTGACCCCCTTCTTCACCGTGGGCGAACTCCTCATCAAGGAAAACGCGGCCGCCGAGGACGCTTACCTGCTGGCCTACCAGGGTGGGGTGACCGTGCCCGTGGGCCCCGTCAAGGCCACGGTCTCGTCCAGCTACTACCACTACGTCTGCTACGCCACGAACTACAAGTACGCCAACGGGAACACGGTGGTCAAGCCCGTCGGTTCGGTCACCGATGTCCTGGCCGCCGGGAAGTTCGACTCCCTGGGCGTCATGGCCAAAGTCAACGGGAAAGTCGGCGACCTCGCCCTGGAGGGCAACTTCGAGTACTACCGGAACATCAACGACCAGAACCACACCGGCGTGAACGCCGACCAGGACAAGGCCTGGCAGATGGGGTTCATGGTGGGCCAGAACAAGAAGCGGAACGACTGGTCGATCTACGGCACCTACCGGCACATCGAAGCCGACGCCCTGGTGGGCGCCTTCACCGACAGCGACTTCGGGCACAACAACCGCAAGGGTACCGCCCTGGTCTTCAAGTTCAACATCTACGACAATCTGACCGTCGGGGCCAACGCCTTCTTCACGAAACCCGTCACCGGCACGGCCCCCGGCTTCAAGCGGCTCCTGGTGGACCTGGAGTACAAGTTCTGAGCGCCCGAGAATTCACGGAAAATTAACGCCCAACATACAGAGACCTTACACGCGCGCCCTAAGATGAAGACGGGTTGCGCAGATCCACGCGGAAAGCACCGCGACCAATGGAGGAAAACCCATGTTCGATTCTCGCAAGCGATTGATTGGAAATTCATTGTTTCACCCGACCGGCAAGCTGGCCTTCTTCGCCCTACTGGCCGTCGCTCTGTCCGGGGCTGCCGCGCTGGGCCAGCAGGAACTCGTCGGCGCCGGGGCCACCTTCCCGGAACCCCTGTACCAGAAAATGTTCGACGTCTACTACAACCAGAGCGGTGTGAAGATCAACTACCAGGGCATCGGTTCGGGCGGCGGCATTCAGCAGTTCACCCAGCGGACCGTCGACTTCGCCGGCTCCGACGCCTACCTGAAGGACGCCCAGATGGCTCCGCTGGGCGGAACCGTCCTGCACATCCCCACCTGCCTCGGCGCGGTGGTGGTGACCTACAACATCCCCGGCAACCCTTTCCTGAAGATGACGCCCGACGTCGTCGCCGACATCTTCCTGGGCCGGATCAAGCAGTGGAACGACGGCCGCCTGGCGGCCCTCAATCCCGGCGTGGCCCTGCCCGCGCTGGCCATTTCGGTGGTACACCGGTCCGACGGCAGCGGCACTACCTTCGCCTTCACCGACTACCTGAGCAAGGTGAGCCCGGAGTGGCGGCTGCGCGTGGGCGCCAGCACGGCGGTGAAGTGGCCCGTGGGCATCGGCGGCAAGGGCAACCCCGGCGTGGCCCAGCTGGTCAAGCAGACCCAGGGCGGAGTCGGCTACGTCGAGTTGGCCTACGCGGAGAAGAACCGGATGCCCTACGGGATCATCCGCAACAAGAGCGGCGTCTTCGTCAAGCCCTCCATCCTTTCGGTGAGCGCCGCCGGCAACACGGAAATCCCCGCCGACACCCGGGCCACCATCTCCGACACGGCGGCCAAGGACGGATACCCCATCAGCGCCTTCACCTGGATTCTGGTCTACCCCGAGCAGAACTACGGGGGGCGGGCCCAGGCCAAGGCCAAGGCCATGGCCAAGCTGCTGTGGTGGATGACCCACGAGGGGCAGATGTACTGCAAGGACCTTCTCTACGCTCCCCTGCCTAAGGCGATGGTGGGCAAAGCGGAAGCGCTGATCCGAAGCATCCGCTTCAACGGCCAGGGACTGGTCAAGTAGCGAACCCGTCAGGGGCGGGCCTCCCGGGGCCCGCTCCCGGCCCCAAGGAGAAAGAGCGATGGGATTAACCGGCCGCCTGCCCCGCCGGCTCAAGGAAACCCTCTTCCAAAAGGGCCTTGCCCTGTCGGTGCTGGCGCTCGTCCTGATGCTGCTGGCCATGTGCGTCACCCTGTACCTCGGCGCCTCCCCCGCCTTGAAGTACTTCGGCGGAAGCTTCGTCTTCGGGACGGAATGGAACCCTGCCCCGCCCGCCCAACTCTACGCCGATTTCCCCTTCTCCGGCTACCCGCCCTTCGTCAGCGCCTGGCTGACGGAGAGGGCCGCCAGGGGCGTCTTCGGCGTCGCCCCCTTCCTGGCGGGCACCCTGCTGACCTCCTTCCTCGCCCTGCTCCTTTCTCTGCCCTTCTCCCTGGCCATCGCCGTCCTGCTGGGGGAATTCCGCCGGTCGGGCCGGCTGGCCGACCTCGTCAAGAGCTTCGTGGACCTCATCGCGGCCATCCCCTCGGTGATCTACGGCCTGTGGGGCCTCATGGTCCTCGTGCCCCTGGTGCAGTCCGTCGGCCGCCACTTCGACCCCACGGTGCAGTTCGGCACCAACGTGCTGTCGGCCTCCCTGGTCCTGGCCGTGATGATCATCCCCAACACGGCCTCCATCGCCCGGGAGGTCATCGGGATGGTGCCGGCCGACCTCAAGGAGGCGGCCTACTCCCTGGGGGCGACGCGCTACGAGGTGGTGCGCCGGGTCGTGCTCCCCCACGCCCGCTCGGGCATCCTGGCCGGCGTCCTCCTCTCCCTGGGCCGGGCCCTGGGAGAAACCATGGCCGTCACCATGGTCATCGGCAACCTTTGCGAGGTTCCCAAAAGCCTGTTCGCCCCGGCCAACACCATGGCCAGCGTCATCGCCAACGAACTGGCGGAATCCACCTCGCCCACGCACTACTCGGCGCTGATCGGTGTCGGGCTGATCCTCTTCCTGGTGACGGCCCTCATCAACACGGTGGGCACCGCCGTCATCAAGAAATCCAGGGTGCAGGTCTGACATGGTACACGGGAACTTTTCCATCCGCAAAACGAAGAATACCGCCTTCACCGGCCTGGTCTACCTGGTCTCGCTGCTGGCCCTGGCGCCGCTGGCCCTGATTCTCTGGCACATCGTCTCCCGCGGGGCGGCCTGCCTCGACTGGCAGTTCCTCACCGGCGTGCCCACGCCGCCCAACGAGGGCGGCGACGGCATCGGCCCCGCCATCGTGGGTTCGTTGATGATGGTGGCCATGGCCTCCGCCCTGGCGGTGCCCGTGGGGGTGGCGGCAGGCGTCTGGCTGGCCCAGGCCCGCCGTTCCCTCTTTGCCGACCTGGCCCGGCTGTCGGTGGACGTGCTCCAGGGCCTGCCTTCGGTGGTCATCGGCATCCTCTTCAACCTCTGGATGGTGCGCACCATGGGCCACTTCTCCGCCCTGTCCGGCGGCATGGCGCTGGGGGTCATGATGCTGCCCCTGGTGGTGCGGGGCACCGAGGAGGTCCTCAAGCTGGTGCCGGCCCACATCCTGGAGGCCTCTTACGCCCTGGGCGTGCCCCGCTATCGGACGATCCTCAAGGTGTGGGTGCCCTGCGGCCTCCCCGGCATCGTGTCCGCGGTCCTCATGGGCGTGTCGCGCGTGGCCGGCGAGACGGCGCCGCTCCTCTTCACGGCCTTCGGGAACCCCATGCTGGAGACCGACCCGCTCAAGCCCATGGACGCCCTGCCCAAGGTGATCTTCAAGTGCGCCAACAGTCCCTGGCCCGACGACCAGGCCGTGGCCTGGGGCGCCTCCGTGGTGCTCATCGCCATGGTGCTGTCGACGAACCTCATTTCGAGAATGGTGGTGAAAAAATGGAGTATCCGATACTGAGGACCGAGAACATCAGTGCCTTCTACGGGGAGCACCGGGTGCTCCGCGACGTGACCCTCCCGGTGTACGAGAAGCGCCTGACGGCCATCATGGGCCCCTCGGGCTGCGGGAAGAGCACCCTCATCCGCTGCCTGAACCGCATGCACCCTGAATTCCCGGCCCATTATAACGAGGCCGGCGGAAGGACGCCCAGTCTGGCGT
>CAYTBK010000108.1:0-13262 GCA_964436005.1 uncultured Acidobacteriota bacterium
AAACCCAAAGACTATTGGAGGCACACATGAAGAATAAACATCAGCAAGAAGGACTGCCGCTCGAGCCCGACTTCCCCGACACCGATACGGAGGACGTCCCCGATAACGGCGAAAAGCCTCTCAACATTGCGGACCTCAAGGAATTGAGCATCGGCGAGCTGACCCGCATCGCCAAGGACCTGGGCGTCCTGGGCGTCTCGGGCATGCGCAAACAGGAGCTGATCTTCCAGATCCTGAAGGCCCAGACGGAAAAGAGCGGGCTGATCTTCTCCGAAGGCGTGCTGGAAATCTTGCCGGACGGCTTCGGCTTTCTGCGGTCGCCCGATTACAACTACCTCCCCGGGCCCGACGACATCTACGTGTCCCCCTCGCAGATCCGCAAGTTCGACCTGCGCACCGGCGACACGGTGTCCGGCCAGATCCGGCCGCCCAAGGAGGGGGAACGGTACTTCGCCCTGATCAAGGTGGAGGCCATCAACTTCGAGCACCCCGCCGAAGCCCGCAACAAGATCTTCTTCGACAACCTGACGCCCATCTACCCGAACGAGCGCCTGAAGATGGAGACGGCCACCGACAACCTGACCGGCCGGGTCCTCGACCTGCTCTCCCCCATCGGCAAAGGGCAGCGCGGCCTGATCGTGGCGGCCCCCCGCACCGGCAAGACCATGCTGATGCAGGCCATCGCCAACTCCATCACGGCCAACCACCCGGAAGTGTACCTCATCGTGCTGCTCATCGACGAACGGCCGGAGGAAGTCACCGACATGCGGCGGTCCGTGGACGGCGAAGTCATCAGCTCCACCTTCGACGAACCCGCCACCCGGCACGTGCAGGTGGCCGAGATGGTCATCGAGAAGGCCAAGCGTCTCGTCGAGTACCAGAAGGACGTGGTCATCGTCCTCGACAGCATCACCCGCCTGGCCCGGGCCTACAACACCATCGTGCCCCCCAGCGGGAAGGTCCTCTCCGGCGGCATCGACTCCAACGCCCTGCAACGCCCCAAGCGGTTCTTCGGCTCCGCCCGCAACATCGAGGAAGGCGGATCGCTGACCATCATCGCCACCGCCCTGGTGGACACCGGCAGCCGCATGGACGACGTCATCTTCGAAGAGTTCAAGGGCACCGGCAACATGGAGATCAACCTCGACCGCAAGCTGGTGGAGCGCCGCATCTTCCCGGCCATCGACATCAACAAGTCCGGCACGCGCAAGGAAGAGCTGCTCATCCCCAAGGACGAGCTCAACCGGGTCTGGGTGCTCCGCAAGGTCCTCAACCCGCTCTCCCCGGTGGAAGCCATGGAACTGCTGCTCGACAAGCTGAGGAAGACGCCCACCAACAAGGACTTCCTGGAGTCCATGACCCGCGGGTAATCCCCCTGCCCCGAACCCACCGAGAGCCTCTCCCCGGAGAGGCTCTCTTTTTTTTCGGTTGGGCCGGCCCGTCTCCCGGCCGAAGGCAGGATCGGCCGATCACCCGGGCAGGGAGATCCAAAACGTGGCCCCCCTGTCCACTTCGCCCTCGGCCCGGATCGTGCCGCCATGTTTCTGGATGATCCTCTTGACGTTGGCCAATCCGATGCCCGTCCCCTCAAACTCGCTGCTCGTGTGCAGGCGTTGAAAAACGCCGAACAGGCGGTCCGCATAGGCCATGTCGAATCCGGCGCC
Organism: uncultured Acidobacteriota bacterium; assembly: GCA_964436005.1. Classification (GTDB taxonomy): domain Bacteria; phylum Acidobacteriota; class JAAYUB01; order JAAYUB01; family JAAYUB01; genus JAGNHB01. Next base: position 1,665 of record CAYTBK010000108.1, read on the forward strand.
GTTGTCCTTCACAAAAACGGTGCGGAAACCGGGGTGGTCGTCCGTTTGCCCGATTTCCACGATGGCATGTTCCTTTTTCGAAGTGAACTTGACGGCGTTCAGAATCAGGTTCTCGAAAGCCAGCTGCAGGAGCTCGGAATCGCCCGGGACCGTTGGCAGCAGGCCGACGCGGAATTCGATGGGTCTCGTCTCCGTCTCGTGCCTGGTTTGTTCGATCACCCGTTTCACCAGTTCCCCCAGGGCCACATCCGTTTTTTTCAATGCTTTCCGCCCCAACCGGGAGAAACTGAGCAACTCGTCGATCATCCGGCTCATGCGGGCCGTGGCGTCGACGACTTTCCGCAGGTAGCGGCTGGCCTCCGGGGTCAGCTCTCTCTGGCTGCTCTGCACCAGCTTCGTGAAACCGTCGATGTGCCGGAGCGGCGACCGCAGATCATGAGAAACCGAATAGGCAAAGGCTTCCAGGTCCTTGTTCGCGGCCTCCAGTTGGGCCGTACGCTCCTCCACCCGCTTTTCCAGGCTCAGATTCAGTTCCCGGATCTTCTCTTCCGTCGCCACCCGCTCGGTGATGTCCTGGACGGCGCCGTAGATGCCGGTCAGCCGGTTTTCCTTTTCATCCCACAAGGGGCTGGCGTAAACGCGAACCCAGACGACTTCGCCGGTCCTGGTCACGATGCGCACCCGGGTGCGCACCTGGCGGTTCGCTTGCAGCTTCCCGATGTCCCCGGCGTCGACGGTTCGGTCGTCAGGGTGCAGCAAGGCCAGCCACCCGCCGGCGGCACAGTACTCCGGGAATGAATAACCGGTGATGGCCTCGAAGGCGCCGTCGACCCAGACGGGCGTAAGTGTCCCGTCCCGCTCCACGCGCGAAGAAAAAACATAATCCGACACGGCCTTCGATATCAGGCGGTAGCGTTCCTCCTGCTGGACCAACGGCTCCGAAACCAGGCGCTGCAGCCGGGAGGAGAGGCAATAGCACACCAGGCTGGAGATGAGAATGATGACGACGCCGTAGATCAGGTAACGGTGGAAATGGTCGGCCAGCGCGCTCAGGCTGGAATTGATGTACACGGTGCCGATCTGCTTTCCGTCCAACACGATCGGTTCGCACAGGACGAGACGGTCATTCTCGAACCGGTGGAAGCCGGCGTTGACGATCCGGGGGAAACGGAACCCCTTCTGCCCTGGCGCGAGATAGGAGGAGAATACCGTTCCGTTTTCATCGTAAATGCATGCGGCCATGACGGATTCGTTGTTGCGCAGCGTGAGCAGGTTCTCTTCGGCCAGGCCGGCGTCGTTGAACGTGAGCGCGGCCGTGCTGCGGTCGGCGATCACTTTCCCCAGGACGGAGGCGTTTTCTTCCAGATCTTTCCGATACCAGTACCGATCGCCGATGACGAAAGCCGCCACCGAAAGCAGAACCCCCAGGCAGGTCGACACCATGATCAGGAGGATCAGCTTCTTCCGGATGGGCAGTTCCTTGAGGGTTTGGGTCATCCGCATGTCAGTTCCGATCGATGATCCGGGCCACTTCCAGCAATTTGGCGCTGATTTTCAAATTGGCTTGCTGTGCGGCGGCCAGGTTGATTTCAATCTTTACCTTCCCGGTTTCGTTGACGAACCCGATTACCCCGCCCTGCCGGGCAAAGCCCGGAATATCGCTGATGGTCAAGACGTTCCGCCCCTGGAGTTTCTCCAGCACCAGCTTGAACTGGCGCTGCTCGGAACTGCTCAGAAAGAGGACCTGGCAGGATGGGAGGGGAGATTTGTCGAGAACCGCATACTTCACGCGCAAGGGGCGCCCCTTCACCCGGAAACTCTCCAGTTCCGTCAGGATGCTGGCCATGGCGTCCTTGCCGATCACGCAGATGAGGATCGGATCATTTTCCGATCCCAGGCTCGAACTCGGCCAATCGATAAACTTCAAAAAATTATAAATATAGGCCGATTTCACGCGGGCTTCGAGTGCGCTGTTGGTCGGTTGTCCGGGCAGGGCGCCGAGCAGCAGAAGGCCGGCGATCCCCAGGGCCAGGCAACGAAGGCGTTGCGGAATGAAACGTCTGGTACTTCGCCCGCCGGAATCACAGTGATGGTCCATCGTCGTGCACCGCTAAAAACGCCATGTCAATTTCGCCGCCAGGGCCGCCGTTTCCGCCCGGCAAGCGTCCATGCAGCTGTAATAACGGATTTTATTCAGACTGTTGTCGAACCAGCCCAGCAAGTTGTGGGCGCTCAGGCTGAGCGTCCATTTTTTCGAAATGTCGTAAACGGCATTGAAGTTGACAGTCGTTGGCCCCGCAAACCCCGACTCCGCCCCCGGGTCGACCATGGTGAAGGCAAGCATGTGTAAAACTTGCCGGTTGTACCAGGCGTAGTCCCTCGCCCCCTCGTATCTCCAGGCGTGCTGCAGGGAGGCGAAAACGCTGAGCGAACCGGTAATCCGATAGTTGATGGACAGTTTGGTGAGGTGGCGCGGAACCATGTGGAAATCGTCGCCGTAGCCGTAGGGCTGGGAAGTCAGCAGGGTTTGCGTGTTCGGGCGCAGCAGGCGCATGGACTCCAGCTTGGTGTAGACGTGAGAAAAGTTGACCTGGACCTTTTCGGTCGTCAGGGTGCCCAGCAGTTCGATTCCGTGGTAGCGCAGGGTGCCCTGCATCTTCTCCACCCGCTGGGCGGGGTCCCAGGCCAGCACGTCCTGCTTCGACCAGTACCCCAACGCCTGGATGCGCAAAGATCTCCCCAACATCTGGGTCACCCGCAGTTCTACGGTTTCCAGGTTTTCCCGCTCCGGCTCGACGGCTTGGCCCAGGCTGCGGGAATACTGATAGTAGTATTCGTCGGCAAAACGGTTGGACCGGCTCCAGGCAAAGGCGATGTTGGTGGAGGGCACCGGTTCGAAGATCATGGCCAGCCGCGGGCTCAGCACGAAATCCGATTGCGTGCGCTTGTCGATCCGGGCGGAAACGATGGAGTGCCAGGCCGGCAGGAAATGCCAGGCGTGCTCCGCCAGGAAGGCGTACGACGTCGTGTCCCAATCAAAAGCGGCGGGCGCGCCGCCGGCGAAGTATTCGCCGTGATAGCTGCCGTGCAGGAATTCCGCACCGAAGGCCAGCGCGTGTTTTTCGCCCGGCGTCCATTTGGCGATGCTTCGCGCCGAGAGCTTCTTCTCGCCCGTCCGATACCGGGACGGGATGGCCAGGTACCATTCGGCGTGCATCTGGTCATAGCTGACCTGGTTCTCGATATGCCAATTCTCGCCGCAGGACAGCCGGTAATTCGCGCTGACGGTCAACTGATCGTACGGCGCGCGATAATCCTCCGGCGACAAGGGCATTCCCTGGTTGATCAGAAGAAGACGGCCTGCCCGCAAGCCGCTGGTGCCCCCTTCGGTGTAGCGGAACCACAGATCGAGGTTTTCCTTGCGGAAATCGAGAAAAACTTTTTGGCGGACATCCCGGTCGGCCCCCCGGTCCTTGACGAAAGGCAGTTCCACCGCCGTATCGGGGTGCACCGCATACGGCGGCTTCTTCACGTCGAAGGCCGTGCCGAAAAACACGGGCGAATCAGAGACGGACGCGCCGACATAATGATCCAGCCCGTAATAGGCGTACAACCGGCCATTCCACGGGACCGTGCCCCCCCACTGGACTTCGGCGTTGCCGTACACCTCTTCGGCGCCAGCGCTACCCGAGACCTCCCCCCCCTTGAAACTGTCGCCGTTCCGGGTGGTGATGCTGATGATGCCGTTGAGGGCGCCCGACCCGTAGGTGGCCGAACCGGAACCGCTCACGACTTCGATGCAATCGATATCGTCCAGCAGGGAAAGGTCGACTTCGGAAGAGATACCAAGCAACGGCTGGCTGTTCATGACTTTCCCGTTGACGAGCAGGATCATCTTCGTGTTCAGGTCGGAGATCATCCCCCGCATCCCGATCCGGTCGGGCAAAGCCGGATGCCGGAGGGTCTGGAAACTGGGGACGAAGGTCGAGAGCAGCTCCAGCAGGTTCCGTGCCCCGCTGGCCTTGATCATGTCGCGGGTGATGATGGTGATGGAATTCGGCGAATACCGCATCTCGGTGGAAACCAGCGTGCCGGCGGAAACTTCGACCTGGGCCAGCTCCAACGGGCTCATCTCGTACAGGCTGCGCTGCTGGGCCTCGAGGCAAGCCGTCAGGCAAACGAAGACCAGCCAGGGGAACGCTAGGATCGAGACGTTTCCCACCGGCCTCGGTTCGGCAAACGTTGCATGCCCCGGCAGGCAGGTCCGCTGCGCCATTCTCCCTCCCCTCCCTGTTCATCGGCGACGTTTCAAGATTTCCACAGCGGTATCATTTCCAGGGAGGCCCCCCTCCCTGAGGCTGTCCCCTCGCCGGCCGGCCACCGCAGCGACTGCCCCGCGGGGTGCGTCGGCGGACAGTTTCCGACCTGCCTAGACCGTCCTGTTGATCATCACCCAGAACGCCCCGATCTTCTTGACGACCTCGATGAACTCCGTGAAATCGACGGGTTTGACGACATACGCGTTGACGCCGAGATTGTAGCTTTCCACCATGTCGCTTTCCATCGAGGACGAAGTGAGCATGACGACGGGAATGGTTTTCAGGCTTTCATCGGCTTTGATGGCCTGAAGGGTCTGGATGCCGTCCATCCTCGGCATCTTGATGTCGAGAAAGACCACCACGGGCCGCTCCACCGGACGGTTCTGGTATTTCCCCCGGTACTGCAGGTAATCCATGACCTCCTGGCCATCCCGAACGATGTCCACCCGGTTCTCCAGGTGGCACTCGGAAATCGCCGCCAGGGTCAGTTCGATGTCGTTTTCGTTGTCCTCGGCGTAGAGAATGGGGGGAACTTTCTCCATGGAGCTGCTCCTTTTCTTCTTTTCGAAAGGACATTTCCGGCCCGGGAACAGTCCGCCTGTTTCCCGTCAACAGCCAGTCCGCCTGACTGAAAAAAACTTCCGATCCAAACCGACAAGGATTATAATGCACACATTGTATCGGATTTGATTGCCCATGTCAAAGGAATCGGTCGGGGACGGAAGGTTCGCTCTCGCAAAGGGTTCCATTTCCGGCAGGCGGAAAGGGAGGTTGCCGTTGCCCTCCCCGGCCGGGGGCGGGCAACCGATGGCGCCGCATCGTGACGGGCGGTGGGCGGAGCCGGCTCGGGAGAGTGGCCCACGCGGCCGACGGGCAGCACACGGGGGAAAACGATGCCAGTTCACTTGAATGTCCTGCTCGTGGAGGATTCGGAAGAGGACGCCGAGATGATCGTTCAGGCGCTGCGGTCGGGGGGGTACGAAATCCATTCTCAGCGGGTGGAAAGCGCCGCCCAGATGACCGCCGCCCTGGCGCGACAAGCCTGGGATGTCCTCATCTCGGACTACAGCCTTCCGCAATTCAACGGTCGGGCCGCGCTCGAACTGCTGAAAAATTCGGGGCTGGACCTTCCCTTCCTCGCCGTTTCCGGAACGTGCGGCGAAGAAGTCGCCGTGGAGATGATGAAATCGGGCGCGCACGACTACCTGATGAAGGACAACCTGAAGCGCCTGGTCCCCGCCGTCCAGCGCGAGCTTTTCCAGGCCGAGGTCCGGCGCGGCCGCAAGCAGGACGAGGAAGCCCTGCGCCGGACCGCCGAGCGGTTGCGCATCCTGCACGCCATCGACCAGGCCATCCTGCAGGCCGCGGAGTCTCCCGAATCCATCGTGCGGACAGCCCTTGGGCACCTCCAGGAGTTGCTTCGTTCCCCCCGGGTCGGCATCGGGCTGTTCTCCGCGGGGAAAAGGGAGTTGCAGGTTTTCTCCGCCGGTGCCCAGGGCCTGTCTATCGAGCAGAAGACCATCGAGTTGCCGGCAGGGGCGGAAGGGTCTCTGGATTTCCTTCGCCGAGACGGCACCGAAATCGGGAACAACTCGCCCGGCGCCGGCAGTTGTTCCTCCCTCAGTGAACTTATCCAGCCCGACAGAGAGAATTCCGGCATCGAAATTCCGCTCCTGTCGGCGCAGGAATTGTACGGCATCCTGCACATCGGTTGGGAAGGCGCTCGCGCCGTCACGCCGGAAGAGACCGAAATCGCCGGCGAAGTGGCCAGCCAGATCACCATCGCCATCGAACAGGCCCGCCTGCTGCAGGAAACGAAACGCCACGCCTCGGAACTGGAACAATTGGTGGCCGAACGCACCGCCGAACTGCGAACCGCCAACGAAGAACTGAAGGAGGCGCAGGTGGCGGCCGACCTGGCCAACAAGGCCAAGTCGGACTTCCTGGCCAACATGTCGCACGAACTCCGGACGCCCCTCAGCGCCATCCTTGGCTTCACCCAGATGCTGCAGGAGAAATATTTCGGCTCCCTCACGGAAAAGCAGGAGGAATACCTGGCAGACATTTCGGACAGTTCCTACCATCTCCTCGCCCTCATCAACGACATCCTCGACCTGGCCAAGATCGAGGCCGGGCGCATGGAACTGGAACCGGGCAAGGTCCACCTCTCCTCCTTCATCCGCAATACGCTCAACATCGTCAAGGAGAAGGCGCTGAAGAACAGGGTCCTGCTGCAGGCCCACCTTCCCGCCGAACACGAGGACAGCCTGTTCGTGGCCGATGAGCGCAAGATGAAGCAGATCGTCTACAACCTTCTCTCCAACGCCGTCAAGTTCACGCCGCCCGAAGGCGCCATCAGAGTGAAAGTGGAATTCGTCCCGGAGGACGACCGGTCGCCCGGGGGCTTCCCGACCGCCGGGGGAGGACCGGAGCCCTTCCCCCTAAAAAAGGCACCGGCCGGGGAACGGCGTTGGCTGCGGATCGTGGTCGAGGATACCGGCATCGGCGTCCCCCTGGAATTGCAGGGCCAACTGTTCGAGCCCTTTTACCAGGTGCAGAGCGGGTCCGCGGGAAAGACGCCCGGCACCGGCCTGGGCCTTCATCTCACCCGTCGGCTGGTCGAGCTGCACGGCGGCCATATCCGGCTGGAAAGCCAGGGAGCGGGAAAAGGGTCTTGCTTCATCGTCGAGATCCCCTGGCAGCCCGCTCCTGCCGAAACGGCCGTCTGAACCGGCCGCCGGCGGGAGGCGGCGAACCCGGAGAAGCGAATCCATGGCGCAAACCATCCTGATCGCCGAAGACGACGAAAAGAACCGGAAGCTGTTACGCGACCTGCTGGAGGTCCACGGGTTCCGCACGCTGGAAACCCGGGACGGGCAGGAAGCCGTGGCGATGGCGCTGCAGCAGCGGCCCGACCTCATCCTGATGGACATCCAGATGCCGGTGCTGAACGGATTGGAGGCCCTGGCCCGGCTCAAGGCGGACGAACGGACCCGGGACCTTCCCACGGTGGCCGTCACCTCCTTCGCCATGCGCGGGGACAAGGAACGTTTCGCCGAGGCCGGTTTCGACAGGGTGATTATCAAACCCATCGAAATCAAAGAATTCCTGAAGATCATCGCCTCCCTGCTGGAAAGGGCCCCTCTCCGCTGAGCCCGGCCCCGCGGCGCCGGCTCATCCGCTTCGCCCACTCTCCGGCCAGTCGGCCCGCTCGTTGGCCCGGCGCACGGCTTCCTTGACCCGGGCATACTCCTCCGGTCGGCGGATTAGAGACAGGGTGCTGTTGTGCAGCAGGGGTTCCTCCCGTATCCCGGGCCGTTCCTGCGCCTCCGCCTCGAAGTCCGGCGTGCCGGGGATGGGGCTGAAGGCGGCCAGGCTGACCTTGATCCCCAGGCGGGCGGCCAGGGCGACGTCGCGCAGCGTGTCCTCCGCGGACAGGCCCGGCGCCCCGTACAGGAGATAGCACCCCACGTCCCGCGCCCGGAAACCGGCCCGGAAAAGGCAGTCCACGCCGCCGGCGAAAGCGTCCGCATCCACCTTCCCCGACGATCGGGCCTGGAAGGATCGCGCCGTGCTCTCCACCCCCAGGCGGACGGTGGCGACACCGGCCTTCCGCATGGCCGCGCAGAGCGGGTCGGTCAGCTTGCCGGGGTGGATGGCGTTGGGCAGGTGGAAGCGCAGGCCGGGCAACCGCTCCGCCACCGCCTCGAAGAAAGGGAGGGCGTGGGACGACGCCCCGGCCAGGAGAGCATCGTCGTACAGGGCGACATCCCGGGTCTGCCCGACGGTCACGATGGTTTCGAGTTCCCGTAGCAGATGGGCGATCGGCTTTCTCTCGAGCCGGGGGTACAGCAGGGGCGCGGCGCAATAGGAACATCGGTAGGGGCACCCCACCCCCGTGGTCATCGCCACGTGGTAAAGAGGCTGGCCGTACAGGTCGTAGGCGGGCACGGGCGGCGGGTCCGGGGTCAGCGGCCGGCCAAGGTAGGCGCCGAGGGCGGCGCAGAGATCCGGGACGGTCTTGTGCGGGAAGACGGCGTCGAAGAGAGCGCTCCGCCGGGCGTGGTCCGGGCACAGGGCGGCGTACACGCCGCCCAGGACGACGGGAACGGAAGGGAAGCGCTTCCGGATGAGGGCAGCCGCCCGGAAAGCCCCGCCGTACCAATAGGTCATCATGCAGGTAACGAACACGACGTCCGGAGGGGGAAGGCTGTCCAACCGGGCGTGGAAGGCGTCCTCCGCCATTCCGTACCGGTGGAAGCCCCGCCGGGCGCCGCCCAGGGCCGCCGGCGTGGCGATGGTAACGCTGGCGAACTTGCCGGTGGCGCGGAACCGCACGGTACCGCCTGCCGTTTCCCGGCTCAGGCAGTCGACGAAGGTGACGGAAACCCCACCCCGCCGGGCCAGGTCCGCCACCTGCAGCAGCCCCAGCGGCCGCGCCCAGAAATCGTAGGCGGCGAAATCCTCGATCCAGGGATTGACGAGCAGGGCGTGCACGTCATTCCCCTTCTTTTCGGCGGTGGTGCAGAATCCCGCGGAGAGAAAGGAAAAAGGAGTGGTAGGCGCCCGTGGCGAAATCGGGGAAGGTCCACGGCAACGGCTGCCAGGTCCCGAACCGGTAGTAAAGGGTGACCTCGGCGTAGATGCCTCCCGGGAGGGGGATGCGGTGAAAGAAATCCTTCGTGCTGGCCAGGACGATCTTGGGCAGGTCGATGTAGCCGGGGTCGATGTTCACGGGCCGGGGGAACTCGCCGCCGAACCGCCCCGCCAGCGCCGACTCGACCTCGTTGGAACGGATCTTCCAATCCGCCAGCAGGGTCGGCTCGCGGAGCGGGTCGAAAGCCAGGAACCGCCGCTCGATCTCCGGCCCGGTCTCCTCCCGGTAGTAGTCGGAAGACGTGAAGGGATAGGCCGTCGACTCGGCCAGGATTTCCCCGAATTCGCTCTCCAGGGATGACCGGACCGGGGCCCAGTCCAGCCGGCGGCTCAGCAGAACGCCGCAGAAGAAGAGCGTTTTCCGGGGGGGACGGAGGCTTCCCAACGCCAGGCTCCGGGCCGTCAGCGGCCGGCCATGGGGCTGGCCGTCCTCGGCGCCGCGGGGGATTCGTCGAAAGCCGGTTCGCTGAGCATCGCCGTCGGGGACAGGATGACGACGTCCACCCGGCGATTGCGGGCCCGCCCTTCCGCCGTGTCGTTGGTTTCCGCCGGGTGGTGTTCCCCGTAACCGGCGGCGGAGAGACGCCCGGCGTCCAGCCCTCGCTGCTTGACCATGTAGGAAAGGATGGTCGTCGCCCGGGCCGTGGAGAGCTCGAAGTTGGAAGGGAACCGCGGCGTGTTGATGGGGACGTTGTCGGTGTGGCCTTCGATCCGGATGAAATTGGGGATGGTTTTCAGGTATTCGCACATCTTGTCCAGAACGGGCAGCGATCCCGGGCGGACCTCCGCCGAACCGCTGTCGAAGAACCCCGCCTCGGCCAGGCTCACCACCACCCCCCTCGTCTTCAGGGACACCTTCACGGTACTGCTCAGGGCGCTGCGGGCGGCCATCTGGTCAAGGTCGTTCTTGATCTGGGGCAGGCTGCCCTGCCGGGCCTTCATCAGGTCTTCCTGCCGCATTTTGGCCTGGCGCTTCTGGATGTCGGTCAGCTTCTGGTTCGTTCCTTCGAAGGGGCCGGGCATCCCGTTGGGAAAACCGGTGTTGAAGACGCCGGGCTCGGGGTGCCCCTGGGTCCCCTGGACCGTGTCGTCGAAGGCGGCCTGCATGGCCAGGACCATGCGGCCCAGCTTCTTGGCGTCCACGGTGGAGATGGCGTACATGGTGGTGAAGAAGGCGAAAAGCAGCGTGATGAAGTCGGCGTAGGACACGAGCCAGCGATCGAGGTTCTCGTGACCGGGATGCTTCTTTCTGCGCATGGCCGACTGCGTCCCGGGCCTAAAGGCCGGACGGTTTGAACTTGTCTACCGCCGAGGTGTAGGTCTTCCGCTGGGAGCTGGGCAGGAAACTGATCAGCTTCTCCTCGATGAGCCGGGGGTTGTCGCCGCTCTGGATAGACAGCACCCCTTCCAGGATCGCCTGGAAGTAAGACATCCGGACCGGTATGGCGTTCTTGAGCTTCTGGGCGATGGGGATGAATATGAGGTTGGCCGAACCGACGCCGTACACCGTGGCGACGAAGGCGACGGCGATGCCCTCGCCCAGCTTGGACGGGTCCGTGAGGTTCTGCATGACATGGATGAGCCCCAGGACCGCGCCAAGGATGCCGATGGTCGGGGCGATGCCGCCGGCGGAATCGTAGACCTTGGGGGCGGCCTCGAGTTCGCTTTCGATGGCGTCCATTTCGATCTCCATCGTCTCCTTGATGACCTTGTAGTCGGTGCCGTCCACAGCCATGTTGAGCGCCCGCTTCAGGAAGGGGTCGTGCGCCTTGCGGGTCTCCTCTTCCAGGGAGATGATCCCGTCCCGGCGGGCCTTGTAGGAAAGCCGGACCATGTCCACGATCAGGGCCCGGATGTCCAGCTCGTTTTTCCGGAAGACGGTCTTCAGGGACCGGAAAGCCGCCATGACGTTCCGCATGGGGTTTCCCAGCAACACGGCTCCGAACGTTCCGCCGAAAACGATGATGGCGGCCGTCAGCTGCAGGATGACCGACATGCGGCTCCCTTCGAGGAAGTTGCCGAGGACGATGGCCCCGACGCCCAGGACGATGCCGAGAATGGAGGAGAAGTCCACGTTTACCTCCCGGGTTCCCGGCGTCCGGGCTCGCTCCGGGGAACGTCGGCGGACTCGGCGGAGGAAGGCCCGATGATGTCCGGGCGCCTGGCCTTGCCAGCCATCCCTTCTTCAATGGTGCATTTGTATTCCATGAAACGTCGGGCGACCTCGGCGGCGCTCTCGCGAACCATCACCCGGTCTCCCGTGTGCAGGGAAACCAGGGTGTCGGGGGTCGACTCCACGGTGATGATCAGGTCCGGATTCAGGAAGAACGCCTTTCCGTTCAAATGGGTAAGTTCAATCATTACTATCCCTTTTCTGTCGGATAATGAAGTCGGGCCAGCGACCGGGGGCGCTTCTGCCGACGAGTATAATATAGCCGGGCATTTTTTTCGGCACTTTTGATTTTTTTCTTAAAGTTTTGCTCCGGACATCCGAAAATTGTCAGTGTCGCCGGACAAAGATCTTTTCAGACAGAGAACGAAATAGGGAAAGGATTCCCGATAACAAACAAACAAGGAGGTTTGTCATGGCTTTCAGTGTTCTCAACAACATTTCCGGGCTCGT
>CAYTBK010000109.1:0-13140 GCA_964436005.1 uncultured Acidobacteriota bacterium
CGACGGTGGAGGGGCACGTTTCGGAGATCCGGGCCGTCAGGTCGATGCCGGTCATGCCGGACATGTGGACGTCCGTCACCACCAGGTCGAACTGGCGGCTTTCCAGCAGGGCGAGGGCTTCTTCCGCGCTTTCGGCGGCGTCGACGTCGTAGCCGTCCCGGCGCAGGGCCTCCTGGAGGACCTCCCGGGCGGCCTCGTCATCGTCGACGACCAGGATTCGGTGTTGTGGGGACATGTTCGCTCCAATTCCTGCTGGTTCGGTCGCCCGCTCAGCCCCGCAGGGAGAGGCGTCTGGCCCGGCGGCCGCGGCGGCTGCGGAAGCGGGAGAGGAAGGCCCGCTCGAAGCGCAGGGCGGCCCGGTAGCCCGGGTGGGCCGCTTCCATCTCCTGGAAGCGCTTGTGATGGTATATTTTTTTGCTCCCCGCCTCCTTCCCCCCCAGGAAAGCGTGCAGCATTTCGTGGTAGACGAGGAAATCGAGGTAGGCGTTCGGGACCTCCGGGTGGTCCAGCAGCGGGCTGACGCGGATCCTGGCCTGGACCGGGTGGTACTCGGCGAGTTTCCGGTAGGCGGGCCGCTTCATCCATTCGATGGAGGCGACGACCTGCCCGTCGAACCATTCCCGGTTGACGGAGTCGTAGACCGCCTGCAGGTCGTGATGATCGCCCTGGGGCGGGCGACCCGGGGCCGGCCCTCCTTTCGCCGGAGCGCTCTCGCCGACGCACACCGAAAAAAAGCGGAGCAGTTCGAGGGCTGCCGGGTCGACGGGGTGGCGGTGCAGGCGGGCGGAGAGGATCCGCAGGAGGGAGGTGAAGACCGGCTCGGGGGCCTGAACGGCCTCCGGGTGCAGGCAGAGCCGCAGCACGCCGCCGCTGGCGGACACCTTGCCGAGCGAGTTGCGGTAGGCGTAGACCCGCACCAGGATGGTGCCGTAGCGGCTCCGGCCGGCCGGCGTCTGGAACGCTTCCCGGGCTGCCTTCTTCTGCGTTCCGGTCAAGGCCGGGTGATCAGCGAGAGGAATGAAGGTTCTGGTGAGCCTGGAAACGTTCAAAAGACTTGTAGTGATCGATTTTTTTGCGAAGGGTGTTGCGGTTGATGTCAAGGAGGATCGCCGCCTGCGAAATATTGTAGCCGGTCTTTTCCAGGGCCTGCATGATGAATTCCATCTCGACCTGGGAAACGGCGTCCTGGTACATGATGCCCAGGCGGAGGCACTCGGAGATGAATGCGTCGAGATGATCGCGGATGGAAGTGTTTCCACTTTTTTCGTGCTTCATGGTGTCTGTCGCCTTCCCCAATTCAAAGGTTCCTTTTTAGCACAGGGCGGCCCCGAAGACAAGATTTTGGGGGGAGAAAAGCTAAATTCCGCCGAACAGGCGGTCGGCCAGGAATGTGGGCATCCCGGCGCCGCGGATCTTCTCGGCGGCCTGTCGCACGGGGTATTCGGTGCGGAAAAACTGGAGGCCCCCGGTCTCGGTGTCCAGGAAGCAGTAGGAAGAGCGGGGGTCCCCGTCGCGGGGTTGGCCGACGGAGCCGGGATTGACCAGGAAGCGACGGCTGTTGTCGAGGGTCAGCAGGAATTCGGTGTAGTCGCGGGGGATGAAGTAGGAGAAGGCGTTCGTGACGTCTTCCTGGATGAAGAAACCCGGCACGTGGGAGTGACCGAACAGGCAGATGGCGGTGTCGAAGCAGTGGAAGCACAGCTGCGCGTCGAATTGGTAGAGGATGTAGTGGTCCTCGTCCATGGGCGAGCCGTGGCAGATGGTCAGGTAGGGGTCGATCCGGAGCGGTCCGGCCGGTGCATTCCGCAAGTACTCCAGGTTTTCCTCTTTCAGGTTCTGCTGCGTCCAGAGGGCGCTCAGGAAAGCGTTGCTGTTGAAGTTGTGACCCGAGTCGAGCCCGGTGCAGACCTTGTCGTGGTTTCCCCGGACGATGCCTTCGGGATTCAGCCCGCGGACAGTACGGATGACGTCGTTGGGCGATGCGCCGTAGCCCACCAGGTCGCCCAGGATGATCACCTTGTCGTAGGCGGGGCAAGTGGCCAGCACAGTTTCCAGTGCCTCCAGGTTGCCGTGGATATCCGAAAGGACGAGGTACTTCATGGTATGGTCCGGCTCGCCGCGAATCGCCTGATGTTTGCGGATTATACCATGACCGGAAGAAAGCCCATGAGGAATATGTCACATATTCTCGACGGGAAACAGGAGGGGGCGGGAAATGGTGACGCCGCTCATCCGATTGTTGGAAAGGAAGACGGGGAGGGGGACCTGCACAACCGCTCCCCGGCTCCGCGAGGCGTGGTACAGCTCGATTTCCCCGCCGGAACGGGCGAGGACGCCCGTGTGGAAATAGTCGAGCCCCCGCCGGGCCGAGATGAAGAAGACGAGGTCGCCGTTCTGAACGAAAGGGGCCCAGTGGCGGAATTCTTTCTTGGGCCAGCCGAAAATGGTCAGTTCCCGAGGGCCGAAACAGGCCAGCGCGTTGACCGTGCGTCGCCAACGGCGCTCGGGCGGGGCCTGGGGGATCGGTGCGCACCGGGCGCCGAGGATGTTCTCCTCTCGCCAGTGGGCCATGTAGTGACGTCGGAAGGCGTAGTCCACCCGGTGCTCCCGGTACCGCAGCCCCAGCAGCCGGGTGAGGAACGAACTCTCCTCGCGGCTCTGGGCCAGGGCGATAACCGTCTCGAAGAAGGTGACGCAGTCGAAACCGAGCAACTGGGCGCGGAAGGTTTCCTCCTGCCCGGGGCCGCCCCCGAGGGGGGAGACCAGGTAGGGGCGTCCAACGAAATGGCGGCAGAGGCAGACGACGGCTTCCGGGTAGGGCGTTCCGGGGGGGATGCTGTCCAGAGCGGAACGGAAGTTCTCTGGCTGGTAGTCTTTCTCTGTCCGGGCCAAAAGGGGGCTGCCCGGTAAAAAAAGATTTGGCAATGCTGACGTCATCGGGGTATAATCCAGCTTCGGTTCATCCGAAATCCTACCATAACATGTTGGCCGGTTCCTGTCGGGGCCTGGAAAACCAATACAATCGAGGATCACGACATGTCAAGGAAATACCAGCAGAAAGGATATCTTTCCGACGATTCGGGCACCCGCCGCGAAAGAAGGCCCAAGGGCGAAGGGCAACCGACGGGGCGGGTGGAAACGCGGTACCGCCGGACCATCCGGTGCGCGGAGTGTTCCGCGACCGTCACCTACATGGATTCCATCCAGGTGACCGACAAGTGCCGGAACTGCGACGCCTCGCTGCACACCTGCCGGAACTGCCGCGCCTTCGACTCCGGTGCGCCCAACCAGTGCCTGAAGCCGGTCACCGTTCGCGTGGAAGGGAAGGGCGACCGCAACACCTGCGAACTCTTCACCCCCAAGATCCTGGTGGAGAAGATGGTGGAGGAGCGCAAGGAGACGACGACCACCGATTCCGCCCGCAAGGCTTTCGACGATCTCTTCAAGATATAGTCGTCGGAGGCTTCCGACTCCCCCATGGAAATCTTCACCGTCATCGGCATCGCCGTCGGCCTGGCCATGGATGCTTTCGCCGTCGCCATCGCCACCAGCGTCGCCCTCCCGAGCGTCACGGTCCGCCACTATTTCCGGCTATCCTTTCACTTCGGGTTTTTCCAGTTCGCCATGCCCCTGGTCGGCTGGTTGGCGGGGTCCGGTTTTGCCCGCTACGTGGAGGCCTACGATCATTGGGTGGCTTTCGGCCTGCTCGCTTTCATCGGCGTCCGGATGATCGGCGGCGCCATTCGCGAGTACGGTTCCGCGGTGGCCGGGAGCCGGCGTGCCGCCAACGGGAAGGACCCCACGCGCGGGGCTTCTCTCGTCATGCTCTCCGTCGCCACGAGCATCGACGCTTTCGCCGTCGGCATCTCGTTCGCGATGCTCAAGGGCGGGGTCCTGCTCCCCTGCATCCTGATCGGAATCATCACCGCCGGGTTGACGTGGACGGGGATGCGCCTGGGCGCCAGGCTCGGTCGGCATTTCGGGGCCTGGATGGAGATCGCCGGAGGCACCGTCCTGCTGGCGATCGGGATCCGCATCGTCCTGCAGCACACCGCCCTGATCTGAAACCGGCGGCTAACGCTTCTTTCCCCCGCGGCGCAGCGGGGCCTGGGTGCGCGGGCCGTGGGGGCGCCCCTCCCGGTGGCCGTGTTCTTTCCGGGCGGAGGGCCGGAACTCGGTACGAGTTCTCCGGCCGTCGGACGGGAATTCCCGTTCGGGGCGTTCCCCGCGGGAAGAGCGTTCCGGCGGCCGGGGTTCCGAGACACCCTTGCCGCGCGGTGATTTCGGCCGCTCCTGGAAAGGCCGGCGCTCATGCCCTTCGGCCGGGAACTCCGGGCGGCGCGGGTTGCCCGGACGGCCGGGGCGTTCCTCCCGTTCTCCCCTCGTTCTGCCGTCCGGCCCGGAAGGCCGGCTCTCGGGCCTCCGCGGGAAAGGTTTTTCGGGACGCCCGCGGAAGGGGCGCTCTTCCCGTCCTTCCCTCGTCCTGCCTTCCGCATCAACCGACCGGCGTTCCGGCCTTTGCGGGAAAGGCTTTTCCGGACGCCCGCGGAAGGGGCGGCCTTCCCGTCCTTCCCGCGTCCTGCCCTCCTCATCCCCCGGCCGGCGTTCCGGCCTCCGCGGGAAAGGCTTTTCCGGACGCCCGCGGAAGGGGCGGTCCTCCCTTCCTTCCCTCGCTCGGCCCTCATCTTCTCCGGGCCGGCGCTCGGCTCTTCGCGGAGACGGTTTTTCCGGACGCCCGCGGAAGGTGCGCTCTCCCGACCGCTCCGGACGTTTCCGTTCTTCACGGGGGAATGGCTGCCTGGCCGCCGGGCGGGGCGTTCTTTCCTCGCCGCGGTGTTCGTCCTGTTCCTGGCTGCGGGGCCTTCTCCTGCCGTCCCGGGGGAAAGCCGGGCGTTCCTCGCGGGCGGGCGACTGGTCGCGCGACTCGGGCCGCTCGAAACGCCTGGCGCCGGCCGGGCGGGGCGGGCGGGCGCCCTTGCGCTCCGTTTTCCCGAAACCGCCTTCCTTGCCCGGTTTGCCCGAAGGGGGATACGTCGCGTCGGAGCGGGGGCGGAGCGGGGGCCTTCTTTCGCCGGCGGCCGGCCTTCTTCCCGCGGGCGGTTCCGCCGGCCGCTCTTCCGTCGGCTTCTTGAAACCGCGCTGCAACGGCCGTTCGCGCTTGACGGAACGGGGGCCATCGAAAACCCGGTCGGAGCGGAGCAGGGCGATTTCCTCGCCGGTCAGCCGCCGCCATTCGCCGATTTCCAGCCCGGCGTCGGTCAGCGGGCCGATGGCGATGCGGCGGATCTGGAAGACCGGATGGTGGATGGCTTCGAACATGCGCCGGATCTGCCGGTTCTTGCCCTGGTAGAGGGTCACCTTGACCCAGCAATACGAACCCGCCTTGGTGCGGCGGGTCTCGATCTCACAGGGGGCCAGGCGACCGTCTTCCAGGGTGATGCCCTTGCGCAGCGAGTCGAGGAGATGCTCCCCCGGCACGCCCGCCACCTTCACGAGGTAGACCTTGGGGCAGTGTTCGCCCGCCTTGGTCAGGCGGAGCGCCATGTCGCCGTCGTTGGTCAGCAGGACGAGCCCGGTGGTGTTGTAGTCGAGTCGCCCCACCGGGTACACCTTCACCGTCGTCCGCACAAGGTCCAGCACCGTGGGGCGGCCTGCCGGGTCGGAAACGGTGCATAGATACCCGCGGGGCTTGTTGAGCAGGATGTACTCGGGGGGCGGGGCCGAGGAAAGCGGTTTCCCGTCCAGGACGATGACGTCCTTCTCCGGGTCGGCCTGGTCGCCGATGTGGGCCGTGACGTTGTTGACGAGCACGCGGCCCTCGCGGATGAGGTCCTCGGCGGCGCGGCGCGAGTAGCGGGTTCTTTTGGCGATGATCTTGTGAATTCTGTCCATTTGTTATCTCCTTGCGCCTTTACGCTTGGCCTGGGTGGATTCGTCCAGCGACATCCGGATGGCCTTGACCAGTTCTTCCACGGGAAACGGCTTCTGCAGCATGTGTTTGATCCCCAGCTTCTCCGTCTGCGTCCGTATGGCTTCGGTCCCGAAGCCGGTGAAGAGGACGATGGGGGTGTCGGGCCGGATGGCCAGCACCCGTTCCGAGATGTCCAGCCCCGACTTCACCGGCATGGTCAGGTCGGTGACCAGGATCTGGTGGCGGTCCGGGTCGGTTTCGAAACGGTCGAGGGCCTCTTCGGCGGAGGTGCATTTCGAAACCTTGTACCCGTAGCTTTTCAGCGTGTGTTCGTACAGGCCGGCCGCGACCACCTCGTCGTCCACCAGCAGCACGCGCTCGTTGCCCCGCAGGGAGAGGGCGGGCTGCGCGGCCGCGACGGCCGCCTTCTCGTCGCGGGCCCCCTGGAGGACGGGGAGGCAGATCGTGAAGGTCGTGCCCTTCCCGGTATCGGTCTTGACGGTGATGAACCCCTTGTGGCTTTTCACGACGCCGTAGACGATGGGCAGACCGAGGCCCGTGCCGAATCCGGCATCCTTGGTGGTGAAGTAGGGCTCGAAAATATGGTCCAGGACGTCGGCGGGGATGCCGGTGCCCGTATCGGAAACGGTGACTTCCGCATGGACGCCCGGGATGAACTCGCAGGTGTCGTCCGGACTGGTCTTGAGCACGACGCTCCGCAGCCCCAGGCGCAGGTCCTTCGGCCGCTCGGAGGGCAGGGCCGTGCTGCACATGGCGTGGTAGGCGTTGATCCCCAGGTTGACGATCATCTGGTGCAGCTGGACCTGATCGCCGAAGATCATGGGACAGTCGGAATCGGTCTGGACCGTCACCTGGAAATTGGCCGGGATGGACTCGCGCAGGAAATGATAGGCTTCGGTGACGATATCCTGCAATCTGACGGGTTTGTACTCGCCGCCCTCGCTTTTGCCGAAGGCCAGGATGCGCTGGACCAGGTCCTTGGCCCGGCGACCGGTTTTGATCACGTGCTGCAGGTTCCGGCGGACTTCCTTGTCCACGGACTCGGATTCCAGCGAGAGTTCGGTGAAGCCCAGCATGACGCTGAGGATGTTGTTGAAATCGTGCGCGATGCCGGACGCCAGGATGCCGAGGCTCTCGAGCTGCTTGGCCTTCAACGTGCTGAGGCCCAGGGCCCGCAACTCGGTCTGGTCCTGCGAGATGCCGAACAGCCGGGTGATCCGCCCCGACCGGTCGCGCACCGGGCTCAGCATTGTGCGGAAATGGTACTGCCCCGTGGCGACCACCGGATCCTCTTCGTAGGTGATCGTTTTTCCCTCGGCGATGCATCGGCGGTATTGGGCGAGGACTTTGCCGGTGTTTTTTTCGCTGAAGATTTCCTCGACCCGTTTGCCTTCGAGTTCCGACTTGGGTTTTTGGATAACGGCGGCGGCCTGGGCGTTGAGGTATTCGATGACGAAGGCCCCGTTATCCTCGACGCGGATGCAGAAGAGCAGGTCCTTGGTGCTTTCGCAGAAAAACCGGTGCAGCCAGAGGATTTCGTCCGGCGATTCCCAGGCGGTTGTCCCGGATCCCTTCTCGCTCACCAGGCCGATGAAGCCCACGAACAGGCCCTGGTCGTCGAAGACGGGCAGGCAGTCGCTGTTCAGCCAGCAGGCGCAGCCGGCTTTTGCCCTCGGTTGCGCTGTCCCCATCAGGTTTTTCAGGAAGGGCTCGGTGGCGTTCCGGAAAAGGAGGCGAAGCAGGGCCAGCCCTTCCGCCTCGCTGGGCAGCAAGGATCGCAGCGGCTTCCCCAGCAAGCGGCCGGAATCGTCTAGCCCGCAGCTTTCGATGAATTTCCGGTTGACCTTGACCAGCCGAAGCCGGTCCATGAATTGCCGGAAGGTCTCCGCGTCGTTCTGGATCCGTTCGGCGTCGAGCGGCGCGTCCAGCGCCATGGCGTACACGCCGGCCGCCGACTGGGAAAACAGGAAATCGGGGATGGAGGCGGTATCCTTCGACAAACAGGAAAACAGCTTCGCTTCCGGGCTGGGCAACGGATTTCTGTTGGCCATGCGCATCACCTCATTCGGACGGCTTGCCGCCGCCGGCCTCGCTCAAAGTGCGACCGAGTTCGTCGAACTTCCGGAGGGCCTCGGCGCTGGCGGCGCCAAACAATCCCCAGACCCAGCCATCCCGGCAGGCAACCCGGACCCGCCCCACGGCCGGGTCCTCGAGGGAACCTCCCCCCATGTCGCCGTTGACGGAAAGGGACGAACGGGCCGCCGTCCCCCATTCGGCCAGGATGTCCGCCGCCTCCCGGGGAGAGGGACACCGGAGGAAGAAGAGGGTGAACGGACCGCCGGAGGCTTCGTACTCGGCGGAAAAGACATTCCGCAAGGCGGAATGGCCCAGGTAGTCCCGGGCCACGAACATTTCGGAACCCGACAGGCGGTTCCGCGCCGGGAAGAGCCGGAGTTCCTCGGGAAACCGGCCTTCGGCGGGGAGCGCCTGGCCGATGGCCCGGGCCAGTTCCTCGGCTTTCTCGAGGTCGGCGTCTTCACTGGCCCGGGTCTTGACGCAGAAAGGGCCGGCGAAGAAGACCACTTGGCCGTCGGCGACGTACCCTTCGGCCCCCACTTCCAGGAAGACCCCGTCGACGGGGCGCTGCCGGCTGTACAGGCCGAAGGCCTGCAGGGAGTCGGCCATTTTGTAAATTTCGACGGCCAGTTCTTTCCCGTCGCCTCTACCGTACCGCCCGGCGTACAGCTCGACGAAACCGTACTGCAGGCAAAGCCCGGCCTCCTGGCCCACGGCGCCGGGGAGCCCGTCCGCCTGGACGCGGGCGGGCGGATTTTTCATCTGCCAGCCCTTCAGGGCGGGGAACAAACTCCGCCAGGGTTCGTTCTTGCCGACTGGTCCCGAAGCGGCGGCCAGGAAGGCGAAAGCCATGGCCAGGAAGGCACCGGGAATCAGCGTTGTTCGCGCGAGGGCTTTCATGGCTCCCCTGTCATTTATTCGAGGCCGCATGCCTGGCCAGGCGCTCCAGAAGGTCCTTCGCGGCGTCCTTGTGCACCATGAACGTCAGCATTTTCAACCGGATGTAGTCGTCCCGATAGAAATAGTAGCCCGGTACGCCCCGCTGGCCCGATCGGGAGGAGTCCTTGACCAGGTACCAGTCGTGCCCGTCCATTTCCTTGAGGCCCACCAGGTGCACGCCGTGGTCGTCGGTGGTCGCCTCCGCGTCGAACCGGTACTCCCGGGCGTCCTGGTTGATGGACTCCGGGGGGATGTCGAAGGAGGGGATGACGGCGATGTCCTCGTGCCCATTGTAGCCCGGTTCCGATACGTCGCCGCCCAGGCAGACGGAGTATCCGCCGGCCACGGCGCCCTTGAGCGCCCGGTACCACTCGTCCAGCGGGACGTTCAGGTATTCCCGGCCGTGCCAGTAGTTGTCCGCGGCCTTGTACTCGCCGCTCTCCCAGAACGGCGAGTAGAGGAAGGACATGAACTCGACGTAATCGTCGGGTTCGATCCTCAGGACGTTCCGGAGAAAATCCTGTGGCGACATCTCGTTCCCGTCGACGGTGATTTTTTCCGGCGGACGGCCCATGTGGCGGTCCAGGATCAGCCGGACCCCGTTGACCACGAAAGCCTCGTCCCAGAGGGACGAAGTCTTGACGAACTCCAGGTAGGCATGCAGATCGTCCATCATGATGGACTGGTCGAAGACGGTGGCCTTGCCGACCAGGCCGGTGTAGTCGCTTTCCCGGACGATGCCGTTCTTCTTCCAGCTGCGGAGCAGGGCGGAACTTTCGGAACCCTCGTCGAAAAGGCTTTCGCCCTTGGTGCGCACGAATTCGCGGGCCTTTTCCACGAACTCCCAGTACACGGTGAAGGGCTCCGACAGCTTGATCGACAGGCCGTGCAACCGGTGGGCCTCCGATTCCATCAGCGAGGTGGCCGAGAAGCACCAGCAGTTCCCCGTCCACCACTGGCGCTTGGGGGGCAGGTGCCAGAGCGGCTGGAAGGCGTCGAGGGAGCGGGGTCTCTTCACGGTGGAAAAATCCATGCTGAGAAAACGCCTGGGGCTTTCGTCCTCCGCCGAGGCCACTTTGCCCCGGCGTTCCGCGCGGGCCTGATCCCGCGCCGCCTCTTCCTGTTTTTCCCTTTCCAGGAGAACGTAATCCTTGTAGATCGCCTTGTCCCCCTGCTTGTCGGCCGGGCCCGACGAGGCGTGGGGGCGGCGGTCGTCGCAGATGGCCCAGCCGGCGACGCCCAGCAGGACGATGAGGGGAAACGCATATAATTTCTGGAATTGCATGGTGCCGTCGCTCCTCGCCAAGAAATTGCTTTCTCTCTGCAATCGTATATCTTATAATGCAATGCCTTGACGGACAATATGATTCTTCGGGAGGTCGCATAATATGGGTTCTGCTCTGTTGCGGACCAAACCGCTGGACAAGATCATGGCCCAGACGACGGAGGAGGGCCACAGCCTGAAAAAATCCCTCGGGCCCTGGGACCTGGTCGCCATCGGCATCGGGTGCAGCGTCGGCGTGGGCATCTTCGTCCTGCCGGGGGAGGAGGCGGCCAGCCACTCGGGTCCGGGCATCATCCTGGCCTTCGCCTTCACCGCCTTCACCTGCGCCTGCAGCGCCTTGAGCTACGCGGAGCTGGCCTCCATGATTCCGGTGTCGGGCAGCGCCTACACCTACGGCTACGCCACGCTGGGGGAAATCTTCGCCTGGATCATCGGCTGGGATCTGCTGCTGGAGTACATGGTCGGCGCCTGCCTCGTCGCCATCGGGTGGAGCGCCTATTTCTCCAACCTGGTCAACAATTTGCTGGCCAACAGCGGTCTGGCGATCCCCCCGGCGCTGTCGGCCTCCCCTTTCACCGACAAGAATCCGGGAATCATCAACGTCCCGGCGATGGTCATCGTCGGCCTGATCGCCGTTCTGCTGATCCGGGGCATCAAGGAGAGCGCCCGGGTGAACCTGGTCATCGTCATCCTGAAGGTGCTGGTCATCCTGGTGTTCATTTCCATGACGGCCGGCTACGTCAACACGTCCAACTGGGACCCCTTCATGCCCTTCGGCTTTTCCGGCGTGATGACGTCGGCCGCCATCGTCTTCCTGGCCTACGTCGGCTTCGACGCCGTTTCCACCACCGCCGAAGAGTCCGTCAACCCGCAGCGGGACATGCCCATCGGCATCATGGGGTCCCTGGTGGTCACCACCATCCTGTACATGGCCTCCTCCGCCGTCATGACGGGGGTCGTGAACTACAAGGACTTCAAGAACGTGGCCGACCCGGTGGCGAAAGTGCTGAACGTGTTGCACCTGCCCTGGGTCTCCATCGTCGTCAGTTTGGGGGCCATCGCCGGCATCACTTCCGTGCTGCTGGTCCTCCTCATGGGGCAGCCCCGCATTCTCTTCGCCATGTCGCGCGACGGGCTGATCCCTCCGGCCATGGCCAAGGTGCACAAGCGGTTCGGCACCCCGTACGTCACCACCGCCGTCACGGCGGCCATCGTGGCGGTGGCGGCCGGGCTCCTGCCCATCCAGTACGTGGCTGAGCTCTGCTCCATCGGCACCCTCTTCGCCTTCGTCATCGTGTGCGCCGGGGTGATCGTGCTGCGCTACACCCGGAAGGACATGAAGCGGCCGTTCCGAGTGCCGGGCGGCTGGGTCTGCGCTGTCGTCTGCTGGCTGGTGCTGCTGGGCTTCGTGCTGGTGGTGCGCCATTTTGCCGCCACCGCGCCCACCACCACCGCCGCGGAGCGCTACCTGTTCCTGACCGGCGAGGGGCTGGCGCTGCTCCTGGGCGGGCTCGCCCTGGTCTGCCTGGCGTTTCGACGGTTCATCCTGCAGATCATCGGCATGTCCATGTGCATCTACCTGATGGTGAGCCTGCCCTGGGAAACCTGGGTCCGGTTCGTGGTGTGGCTGGTCATCGGACTGGTCTTCTACTTCTGCTACGGCCGCCGTCACAGCCACGCCGCGGTGGAGAACTCCACTCCCACGGACGCGGCGTAAGGAGAGATGCGTCATGAATCATGAAACCATCATGTGGCTCGTCTTCGGCGTCGTCGTCATCGTCATGCTGGCGATCGACCTCGGCGTGTCTCAACGGAAGCCCCATGCAGTCAAGCTGAAGGAGGCGCTGCTCTGGAGCCTGGTCTGGATCGTCACCGCGTTCGTCTTCATGGGCGGGGTGGCCTTCGAGCTGGGGAAGGAGAAGGCCATGGAGTTCCTGGCCGGATACCTGCTCGAAAAGGCCTTGAGCGTCGACAACCTGTTCGTTTTCCTGATCATCTTCTCCTACTTCAAGGTGGAGGCGAAATACCAGCACAAGGTCCTCTTCTGGGGCATCCTCTCCGCCCTGGCCATGCGGGCCGTCTTCATCTGGGCCGGCGTGGCCATCATCAACCAGTTCCACTGGGTGATCTACCTGTTCGGGGCCTTCCTGATCTTCACCGGCATCAAGATGGCCCTGCACAAGGAAGCGGATGTGCACCCGGAAAAGAACATCGTCATCCGGCTGGCCCGGAAAGTCATGCCCGTGAAGGCCGGGTACGACGGGAGCAAGTTCTTCACCCGGGAAAACGGGAAGACCTGGGCGACCACCCTCTTCATCGTCCTTCTGGTGGTCGAGACCTCGGACATCATCTTCGCCTTCGACTCCATCCCGGCCATCCTGGCCATTACGCGCGACCCGTTCATCGTGTATTCGTCCAACATCTTCGCCATCCTCGGCCTGCGGGCCCTCTTCTTCGCCCTGTCGGGAATCATGGAGCTGTTCCATTACCTGAACTACGGACTCTCCCTCGTCCTGGTGTTCGTCGGCGTCAAGATGGTGCTTCCCGAGGGCTACAAGATTTCCATCGAGGTCGCCCTGGGCACGGTGGCCGCCATTCTGGCCGCCTCCATCCTGGCGTCCGTCATCTGGCCGAAAAAGAGAAACGACATTTCCGACCACGAAAAGGGGGCCGAATGAAAAGAATCCTGGTTACCGGGGGCGCCGGCTTCATCGGTTCGCACCTCTGCGAAAGGCTGCTGGACCGCGGCGACGAGGTCATCTGCCTGGACAACTTCTTCACCGGGCGCAAGCGCAACATCATGCACCTGATGGAACGGCCGGCCTTCGAACTGGTCCGCCACGATGTGGTGGAACCCATCCTGCTGGAAGTGGACCAGATCTACAATCTGGCCTGCCCGGCCTCGCCC